>DATEHB010000095.1:0-8321 GCA_035279805.1 Candidatus Acidiferrales bacterium
GGAACCAATTCGCCGCCGTGCGCGAGGCCAGATTCTTCGCTGCGCCTGCCTGCGGCAGGCAGGCTCAGAATGACAACGGGGCACCTGGGCCGATGGGCAGTGTCGGCGCGACGCGGCACAGCTGCCTGCGCCACCGTGCGCGAGGCAAGATTCTTCGCTGCGCTCAGAATGACACACGGTGGCAGAGGGATTCTCGCTTGCCAACAGAAGGCAGGCCAAGCTCAGTCAGAATGACACAAGATGGCGGAGGGATTCTCGTTTGCCAACGGAAGGCAGGCTGCGCTCAGGATGACAACGAGGAACTGATTTTCCGCTGCGCGCATTCACGCGGCGGCGGCTTTCTCGCTTTGGCCGTCGTCGCGAATCGCGGCGCGAACCATCGCCGTAATTTCCGGCGTGATTCGGCGTATGTTGTGCTCCATCCTGGCGTGTTCCGCTGTTTGCCGCATTACTTCTTCTTCCGTGGCGGCGCTTACAACGTAGCCACATCCGGGAATGACGTCGTTGCAGTGAAGTGACTTGGCCATCGGGAACTCCTCTCGGCTTTGCGCCGACGCTTCGTATGGCCCGGGGCTGGTCAAACTCTGTGCGCGATTCTACGCCTCGCCATGCCGCAATACAATCTTCGTTTCACGAACGCATTCGCTTGACCTCGCGCACGGCGGCGAATTAGTTCGAGGCGAGATTCTTCGGGCAGACCCGGCCCTCAGAATGACAGCGAAAACGGGAGGCGCCCAGGCCTCGCGCACGGCGCCACAGGCACAGCAGATTCCCTGCCTGCCCCCCCACGGCGGGCAAGCGGCAGGCAAGTTCGGGCAGACCCGGCCCTCAGAATGACTGCGAAAAGCGCGCCGCGCATTCGACAACAGGACCTTCCTACTACACCGTTACCACGATGAACAAACGCAGCGCCACGTCCATCGTTGTCATTCTGAGCTTGCCTGCCGCAGGCAGGCGCAGCGAAGAATCTCGCCTTGGACACGAAGAGTCGACCTAAAGTGGATTCCCTGCCAGCCCGCGTGGCGGGCAACCTCCTCAGAATGACATCCAAGGAAGTTTTCAGCAGGCGGATGGCGAGATGTTTGCGCCGCGTTACGACAGCAGCCAGCCCACCGCGGCGCCAGCGAGCAACAGTTTCGCGAGCCACCCGAGCGAAAGCGACGCGACCGTCAGCGGATGCATTTTGATGAACAGCGCGTTCACGATCAGCAATGGCAACGGCGCCATCACCCAAATTGCCGCCGCCAACTCCAGCGCCGCCGTGTAGCCGCGCACCTGAAATGCCAGACAGGTGCACACGAACGCGGCGCACGTCACGAATCCCAGCAGCGTGGACCACGCCACCGCCTGATTCTCGCCTTTCATGTTCGCACCGGGCGTGCGCCGCCAAATCTCCGGATGCGCCATGTATTTGCTGTGGAACATCACGCCGGCAAACAGCCAGTCCGTCAGCGACGAAACGAATCCCGAAAGCAAAATCGCCAGCGCAATGCGCCCGATGCTCGCCGTTTCGCTCATTGCTCAGTTCTCCGTCAGTGCCGCCATTTCGTCGCTCTCTCGCAATAGCACTGAGCGCGCGGCGAATACACTTTAGTGAATTACAACGGCGCTGCACGGCGAACCCGCGAGCGTAATGCTTACCTGATTGCTCGAAGTGATCGAAGCCGAGAAGCTGCTCGATACAATTGAGGATTGACAATTCGCATTCACAGCTCCGTTCGGATTCTCCTGGTCGAAGACGGCTGCAGTCAGTTGGCTGGGACCAATCGTCGAAGCGGACGCCAGGATCAGGATCGTTCCGTCGGGGCTGCGGAAAATGCGCGGGACGTAAGAAGCATTTCCGGCGGGAACGCCGTAATTGAAGGTGTACGTGCCCCCCGAAGGAAAGTGATTCGCGGTGACCAGATCAAGAAACTCGATCCCCAGCAGTTGCGGAGAAACGCCGGTGGTATCTCCGTCGAGGACAACGCCGACCGTGCACAAACTGAAACCCGCGCCCCCTAGCCCCGACACCCGCGAATTATCCTTATGAAATGGGATAGGCTGGTTGATCTGCGGGCCGTTCGGAGCCTTTTCGAACGTCGCCACAAACGGGTAGTTCGAACCACAGTTGGAGCTGCAGATGGTCAACTTAACCGCCCCCGTCGAGCAAGTCTGATTCGACACCTGGCCCTCTATGCTGCTTGTAATTTCGACGAAGGCGCCCGGCTGTCGAGCAACCGTGAAATTAATTCCTGAGCTCGTCCCTGCGCCGGTCTTCACGGTAAGCAGGCCGGGATTGGGCACGAAGCTAGCCTGCTGAGGCACGCTAACACTGAGCGAAGATGCCGAACAGGAAGAAGGCGTTGCCGTCGCGCCGCCGATGGAGACCACGTCGTTTGCGCAAACAGTGTCGAAATTCGACCCGGAAATCGTCACGCTGCCGCCGCGAGTTTGCATCGCCGGTGAAACGGAGTTGACGTGCGGCGCGCTGCCCACGTTCAACGTAAAATTCGCTGATGCCGTCTGCCCGCTTGCCGCGGTCCCGCTCACGTTGGCAGTGGAATGTGCCGGCGAGGCCGAAGAAGTCGCCTTGACCGTCGTCGTGCCGTTGCCACTTCCACCAGAAAGACTGACGTTGAAACCCGTCGCAGTCACCTGGTTGGGCAATCCGCCGAGAGTGACAGCCACGGGTCCGTTCAGACACGCTCCAGCCGTGACGTTTACAGAAAGCGTCGACTGGCCGCCCACGGGAACGTTCAGTGGATTGGGACTCGGACTAAGGTTAAGCGCTGGAGGATTAACTGTGAAGTTTACGGTTGTGGAAGTGAACTCGTAGGCTTGCGTATACCATGTCCATAATTTTCCGCTCGCCAGCAGCGAATGACTCCCTTGAGGAATCGTAAGGTTCGCGGTCGCGGCAGATCCTCCACTGGAAGTCGTACCTATCGTGAATTGATTCGTCACATCCGTGGTTGAGTCGAGGGCGACCTTGAACGTGTTCGCCTGAAGGCTCGCGCCCCAATCGACTTCCGCAGGCACGGGACAGTTGGCCTGGCCGTTCGCGCTCGGCTTACTGATGTTGAAGACGGCGCAGCCAGACAACAAAAAAGCCATCGCGATCGCTATTCGCAGGCTAACATGCCGGCGCACGGAGGTAGGCATCGGAGGTCTCCTCGTCAAAATGCTTATTTGGGCCGTGGGCCTACGAAGAAAAGCGCGTAAATTAGCAGACTAGTTACACCAGAGTTGAACAACTGTCAAGATGGCGGAAGGTGCCATCACCGAAAGTGTTGACAGGCGCGACGCGCATGAAAAACCTCACGTCAGCCCGGCAAAGGCCGCCGGCCGGGACGTGAGCTACAAGCGCGGGCCGATGACGCCGATCGGCCCCTACAAACCGTCAATTGCGCGAGGTCTGCCCGCGTCTCCCGACTTTGTTGTCATTCTGAGGGCCGGGTTTGTCCGAAGAATCTCGCTTGGACACTAATTCGCCGCTGTGCGCGAGGCGAGATTCTTCGCTGCGCTCAGAATGACAACGAGGAACTGACTTGCGATGCTGCGGCGAAAAATGAATCGATGCCGGTGTGGACGAAAAACCTCATCCCTGTAGCTCAGGTCCCGTCCCGATGATTTTATCGGGACTGACCTGAGGATTTTGTCGTCGCGACGAAAAATGAATCGATGCCGGTATGGGCCCTCACGTCAGCCCGGCAAAAACCGCCGGCCGGGAGGTGAGCTACAAACAGCGGGCCGATCACGCCGATCGGCCCCTACAAAGGCAATGGGTGCGAAACCGGCCGCCAATGCTGATGGGCGCAGGTGCACGGTTGTCATTCTGAGGACCGCCTTTGCCCGAAGAATCTCGCTTGGGAACTAATTCGCCGCGGGGCAAAGCGAGATTCTTCGCTCGCCCTCCGCAGGCAGGCTTCGCTCAGAATGACAACGAGGAACTGACTTGCGCAGCGCCCGCGCCGCAATCACCATCATCAAACATGCGAGCGCTCGTTCACGGAGCCGTTCGTCAAACGGCTATTCCCTTTCTGTCCTCCTCAAACAGCCAGCGAGTCGCCGTGGTGGGAAATTTCTTTTCGTATAGCCCAAAAACCACTCGCGGGATGACGCGATAGAACGGCTCATTCATTCCGCGGATGTCAATCTTGTATTTCTTCTGATATTCGCGCGCGAGTTCTTCGAAGCCCGCCTCGTCTCTCCAAATTTCCGCCGCGCCTTCCACGATCACGCCCTGTCCCGCATTTTCATTGCACACGATGCAATTCGCGTTCGCGGCCAGATTGCGAGCCTTGCGCGAATGCCCGCCAGTGCTGAAATAAAAAGCGCCGTTGCGCCACAGGCCCCAAACAGGCATGACGTGCGGACGCCCATCCGGCCGGACTGTCACCATCCAATACTGCCGGCTCTTGTGCAGACGGTCTTCGGCCCACCGCCACGGCAACATGCCCTTCTTCGCAGTGGAGATTCCGTAACCCGGCATGTTCGGGCGCGTGGCGCGAGGCTTGCTATTACGAGTCATGCCTTTCTTCGTGGGCACGATGCCTCCTTCTTTCTTTTTTCGGTGGTCAGAAATGCTCTTTCTCTTCTGCCTCAGCGAAGGGCGTTTCGATGTCGGTCGAAATGCGCGCCCAGGCGCTGGTGCGCCAATTGTCCACAATGTGTTTCGCGGGCGTCCACGCGCCGACGGGCATCAGCAAACGGTCCGACAGGGCGGCGACGTACGGCTCGTACATGCGCCGCAAATCGCCGAGACGCTGCTCGTCCTCCTCGCGGTCTTCCGCGCAGCATTCGGATAGGTTCGCGCCAATCAGCAACGTGTGTAATTTGCGCAACTCCCCAGCGGGCAGTCGCTCGCCGTCGGTGCGCTTCGGCGGGCAATTCAGCACTTGCGCCAAATCCACCACGGCGTGCCGCGAAATCGCGAACGTCAGCTTCGCTTGCCAGCGCAATGCGCCTTTGCCGTACGCGATCAGCAACGCGGACACATCGAGGATCGTCGTCAGCGCCGCGAGCCACGATTGATTGTTGTGCTGCGAACGGAAATAGCACAGCACGGGATACGACATGTGGCTTTCCATCAACTCCGCCGCCCACGTTTCCCAGTCGCGCAAGTATTGCTCGAGCGCCGCGACGCTTTGCGGCTGCGTGTGCCGTTGCAATAATTCCGAAGCGGTCGGCGGCGAGCCGGCGCGAGCGTCGAGCAGCGAGATATTCACTTCGCGGCGCGAAAAGGCGCCATACAGCACGGGCAAATAACTGATGACCATGGCCAGAAAACCGAGGCCAAGCCCGGATTCGATCACCGTGATGAAGCGAGCGAGTTCCGTGCGCGGCGTCACGTCGCCCAGCCCCAGCGTGAAAAACGTGGTGCCGCTGAGATACAAATCCGTCAGGAACCCCGGGTGGCCCATCGGCGCGATCGGCGAATTAATTGACGAGCCTGCGCCGAAATGCAGAAAAGCGAAGGCGAAAACCAGTCCCACGGCCCACACTACGAAGAGGCCCAGCAGCGAGAGCGGTCCGAAATAGCTCAGAAACGATTCGCGGCGGCTTCCTGCCCAAATCCCGCGCGCCACGCGGCTCCACGGAATCCACGTGGACCGGTAAAACAGCCGCACAAAACGGAAACGCCGCGTCACGCGTCGCGGCAAGATGATCGTCTCGAAAACGTCCCACAAAATTACCGCGAGAATTGCCAGCCCGATGATCGTCGCCGCTAACGCCATCTTCCAGCCTCTCGCGCGTCTCGCTTCCATTCACCGTCCACGCAGCAATACGCCGCGCGCCGGTGATTCGAGGAAGTGTATCAGATGCGGCCGCGCGCACAGAGATTCTGCGCGGGTCGCCTTGCGGAACGCGGCAAAGAAGCCTCATTCGGGCGGCCTTGGCACGGTGCCGTCCTTGACATGCACGGCCGTTTGCCATATCTTTCCGCGCAAAGCAACGCCACAAATCGCAGTGTTCGCCTCACATTTCCGGAGCAGCCGATCGCGCTCCCCGGTCCCGGTTTTTGAAAACATCTTATCGCCGATCGAGGAGGGAAAATGAAAAGAATCGCCGCTTTCTCACTCGCGTTGTTCGCCGTTCCCCTGTGCCTCTCGCCGCTTCACGCGCAGAACGGCCAGGCCCGGTCACCGGTTGAGCAGCTTCAGATTTACGTCGATGGTTTTCACAATTACAAGCACGACACCAGCCTGCCCGCCGAAAAGCAAAAACAGATGCGGGTCACCCACTACTGCCAGGCCGTGAACGCGGACCTGATTCAATGCGTGATTTACGATGGCAACACGAAGAGTGCGCGTTTGATCGGCGTCGAACACATTATTTCCGACAAAAGTTTCCAGTCCCTGCCCGCCGCGGAGAAGAAATACTGGCATCCGCATGACGGAGAAGTGGACAGCGGCATGCTCGATCTGCCTGGCATGCCCGAGGATCAGAAGAAGACGACGCTCCAGATGATCCGCAGTACGCATGGAAAGACTTGGCACGTATGGGACACCAGCAAGGATTCCATTCCCATGGGAACTCCCAACCTGATGTGGGCCATTGACCCCATGAAAATGAACGCTGAAACGAAGAAACAAATGGAGCAGAGAAAGAAGGACTCAATTTTCTAGGGAGAAGAACCAAAAAGACCAGACAGTCCGGGCCTGAACCCCGGCCCTGCAATTCCATCGCTAGAGGTAACGGTCGGGGGCCGAAGCCCGATCCTGCAAACCCAAGCCCCGGCGGCGATGCTGCGGTGAGTCCTCAAGCGCAGCCTCGCATCTAAAATCCATCATTCAACGCGCGCCCAGCCTGCGCATCCAGCGTAGCACGCGCCCGCGGCGCAAAATTGCCGCGCTGGATTTGACGCGCAAATCGGATAGCGCGCCGGCTGCTTTTGCGTATCA
Organism: Candidatus Acidiferrales bacterium; assembly: GCA_035279805.1. GTDB lineage: Bacteria > Acidobacteriota > Terriglobia > Acidiferrales > UBA7541 > DAHUXN01. The sequence continues at coordinate 6,888 of DATEHB010000095.1, forward strand.
TGGCGAGGCGGAGGGAAAAATGGCGACCACCACCGAAACGTATTTGCACTCACAGCTCGAAGATCGGCGCAAGAGACTGGCAGCCGCCATCGGCTCGCGCACCGCAAACGCTTCCCTCTCCGCGCTTCTCGGCGAAGTCGATGCCGCGCTGGAGCGCATGCGCGCCGGCTCGTTCGGAATCTGCGAGGAATGCCACGAGGCGGTGGAGCAGGAACGCCTGATCGCCGATCCGCTTGTGCGCTTCTGCGTAGATCATTTGAGCGAGCCTCAGCGCCGCGCGCTGGAAGACGACCTCGAACTGGCCGCGAGAGTCCAGCGCGCCCTGCTGCCGCCGCACGATTTTCGCGCCGGTGGCTGGCAATTTCACTATTGCTACGAGCCGGCTGGCATCGTCAGCGGCGATTATTGCGACGTGATTCCGTCCGCTCCCGTAAACGACGGTTCGGGCGATATATTTTTCTCGCTGGGCGATGTTGCCGGCAAAGGCGTGGCGGCATCGCTGCTGATGACGCAGCTTCACGGAATGTTTCGCAGCCTGGTGAGCAGCAATCTGCCGCTGGATCAGCTGGTGGCGCGCGTGAGCCGCCTTTTCTGCGAAAGCACCACGGCGGGACAATACGCTACGCTCGTTTGCGGGCGCGCATCCGCTTCCGGCTCCGTCGAGCTTTGCAGCGCCGGGCATCTGCCGGTCTTTCTGCTGCAAAAGGGGGGCGTGCGTTCGCTCGAAGCGACGGGAATGCCGCTGGGAATGTTCGGCGCGGGAAGTTATCCTGCCGAAAAAATCCGCCTCGACGCCGGCGACAGTCTTGTTTTTTACACCGACGGCCTGACGGAATCATTCGACGGCACGGATAGCGAATATGGCCTCATGCGTTTGCGGCAATTTCTGAATGACCGGCACTCGTTTGCGCCCGACGCTCTTACGGCGGCGTGCCTCGCGGAAGTGAAGAACTTTTCCGCCGGTGCGCATCAGCATGACGACCGCACCATCATGGTTTTGCGCCGCGGTTGATCCCGTCGCGCTTCACGGATCGTGCACGGTTTTGTGTTGCGTAGGGCCCGATCGGCTTCATCGGGCCGCGAGCAAAAACACACAACAAGGTTGCGTACAGCGATGTAACACGACCGGAAAACGGGGCCGACAATGGCCATCGGTCCAGGTGCACGGTTGTCATTCTGAGCTTGCCTGCCGCAGGCAGGCGCAGCGAAGAATCTCGCCTTGCGAAAAGCGGAGTCCGGCAGAAGCGATTCCCTGCCTGCCCGCCGCGGCGGGCAAGAGGCAGGCAGGTTCGGGCAAACGTGCGTCGTTGATTTTTGAATCACTGCTGCGAGCAAATGGGCCGAGGGCGAACAGGCCAAGGCCAACGCGGGGGCCGAGGCGAGATTCTTCGCCCTTCGGGCTCAGAATGACAAAGAAAACCACGCAAGCCATGG
>DATEHB010000096.1:0-7370 GCA_035279805.1 Candidatus Acidiferrales bacterium
GCTCGACCCCGAACCAATCCGCGAAACCGTCAGACATCTCACGGGAGGAGGTACTGCCCATATCGGCATCATTCTCGCAAACATCCTCGCGTAGTTCTCCGAACAATGCCGCGCACATCGCGGCCACAGCGGGAGAGGAAAACCACGGAAAGCACCTTCTGACGGTTCACGAAGTAGCTGACTTATTGCAAGTCCCTGTGTCTTGGGTCTACGGACGGACGCGCAAACGATCCTTGGAACGAATACCAGGTTACCGACTCGGAAAGTACTGGCGCTTCCGTCAGGAAGAAGTGTTGGCGTGGGTCGCATCCCAACGGCAAGACTCGCACGCTGCTTGACATGCGGACTACACTCAAGAGCGACACAGAACAAGCTGGACGGGCCATCCCTGGAGGAACGATGGCTCGAAGAGGTTTCCAGCAAGGATCGCTTTTCCAGCGCGGCACTCGGAGGAAAGTATGGGTGGCGCGTTGGTGGGAGGACGTAATTCAAGCGGACGGCACGCTCGGCAGACTGAGACGATCCGAAGTGATCGGGACCGTCGCGGAATTCCCGACGCGCCGCCTCGCGATGCAAGCGTTGTCTCAGAGGCTAGGGACAATCAACACCGGTAAGGCACGACCGCAGTCCGTCCGCACATTTGACAGTTTTGTCAAAGATGATTGGACACCTGTGGTTTTGCCGACACTCAAGTACGCAACCCAGAAGCACTATCGGTACATGCTCGACGTGCATCTCATTCCGGCTTTCGGCCAGAGGCAGCTTCGCGAACTCACGCGGGAAGAGTTACAGAGCTTTCTCAGTCGAAAACTCAAGGGTGGTTTGTCGTGGGAAACCGTTCATCACTTCAAGTGCGGTTTGAGCAAGATTCTCGGTGCAGCCGAGGAATGGGGTTATATCACCGAGAACGCAGCTCAGAAAACAAAACTCCCACGACGGCAGCATGGAACGGAGAGAATTGTCCTTACTCCGGTCCAGGTGCGGAACCTTGTTACCACCTTGAATGACCCGGCACGCTCGGTCACGTTGCTATTAGTGCTCACTGGACTACGCGTTGGAGAGTTGCTTGCGCTTCGCTGGGGAAGTGTCGATTTGAATGCTCGCATGCTCCGTGTTTGCGAAACGGTGTATGACGGGCATTTCGATCAGCCCAAGACGAAGCGCAGTGCGCGAACGATTCCGATTGGAACGGAGACGGCAGAAATCTTTGCCGCCATCCGTCCTGCCGCTGTTGATACAAGAGCCTTAGTATTCGCCACACGCGAGGGATTGCCACTAGATCGATGGAATCTCTTGCGCAAGCACCTGAAGCCTGCCGCGAAGAAGCTAGGGCTTCCAGGCGTCACGTGGCACCTTCTGAGGCATAGCCACGCAACGATGCTCGATTCCGTGGGCACGCCGATAGGGACAATGCAATCCCTGTTGGGGCATTCCACACCAGAGATCACGCGCGAGATTTATTTGCACGCGATCCCGGAGGAGCAACGTCGCGCAGTAGAAAGTGTCGAGAGACTTGTATTTGGACCCAAATGGACCCAAGTTCAGGCTTCGACGCAAGTGGCATCGACAAGGGTGAATTGAAAACTCAGGAGTTAGTGGTCGGGGCGCGCGGATTTGAACCGCGGACCTCCTGCGCCCAAGGCAGGCGCGCTACCAGGCTGCGCTACGCCCCGACATGAAAGCGTACTGATTATACGCGTCTTGCCAACGCGATGCTGTTCGAACAGACCCAATTTCGAATAGGTCGTGCGTTACACAAACGCAGGCGTCCTCTTTCGTGACGATCTCACGGGTACGGAAGATCTCGACACAAGCTAAGTTTCGATTTTAGCTTACCTGCTGTGCAGAAATTCGGACGGTTCAAGCTGTAGAAAAAACGTCTGATTATTAATTAGCACAAAGTCGTCGCCGACGTGAATTTGACTCAGACGTAAGGCAGAAGTTTCGCGTCCTGCGCTATAACAATTAAATGATGTCATTGCACGGCTGGCGCAAAGGGGGCTTGTTCGGTGTCAGGCCTGATCGATCAGCCGGTGGTGAATCGCGTACAGTGCGAGTTCGAGGCGATCGGAAACTCCAAGTTTGTCGAAAATATTATGCAGATGATTTTTGACGGTCTGCTCACTGATAAAAAGCTTTTCGCCGATTTCGCGGTTGCGGAAACCTTGCGCGACCAGCTGAACAATCTCCTTTTCACGCTCACTGAGCAGTGGCTTATCGCGACGCTGCCCGGTCTCCGCGGAGCGTTTGAACGCGTCAATCACTTCGGCCGTCATGCGATTGTCGAGCCAGATTTCGCCGTCGTGCACTTTCTTGATGCTCTTTAGTAAAAGATCGCTAGCCGACTGCTTCAATACAACACCGCGCGCGCCGAGGCGCATGGCGCGAACCACGTCCCGGTCGTCTTCAGCCGCGGTCAGCACAATCACGCGTGTCGTCACGGAATCGAAGTTGATCTCTTCGAGCACTCCGAGTCCATCTTTTTCCGGCATGCGCAGGTCCAAAAGCAGAATGTCCGGCTTCAGCTTTGCAAGCATGCGGACACATTCATTGCCATTGGAGGCTTCACCGACAATCGTCACTTCATCGGTGCCCTCAAACAGTTTGCGCAGACCGTCGCGAAAAATAGCATGGTCGTCTGCAACCAGAACGCGAACAGGCGTTTTGTTTTTTGTCATTTCAGTTCAATGGGATTTCAATTGTTAGACGCGCACCATGCCCTGGGTTAGATTCCACCGTTAGGACACCCCCCACAGTGCGAGTCCGCTCTTTAATCGAGATCGGACCCAGGCGCAAGCGATCCAGCTCTTCGCTCCCAAATTTCCCCGCAAAGCTGAATCCTTGCCCGTTATCATCGACGACGAGGAAGATTTTCGTGTCGTCCTGCCATAGTTTTACCACGACGTGGCTCGCGCGCGCATGCTTTTTTATGTTGTTGAGTGACTCACGATATATCTGGAACACCTCGCGGCAAATCCGGTCCGGCGCCCTCAAATCGTTTTCCTCCAGGAAAAGGTCGACCACCACTCCCGATTCGTCGTGGCAGCGCTCCGCGAAACTATGCATCATTTCGCGCAAGTCCGCGCTTTCCACGCGCAGCGGCCGAAGGTCCTTTACCATCTGCCGCAGGTCGTCGCCTTCTTCTCGAACGGTTTTTTCCAAAGCAGCCAGGTCGCCGCCCACCTGCTCAGGAGCCTGGGGGAGTTTCCGGCGCAGGACGCCGAATTGAATATTCAGGCTCAGAAGCGTCTGCAGAATTCCATCGTGGAGGTCTCGCGAAATGCGGCTTCGCTCTGCCTCCACCGCCCGCGCGCGAAGGCTGCGCAACAGGAATACGTTCTCCAGTGGAACGTTCAAATGACGGGCAATGCGTTCGAACCAACGCAGATCGCGCTGCGCAAACGCGCGCCGTCCATTTACCAATATCATTCGCCCGGCTGGATGCCCGGAAGAAAGAATCGTCGCGGCCATCAAACGATTTGCGGCCAATTCTCGTCGTGCCGTTGCGGGCGGCACTTCCATTGACCTCGCAACCGTTCCGGTCTCCCGATGCCACCCAAACCCTTGTCCCTTCCCTTCCAGCGAATTCCAACACAAACTCTGTGAAAGATCTTCAGCCAAGTAGGCGCCCGCGCGACTGAGCGGCAGTGCATCCGGCGGAAAAGCGTGACGCCGGTCCTGTTCGCCTTTCCAAATGAACAGTCTGTCGATCTCTTCGTCGCAAATCACCAGCAGAGCGCGCTCACAATCGAATTCGCGGGCGATTTCGCTCAACACTAGGCGAACAGATTCCGTCAGACCTTTCTCTACTCGTATCATGCTCAGCAGCGATTCGATGAAACGATTCTCGCCGATCTGGGCTCGCTCACGCAGGCCCAGCCACGCGACGCAGAGGCCCCCGCAATACGTGCCCGCCACTATTCCGATCGAACGCAAGGCGCCATGCTCAGCTGCCGGCGAAAACCACGCCGAACGAATCGCCACAGCCACGGCAGCGCCCGCGCTCAAAAAAGCGGCGTCCGTTGCGAACAAGCTACCGGGGACCAATTGATGGAACGGCTTGCCGTTGCCTGTGCGGCCCAGTGTTGCCATCGCAAAAACGGGAAGCAAATAAAACAACCAGAACGGAGCTAGCGACGGCGTCAACGCGACAAAGACGGCCAGAGCTATCGCATCGATTTCCGGCGGAAAAAACATTCGCTCGAAGCCTCCGGCCTCTTCAACCACTGCTACGACGATTGAAACAAGAAAATATGCAGCGACAAAAATCGTCGCGACTCGAGCTGCTGCGCTTTCCGGAGTTTCCTTCAGCGCAAGTAATGCAAGAAGCAGCGCGACTGGGCGCGCCACATTCACTAACTTCCGCAGCTGTCTCCTTCCGGAAGCCTCTGTCGCCATTGCTCCGCGTTCCCCTGTTAGAAGTCTAGCAAGCTGCGCCGCTCCTGCAACGGAGCCGGTGCTTACCAGTAACGCGGGAAACACACGAAACGGCGCGTCTGGTTTCCGTCTGCGGATTTGACACAAGGGGGATAATCGTCTTAGCGAAAAAAACGCGAGCCGGGCGGGAGCGGTCCGGGATCGCATCGTTAATCGGCAAAAAAGGGCGACTTGCCAGAACGTTTCACGCAGCAGGAAGTCAGTCGAATTGTTGGCGTTGAGCCGGGCCGTTTGCGCTACTGGCACAGGCTGCGCCTCGTCGTTCCTCAGGCGCGCTGGGGCGAGCGCTTTTACAATTTCCGCGATCTCGTCACTCTGCACTCGATAAAAGCAATCACGGAACGGCGAATTCCCGCAAGAGCCGTGTGCCGCGCCTTCGCCATTTTGCGCCGCGAACGCGGTGAAAGCGCCTCGTCTATCGGCGAATCGCAACTATTTCCGAGTGGCAGGCAGATCGCGGTAATTCCTCCGGGGACTGAGAGTCAAGCCGTCGAGCCTTTGACCGGACAGCTTCTTCTGCCTTACCACGTGTTTGCCAGCGCCGCCAATCTGCGTCAGATGAACTCGCGAACTGCCGAAGATCTTTTTGAACAGGCGTTGAAGTGTGAAGCTTATCCCGGCAGGCTCGAACAAGCGATGCGCCTTTACCGCCGCGTAATTGAAATGCAGCCGGATTGGTCTGAGCCTCACATCAATTTAGGCTGTCTTTTCTTTCAGCTTGGCGAATTGGAAAATGCCCGCAACTCCTTTTCAACTGCGCTGGCGCTCGATCCGAAGAACGCCGTCTGCCATTTCAATCTCGGCTGCATCCTGGATGAAATCGGCGACTTCGAAAAATCTGTCGAACATCTGTCACGCGCCATCGAAATCGAGCCCGACCACGCCGACGCGCATTTCAATCTCGCCTCTGCCTATGAAAAACATGGCGAGAAGCGGCATGCTCTCCAGCACTGGATACTCTATCTTCAGCACCAGTCGAATGGACCGTGGGCCGACTATGCGCGGTCGCAACTCAAAAACACTCATTCACCGCAGGCCGCATCTACCCTAATTCCGTTCCGCCCCAAAAATCAGAACTGACCTGCGTGGCTGAACGCTGCCGCAATATTTCAAACGTGTCGCGGAAATCTTCTGAAATCTCTGCTTGCGCCTGCAATTCGCGCGCTCTTTCACCGTCTCCACTCGCGTGTTATCATCATTCGCACGGCGGTGAGCGTAGCTCAGCTGGTAGAGCATCGGTCTGTGGCACCGAGGGTCGCGGGTTCAAATCCCGTCGCTCACCCCATACATCTAGTTCTGAGTCAAAGACTTCTCTAAAAAAGTAGCCACATCTAGCCGCAATTGACCGCGCAATTTGTTTCCGCCTCTGGGACGCTACGGTATATGAACCGGCCGGATGGTGGCGCTGATTTCTCCGTCCAGGGCTTCTTCGACGACCACACGCAGGCGGTAGGCGCCGGGAGGCGCTTCGAGCGACATGTCGCCACTTATGCCGATCTTGGAAAAGCGTTTGAAACTCTCGGGTTTCAGCGCGAATTGCATCTGCGCTTCCTTGCCGGCGATCATTTTCCCCTGTGCGTCAAATAGCGCGGCCACGAAGGTGAGCATCTCAACGTGCCGATCATTCTGTAGTTTGAAGGGCAGCTTCCGAATATCGACATGGGTCTGCACGCTCAGTTTACGAGTGCCACTGTTGGCAGTTGAGGGCACCTCGCTGACTACAAAAGGAAAATCGCTGCGCGTTTCCGAGGAGCGCACCTCGGCGTCAATCTGCTTCTCAGGTGTCGGCTGGCTGGCTTGCTGATGAGTTTCTTTCGTGGGCGCGAAATAGCCGGGCCTGGACATTGAATTTTCCGGGCGCACTGACAGTCACTTTCAGTTTGTGAAATTTTCCATTAAATTTTCCTTCTTCCGGGACAAAGCCGAGCAGATATTCCGTTTCGGGCGCGGCGGCAAGCGAATAATAACCGGCGGCCAGGTCGTTGCGGTTGTGGAAAAAGCGACCCCCTGTGCCTACCGCGAAGTCGGCCATAGCGGCGGTGAGGGTCATCATCGACTGGCCGAAGCTCTCTGCCCTGTAGGCTACTTGGTACGCCCCGTCATTGTCTTCCAACTGATCTCGGGTTTCTGTTTCCGTATAGGTGTAGAGACCTTTAGCATCGAGCGAGTTGATGACAATGTTCGCGTGCAGAGCGTCGTTCAGAATTGAGTCAACCTCATCCTCCAGCGTGCCAGCTAAAAACCCTGAGGAAGCCAAGACGAGCAGACGCTCGCCGGGCCGGTTCGAGAGGAAGTCAGCCGCAGCGTGCAAAGAATTCAGCGTATCCTGTGACATCTGCCGGATGGAGTCCCATATCTGCCGCGACTCCCCGACAATGACCTGCCTCTGATTGATCGCACACGTGCGATCCATATTCCCCACGTCGGCACAGTTGCACTTCAGCGCCTCGCCGAGAACCGCCTGATAAGTGGGAGAGCCCACTATGTTTTCGAGATCAGTGATCGGCGGGTTCGGTTCGGTGGAAATGACATAAGCATCGTAAGGGGTAATACGTGGACAGCCGCTGCTCTTGAGCGCGCGCCCGTGAAACTTCAGTTCCTCGACGGCGCGGATGATTTCCGGAGCATTTGGCGTGAAACCGACGGTTTGCAGCCCCGAAGCGGTGAAAAGTGCAATTCTGTCGCCAGGACCAATGCCAGTGCGAAGAAAATTTTCTGCGGCAAGCTGCACATGGCGCATTTCGCCGAATTCGGTGTCAAGATCGTCAAAATACAGAGCGACATAGCGAGGACGCGGCGGTGCGGGCGGTTGCGCATTCGGCTGTGTGGACGGAGGCGGCTCGACAGCGCCGGAGGCGTCGAATACCTGGCGATGCTCGACCGAAAAGCTGGAAAGTGATTGCTGCTTGCGGTCGTCGTAAACGGCGAAATCG
>DATEHB010000097.1:0-4433 GCA_035279805.1 Candidatus Acidiferrales bacterium
CGTCCATCCTCCCGATCCAGCCGAAGTGCGAGTGATCAGCCGCCGGTTCGGGATCGCGAACTCGAAATCGATCGATGTTTATCTGAAGAACGACGGCTACAAGGCGCTCGAAAAGGCCCTAAAGCAAATGACGCCGGACCAGATCATCGACGAAGTGAAAAAGTCGAATCTGCGCGGACGCGGCGGCGCCGGCTTCCCTACTGGAATGAAATGGTCATTCGTGCCGAAAAATTCTCCCAAGCCGAAATATGTGGTTGCTAACGCGGACGAAAGTGAGCCCGGCACAAGCAAAGATCGTCCGCTGATGGAAATGGACCCGCACGCGCTGATCGAAGGCATGGTTATCGCCGGCAAAGCGATTGACTCACATCAGGGATACATCTACGTGCGCGGCGAGTATCGCTACATTCTCGACATTCTCGACGTGGCTATCGACGAAGCCTACAGAGCAGGCTACCTTGGCAAAAATATTCTGGGCACCGGATTCGATTTTGAGCTTTGCTCGCACACAGGCGCGGGCGCGTACGAATGCGGCGAAGAAACTGCGTTGCTCGATTCGCTCGAAGGCAAACGTGGCTATCCGCGCATCAAGCCTCCATTTCCTGCCGTAGCGGGGCTGTATCAGTGTCCGACGGTCGTCAACAACGTGGAAACGCTCAGCACGGCGCCGCTAATCATTCGCAAGGGCGGCGACTGGTACGCGAGCCTTGGCGTTCCCAAGAACGGTGGCACGCGCCTGTATTCCATTTCCGGGCACGTCAATCGCCCGGGAATTTACGAATTGCCCCTCGGCTTCAACCTGAATCGCATGATCAACGAAGTTGCGGGCGGCATCCCCAACGGCAAAAAGTTAAAGGCGGTGCTCCCTGGCGGAAGTTCATGCCCGCTGCTCAGTGCCGACGAATGCGATGTGCCGATGGACTACGATTCCGTCGCGAAAATCGGCTCGATGCTCGGCTCCGGCGGCCTCGTCGTCATGGACGAAGATACTTGCATGGTTGACGTCGCGCGCCGCATTATGCATTTTTACGCGCATGAATCCTGCGGCTGGTGCATTCCCTGCCGTGAAGGCACCGCGTGGTTGCGCAAAATGCTCGATCGCTTCCACGAGGGCGGCGGCCGCCAGGAAGACATTCCGTTGATCGACGAAGTCTCTGAAAACATGCTGGGCAAAACACATTGCGCGCTCGGCGACGCCGCTGCGCTGCCCACGATGAGCATTGTGCGCAAATGGCGCAACGAATTCGAGGATCACTTGCGCGGCAAATGTCTGCACAAACCAGCCGACGTGCTGGCAATGGCGCGCTAGTAGTGGCTTGTTGCAGCGGTTTTGGCTTCGTCATTCCGAGCCTTCCTGCGGCTCGTCCGCCGTGGCGGGCAAACAGGCGAAGCGAGGAATCTGCTTTTCGGTTGTAGCGTAACGACGCAAAGGTACACATGGCGGAAACGGAAACAAAAGTAATCAGCTTCACGCTCAACGGCCAGAAACTGTCCGTGCCGGCGGGCACGCTCGTCATTGAAGCCGCGAAGCAGGCTGGCATCGAGATACCTTCGTTTTGCTATTACCCGGGCTTCGCACTCCAGGCTGCGTGCCGCATGTGCCTGGTTGAAGTCGAAAAACAGCGCAAGATGGCCACCGCCTGCACGCTGGTCGCGGAAGACGGCATGGTGGTTCACGCTGATACGCCCGCGGTCCATAAAGCGCGCAAGGACATGCTCGAATTCGTCCTCACCAATCATCCGCTCGACTGCCCCGTGTGCGACAAAGGCGGCGAGTGCGAATTACAGGACATGACGTTCACCTACGGCATCGACCACAGCCGTTTCATCGAGGAAAAGCTGCATTATCCCGAGGAGAAGTGGTCGCCACTGGTCTATTATGACGCGCCGCGCTGCATCCTGTGCTTCCGCTGCGTGCGCGTTTGCGATGAAGGCATGGATGTGAAGGCCCTCGGCGTCGGCGCGCGCGGAGTCACTTCCGTCATCATTCCCAATGATTCCGGCCAGCTCGCTTGCGAGGAATGCGGCGCCTGCATCGACATCTGCCCCGTCGGCGCGCTCACCAGCGGCACGTATCGCTACCAAACCCGTCCGTGGGAGATGAAATATTTCGGTACCGCGTGCGCGCACTGCTCGAACGGCTGCAAGACCACGCTCTCGATTCGCAACAACGAAATCCTCCGCGCCAACAACCGCGACCATTCCGGAATCAACGGCGAATTCTTGTGCGCTAAGGGCCGTTTCGGCTACGACTTCACCACGAACGCCGAGCGCATTCGCCAGCCCCTGGTGCGCAAAAACGGCAAGCTCGAGCCTGCAAGCTGGGAAGACGCCATGGAAGAAATCGTACGCCGCCTGAAGCAGACGCATGGCGCGCACGGTCCCGCTGCCATGGGCGTGATCGGTTCGAATCACACTACCAACGAAGAGAGCTATCTTCTCAACCGTTTTGCGCGCGCTACGTTGGGCACAAATAATGTTGACCACCATCGCACTGCCGATTACGCGGGTCTCGCAACCGCGCTCGGCGCAAAAGCGAAGGACTCCATGGCGACGATGGCGCAAATCGACAGCGCCGGCGCTATCGTTCTGATCGCCAACGATGCCACGCAGCAAAATCCGCTTGTCGCCTGGCAAATTCGCACCGCCGTTCGCCAGCGCGCCGCGCACCTTTACATTATTCACGCTGGGCCGCTGAAACTTAGCCGCCAGGCCAAACAATTCGTCGAAGTGCCGGCTGGGACTGAAGGCCGCGCGGTAAGCTGGCTCGCGACTGGCAGCGGCGACGTCGACGGCAAAGTCGCCGGCGAACTAGGCAAACTGAAAGATGCCCTCGCCAAGGAAAAAGACGTCGTCATCTTGTTTGGCGCAAATGTGCGCGGTGCGTCCGTGCGCAATCTGGTGAAATTCGGCGCGGGACTGAATGGCCAGACGCGCTACATGGCCCTCGGTGACTACTCGAATTCACGCGGCGCCGCCGACATGGGTATTTTCCCCGACCGTCTCCCCGGCTACGCGCCGATCTCGGACGCAAACGAACGCGGGCGCTGGGGCAAACTCTGGGGCAAGGAAGTCCCCGCGAAGCCGGGAATGAGCGCGCGTCAAATGATGCAGGCGGCGCTCGAAGGAAAGCTCAAAGCTCTCTACGTCGTCGGCGCGAATCCCGTGAAGACTTTCGGCGTGAAAGCGCCCGACAAAATCGCCGGACTCGATTTGCTCGTCGTCCAGGATGTGTTCATGACGGAAACGGCACAGCGCGCTGACGTGATTTTGCCCGCCGCTTCCACTTACGAAAAAGACGGCACGCTCACCAACACGGCTGGTGAAGTTCAGATGGTCCACCGCGCAGTGGACGCGCAAGGCCCGCGCAGCGATTTCGATTTGCTCCGCATTCTAATTCACCAGCTTGCACAGCTTGGCTTGGGCGCGACGATGAAGCACCGCACGCCCGAGGCGGTTCTCGAAGAAATTCGCCAGAACGTGCGCGGCTACGATTTCCCGGTCACGGGACTTTTGACCGGAGGCACCGAGCAAGCCGCATCCGCGCCGGCAGCGACGGACAGTTCTTACGATGTGGCAGCGGATTTGGTCTTCTCTTCGCAGGACGATTTGTTTACAAGCGGAACCCTGGGGCGTTACTGTTCGAAACTCAACTCAACCAAAGAGTCCAAGGAAAGACCGTGGAGTTCGTCACCCACCACCCAGTCCTGGTGGTCTCGTTAATTAAAATTGCCATCGCGCTTTTTGTCGTGATGACGGCGCTCGCCTACCTCACATGGTTCGAGCGCAAGGTCGTCGCGCGCATTCAGTCGCGTTGGGGCCCCTATTGGGTCGGCCCGCACGGCCTGTTGCAGCCGCTCGCCGACGGCATCAAGTTCCTTTTCAAGGAAGACATCGTCCCGCCCGCCGCGGACAAGATTTCCTACGTGCTCGCGCCGTTTTTGGCGCTGGCCTTGGCGCTCACCACGCTTGCGCTGATTCCCATCGGCCCGGCGACAATTTCCATTCTCGGCCAGCCGACGCAGCTCGTCATTTCTCACAGCAACGTCGCGCTGATTCTGCTCTTCGCCATCAGCTCCATCGGAATTTACGCCGTCGTGCTCGCCGGATGGTCGTCGAACAGCAAATATCCCTTAATGGGCGGCCTGCGCAGCTCCGCGCAAATGATTAGTTACGAAGTCTCCCTGACGCTTTCCGTCGTCGGCGTTCTGCTTATCGCCGGCTCGTTCGATTTCTACGACATCGTCGGCGGCCAGTCCGGCCACTGGGTTCACTTTTTTCCGAAATGGCACATTTTCCCGCAGATTCTGGGATTCATTTGCTATCTCACCGCGGCCATCGCGGAAACCAACCGCGTCCCCTTCGATTTGCCCGAAGCGGAAACGGAACTCGTCGCCGGCTTCCACACGGAATATTCCAGCTTCAAATTTGCC
>DATEHB010000098.1:0-12007 GCA_035279805.1 Candidatus Acidiferrales bacterium
CGCGGCTCGTGGAACTCGACACGATTGATTCCAAGACGGCCACAGGTACGCCAAATGCAGCCAAACTTGGCATGTCCTATCCGAACTTCCGCGATTACCGCGATAAGGCAACCGCATTTTCCGGGCTTTCCGTCTACTCGTTCACGAACTTTACGTTAAGCGGGGAAGGCACTCCCAAGCAGATTGGCGGCATGATCGTCAGCGCTAATTATTTCGATGTGCTTGGCGTTAAGGCAGTGATTGGCCGCACATTTTATCCGGACGAAGACCAGAAGCCGGGCGCAAATAATGTCGCCGTCCTGAGCTATTCGCTGTGGGCCAAGCAGTTCGGCTCAGATCCGGGAATCATCGGCAAGACGCTGACTTTGAATTCGTACGCCTATACGGTGGTGGGAGTTGCCGCGCGGAATTTCAAAGGCACGTTCAACCTGTTGCCGCCTGATGAAATCTGGGTTCCGGTAAGCATGTACAAGCAGGCAACGAGCGGGGAGCTTGCGGCAGACTTCGATAACCGCCGTGCGCTATTTGCGCTGGTCTTCGGGCGGCTGAAGCCGGGCGTGACGATGGCACAGGCGGAGGCGTCGCTCAAGCCGCTTGCATCGGCTCTCGAGAAAGAATATCCGATCGATAATGGCGGTCGCAGCGTGGCTTTGACGCTGCTATCGGACGCAGCTACCGGAGGCGCAAATGGCCACGACCAGTTTGCATTAGCAGGAATGCTGATCATGGGCGTGGTGGGCTTGGTGCTGCTGATCGCGTGCGTCAATTTGGCGAATCTGCTGCTGGCACAGGCCGCGAAACGCGATCGCGAAATGAGCGTGCGTGCGGCGCTCGGCGCAAGCTCTTCGCGCTTGTTACGCCAAATGCTCACGGAAAGCGTCACACTCTCGATACTCGGCGGCATCGCGGGCTTGATCATCGCTTATTGGGGACGCGCCCTCCTGTGGTCTTTCCGTCCGCCCTTTCTCGATCAGGATTCAGTCAATCTTTCTTTCGACAAGAACGTGCTTCTCTTCACGCTGGGAATTTCCGTGCTGACCGGGCTCCTTTTCGGGATTGCGCCCGCACTCAAGGTGGCGCGAATCGATCTGGCGGAGACCTTGAAGGTGGGCGGGCGCGGTTCAAGTTTAGGATTCCTGCGAAATCGTTTCCGGAGCTTGTTGATTGTCGGGGAACTGGCGCTGGCGCTGATCGCGCTGGTTGGCGCGGGATTGTTCGTGCGCAGCATGCAAGAGGCGCAAAAATTGAGCCCCGGGTTTGAGTCAAAGAATCTTTTTGTATTCAATTTTGATTTGGGCGCGCAGCAGTACGATCAAAATCGCGGCGAGCAATTCTACCGCGACGCCGTCGAGCGGGCGCAAGCAGTCCCTGGAGTGGCGCGCGCAACCGTGGCGTCGAATGCCCCGTTTGGCGGCGGCTTCTCTCGAACCGTCTTTCCCGAGGGTGAGCCGCAGGTTCCGGGTCATCACGGAATGCTGATTACCGTGGATGCGGTGTTGCCGGGATTTTTTGACACGCTGCGGATTCCCATGATCTCTGGGCGCGATTTCAGTGACATCGACCAGCCGAAAACGGTTCCTGTCGCAATCATTAACGCAGCCATGGCAAAACACTACTGGCCTGACCGAGATGCCATTGGAAAGCGATTTACATTCTTCGGCGATCAGAAACTCATTCAAGTCGTCGGCGTAGTTGCGAACACCACGCAGAACGCGATCGGCGAAGATCCCCAGCCTGAAGTTTATCTGCCGCTCGCGCAATATTACACGCCGCAAGCCACTTTTCAGGTTCGTACCGTTAATGATCCACGAACCATGCTCGCATCCGTGCGCGAGCAGGTGCAGAACCTCGACAAGAATCTCGCTCTCACGGGCGTATTCACCATTGGTGAACTCCTCGATCAAGGGTTGTGGGCTCCACGGATGGCAGCAGCGCTCTTGAGCGTTTTCGGCTTGATAGCTCTAATCCTGGCCGCGATCGGGATTTATGGCGTAATGGCCTACTCGATTGCGCAGCGCACACGCGAAGTGGGGATTCGGATGGCGCTGGGCGCGCAGCCTGGCGACGTGCTGAAGTTAGTGATCGGGCAGGGCATGATGCTTGCCGG
The DNA here is from genome assembly GCA_035279805.1 of Candidatus Acidiferrales bacterium. Taxonomy (GTDB): domain Bacteria; phylum Acidobacteriota; class Terriglobia; order Acidiferrales; family UBA7541; genus DAHUXN01. The sequence continues at coordinate 2,108 of DATEHB010000098.1, forward strand.
CGCGGGCGTAGTCGTCGGCCTGATCGCTGCGTTCGGCGTGGCCCGACTATTCACCAGCCTGCTTTTCGGTGTCAGCCCCACCGACCCAGTGACCTTCATCGTCGTCGCAGCAGTTCTGTCCTTCTCCGCGCTTGCTGCATGTTACTTTCCGGCCCGCCGGGCGATGCGCGTCGACCCCATAGTTGCTCTCCGATATGAATAGAATAAACGGTATTGACTTATGATATATAAGGCTGCCAGCATAACTGGTTTGCTAGGCGTTTTGAATCGCCGCTTCCCTCACCCAAGGTACAAATGGGCACCTTTTGGCAGGACTTGCAGTATGGGGGTCGTTTACTTCTCAAGAGCCCGGCCTTCACTCTGATTGCGGTCGCCACTCTGGCTCTCGGCATTGGCGCCAACACAGCAATTTTTGGAGTTGTAAACACCGTAATCCTTCGACCGCTGCCTTACCCAAACCACCAACAACTGGTCAACGTCTGGGAAACTGACAGCAATCGAAAGATCAAGCACGGCAGTGTTCCGCCGGGCGATTTTTTCGATTGGCGCGCGCAAAACCAGGTCTTCCAGGGTATTAGCGCATTCCAGTTTGACGTTTTCAACCTGACAGGAGCGGGAGAACCTGAACAAGTTTGGGGCGGCCGCGTGTCTGCCAACTTCCTTGACTTGCTGGGAGTCAAGCCCACGGTCGGACGAACATTTCGTCCAGACGAAGAACAGCCCGGACATGGCCAGGTTGTAATCATCAGTCACGGAATATGGGTGCGGCACTTCGCCAGCAACCCAAATGTGATAGGTCGCACGGTGACGATCGATGACAAGCCATACACGCTGATCGGAGTGCTCCCCGCTGATTTCAACCTTTTGGGCTTGAGCCGGCAGTTCGAGGTGTGGGTGCCGCTCGAGATTTCGTCGAGCGATATGCGCCGGGATAATCCTTCGCTTATCATCTTCGGGCGCCTAAAGCCCGACGTCACAATCGAGCGCGCGAACTCGGACATGGATGCGATTTCCCGCCGCCTGTCGATGCAATATCCAGCCACAAACCAGGGTGTGGGCACGAACGTTGTTTCCATGCAGGAACTTATGAGCCGCGGGTTCGGAGACCCGCTGTTCCTGCTGCTCGCTTCCGTTGGCCTGGTCTTGCTGATTGCGTGCGCTAACGTGGCAAATCTGCTGCTGGCGCGAGCGGCAGTCAGGGAAAGAGAAGTGGCGATTCGCTCGGCCTTGGGCGCGGGGCGCTTGCGCCTTGTCCGCCAGCTTCTCACCGAAAGCGTTCTGCTCGGACTCATAGGCGGAGCCGTTGGTCTTCTTCTTGCGTATGGGGGCCTGAAGATGCTGCCGGCAATTCTTCCTCCGGCTGGCGGCGTTGATGAAATCCCCCGGATAAATATGACCGGGATCAGCGGGACGGTTTTCGCTTTCACCGTTGGCATCGCAATCCTCACCGGAATTATTTTTGGCCTGGCTCCGGCTTTTCAATTCTCCAAGACGAATTTGACTGAGTCCTTAAAGGAGAGCGGCCGGAGCTCCACCGGTGGCGTGCAGAAGCGTGTTATCCGGGACCTTCTCGCGATTGTCGAAGTCGGATTATCGCTTGTCCTTTTGATTGGCGCAGGCACTCTGATTCGCAGCCTCGACGGTTTGCTCAACTCCAATCCGGGTTTCAATCCTAAGAATGTCCTTTCGATGCACATTTGGCTGCCTGAATCGCATCATCCCGGCGGCGCTCAGACGCGTGAATTTTTCCAACAGATCATTGAGCGCATGCGCGCCGTACCCGGCGTCAATTCCGCCAGCGCCATTAACTTCCTGCCACTAACTTCCTGGACTGACTACGCCAACTTTGACATCGCCGGCCGCCCCTCTCCACCGCCTCGTCAGGAATTTGTCGCGCACTACCGCGTCATCGATTCCCAATATTTTCGGACCATGGAAGTCTCCCTGATTCGCGGACGTTCCTTCACCGACGAAGACAACCAAAACGCCCAAGGCGTCGCGATCGTTAATCAAGCCCTGGCAGGCCAATATTGGCCGAATCAGAACGTCGTCGGGCAGCGCGTACGCATCCATTTACAGGAATCAAGATCGGTGCCGTGGCGGCCGGCGGCAAGCGACGCATGGTTGACAATCGTTGGGATTGTCGCAGATACGAGCGAGCGCAAACCAGGAGGCCAGAGCACGGGACTCCTTTATCTCCCGTACCTTCAGATACCGTCCCGGATGATGCGCATCGTCCTGCGCACCAGCGGGCCGCCTGATTTGCTTGCCAGTGCGGCAAGGCAGGCCGTCCAATCGATCGACCAAAACCAACCCGTGACAGAGGTTCAATCCATGGAACGGCTCGTTTCCCAATCGATCTCAAGCGAGTCACTCAATGCGACTTTGCTCACTTTCTTCGCGGCATTGGCTTTGATCTTGGCTGCGATTGGAATTTACGGCGTCATTTCCTACGGGGTGGAACAACGCACCCACGAGATTGGCATTCGACTGGCGCTCGGAGCCCAGCCGAGGGACGTTGTCCATCTAATTGTCCGCCAAGGCATTCAGCTGGCTCTTGTTGGCATTGTGATTGGTTTCGCGGCGGCGTTTGGCTTGATTCGCTGGCTCTCGCAAGCCATGTTCGGTATCAAGTCGATTGATCCTGGATCATCTGCAATCGCCGTTGCGTTGCTCTTCTCGGTAGCATTCCTCGCTTGCTACATACCAGCTCGACGGGCGACGCGGGTGGACCCTGTTCAAGCACTGCGCTACGAGTGACACTCGCAGGGTCCATCTTAAAGGACAGAAATGCGCTGTTCATTTCAGGCACGGCGCTGTCCGAAATCGAACACTTATTGTGAATCCGCAAAGGCCGCCTCTTGTGGTAAGCTCCTCAAAAGATGACCGCTTACAGATAGAATTAAACTAGGCGAAGGACGTGCCTCGTAATTTCGGGGTGCTCGTAATGGAGACTCTCTGGCAGGACCTCAAGTACGGTTTCCGCACAATGGCAAAGGGCCCGGGCTTTGCCGCAGTGATCATCCTGACGCTGGCACTGGGTATCGGCGCGAATACAGCCATATTCAGCGTCGTTTACGGCGTCCTTTTGAGGCCACTCCCTTATCCAGACCCCGGTCGCCTTACGCAGATTTCCATTAGCTATAAGGGTCGGCTTGATTATTCCGGGTTCGACGCCCGAGAGTTTGATTTCTGGAAAACGCATGGACAGCCATTCCAATACCTCGCGGCGACTACCAGCGTGGGTTTCAACCTCTCCAGCGGCAGCCAACCAATGCGCGTGCGCGCGTTGCGGGTCTCGAAGGACTATTTTCGCGTAATGGGCGTGCAGCCTGCCTTGGGGCGCGAATTCACACAGGACGAGGACAGCCTGAGCGGTCCGAGCGTTGTGATTTTGAGTTACGGATTGTGGAAGTCGCAATTCGGCGGGGACGGTGGTTTGGTAGGAAAGACGGTGTCGCTCGACGGCACGCCATATTCCGTCGTTGGGATTATGCCTGCGGGTTTCCAGAGCATTCCGCCGGTCGACGTTTGGACAACGATTGGCCAGGTGGCTCACTCGATCGGAAGCGGAATCAATTACACCGTGATTGGCCGGCTGAAGAGCGGAATTTCAGGAGAGCAGGCGGATAGTTACTTGAGCACCGCGAAGGACTCGTTTTTCAAAGAATTCCGGCCTCGGTATTCTAAATATCGACAGGGTATCGCGTTCCACGCCGAGCCTCTCCGTTCCATGGTGTCCTTCAACTATCACACGCCGCTGCTGGTGCTGTTCGGGGCCATCGGCTTTGTTCTTTTGATCGCGTGCGTTAACGTTGCGAACTTGCTGATGTCTCGCGCGGCTGCGCGCGGCAAAGAAATTGCAATCCGCACGGCGCTGGGCGCGGGTCGCGGACGCTTGTTTCGGCAACTGCTCACGGAAAGTTTGTTGCTTGCAGTTCTCGGCGGCGCACTAGGGTTGTTCTTCGCGTATTGGGTACTCGATCTGCTGCTTGCGCTGGCACCGACGGATTTGCCGCGGGCACATGCGATTTACTTGGACGGATGGGCGCTGGGCTTCACAGTACTTGTTTCCCTGCTGACAGGAGTCTTCTTCGGTCTGGCTCCGGCGTTTCAATCCTCGAAAGTGGACCTGAACAACTCGCTGAAAGAAAGCGTTGGCCGCGCAACGTCGGGAATGGGCCGTCGGAGGCTTCGGAGCGCGCTCGCTGTTTGCGAAATCGCGCTTTCTCTTGTGCTGCTGACTGGAGCGGCGCTGCTCATCGAAACATTCACGAATCTGACGCACACCAATCCGGGCTTCGATCCGCATCCGATTCTCACCTTGCAAACCTGGACCACTGGACAGAAGTTCACGCCTTTGGGCACGAATCCTACCTCCGCGCAAGAAAATGCGCGCGCTGCCGCAATCAATCGCTTCTACGAAGGAATTTTGCAGAAAGTTCAGGCCATCCCCGGCGTCCAAAGCGCCGCTGTGGTTGGCGAAGGCTTGCCGCTCGAAACTGGTGGAAACGATTTCGTGTGGCTTCCCTCGGAGGGGGAATCGAGGGGGATCTCAGCGGACGTTCGCAGCATTAGTCTCGATTACTTCCGCACGATGGGAATTCCGCTGTTGCAAGGCAGGCTATTCTCCGTCGCCGACTCTCCTACTGCAGGGAAGGTGGTCGTGATCAACGAGGCCTTCGTGCGCGAGAAATTTCCGCATCGCAGTCCGATTGGTCAGCACGCGGTTGTAGGCGGCACGCCGTGCGAGATCGTCGGCGTTGTCGGCGACGTCAAATCCGCAGTGGGAGAGCCGGTTCCATCCACGGTTTTCATTCCGCTGGCGCAGGATCCCGGCGAAATCCAGGGATATCAGGCCTGGTTCCCGGTTGCAATTCTCGTGCGCACCGCGCAACTGCCTCTAAGTCTCAGCCATGCTCTCGAAACAGCGGTTCACGATGCCGAGCCGGATTTGCCCATCGGGCACATTCAGTCGATGGAGCAAATTCTTTCCACTTCGCTCGCATTTCAGCGGTTTTTGATGACGCTAATGAGCATCTTCGCGGCCCTGGCGCTGATACTCGCCGCCGTGGGCATTTATGGCGTCATGGCATATTCGGTAGGACAGCGGACGCATGAGATTGGCATTCGCATGGCGCTGGGCGCTCGCCCGCGCGACGTTCTCGTAATGGTGGTGCGTCACGGAATGCTTTTGACGCTTATCGGTCTGATCGCCGGGCTTGCAGGGGCCTTTGCAACAACAAGATTTCTCGCGGACCAACTTTACGGCGTACAAGCCACAGACCCAATCGTGTTCGCCATTGTAGTTGGCTTGCTTGCGTTCATTGCGCTCCTTGCGTGCTACATTCCCGCGCGGCGCGCCGCAAAAGTGGATCCGCTCATTGCGCTGCGTTACGAGTGATCCAGAAAGAGTTCCGGCCACGCTAGAAAGGCAGACTGAATGACATTATCCGACAACCATCGCTCTCGCGTACTGGTGGCTGACGATCAGCCGGACGTGCGCGAGGCGCTCCGTTTACTGCTGAAGGGCGAGGGTTTTGATATCGATGCCGTGGCCTCGCCGGCCGCGTTGTTGACGGTGCTGGAAACGCGCGAATTCGACGCAGTTCTCATGGACTTGAACTACGCCCGCGATACAACCTCCGGACAGGAGGGGCTTGACCTGCTGACAGAAATTCGCATACGCGACGGCAGCGTGCCTGTGATTGTGATGACGGCGTGGGGCACGCTGAATCTTGCGGTCGAGGCGATGCGCCGGGGCGCCAAGGACTTCATTCAGAAGCCGTGGGAAAACGCGCGATTACTCGCCGTCTTACGAACGCAAATCGAGCTGGCCCGCGCTATTCGCAACAGCCTCCGCCTGGAAGCCGAGAACCGCCTCCTGCGAGCTGACGGACGCCCTGTATTGATTGCCGAATCCACCGTGATGCGTCCGGTGATGGAGCTGATGTCGCGCGTCGGCCCATCCGATGCAAACATTCTGATTACCGGCGAGCACGGTACGGGAAAAGAAGTGATTGCGCGAACGTTGCAGGCTTTGTCGCCGCGCTCTGGGAAGCCGTTCGTCACCGTGAATGCGGGCGGTCTGCCCGAAGGCGTATTCGAGAGCGAGCTTTTCGGCCACGTGAAGGGCGCATTCACCGACGCCAAGACGGACCGCGTGGGCCGTTTTGAGCTCGCCGATGGCGGAACACTTTTCCTCGACGAAATTGCCAATGTTCCGCTGAATCTTCAGGCGAAACTGCTGCGCGCGCTCGAAGCCGGTGAGCTCGAACGCGTGGGCTCGTCCACCACGCGCCGCGTCGATGTGCGCATTCTTTCTGCTACCAATGCAGATGTGCAAACAGAGGTGGAATCGGGACGCTTCCGCGAAGACCTGCTGTTCCGTCTGAATACCATCGAAATTCATCTGCCGCCATTACGCGAACGAAAAGAAGACATCCCGCTCCTGGCGTTGCATTTTCTGCGACAATCTGCGCAGCGTTATCGCAAAGATCTGACGGGCTTCGAACCAACGGCCCTGAAGCTTTTGCTTGACCATCCCTGGCCCGGCAACGTGCGAGAACTCGATCATTCGATTGAGCGGTCGGTTTTGCTGGCGGAAGGTCCCGAGGTGCGCGCCGGGGATCTGGGTCTGCGGCCCGTGCGCGAAGGCAATTTGCGCATCGAGGATATGGGGTTGGAAGATGTGGAACGCGCTTTGATTCAGAAGGCCATGAGCCGCTACGGGGGCAACGTCAGCCATGCGAGCAAAGCGCTGGGCTTGAGTCGCAGTGCGCTCTATCGCCGGCTGCAGAAATACGGGCTGTGAAGCCTCTTGCTTACGAACGCCGCATCCTCATCCGGGCCTTGCTTGCGGGGCTGATCGGATCGACGGCCGCTGTGATTCTGCTGTGGACCGGGAATCACGATCCGAAAACCTCGTGGACACTCACGGTAGTCATCGTCGTGGCTTGGCTGAGTTTCGCCTTCAGCGCGCAGAACCGCGTCACTTTCCCTTTACGGACTCTTTCCAATATGCTCGCCGCATTGCGAGAAGGTGACTTCTCAATCCGCGCCCGCGGGGCGGCTCATTATGATGCGCTGGGCGAAGTGATGCGCGAGGTTAACGCCCTCGGCGAAACTTTGCGGCAGCAAAGGCTTGGCGCGGTGGAAGCGACCGCGCTGCTGCGCAAAGTGATGGAGGAAATTGATGTGGCGGTTTTTGCGTTTGACGCAGCCGATCGCCTTCGCCTGCTCAATCGCGCCGCAGAACGTATTTTGAATCGGCCCGCCGACCGCGCATTGGGAAGAACCGCGGAGGAACTTGGCATCGAGTATTGCCTGAGCGTGGAAACGCCACACGTCGCGCAAATAGCCTTCCCCGGTAAAATGGGCCGCTGGGAAATACATCGAGGCAGTTTTCGCGAAGGCGGCAAACCGCACCAGCTCATTCTGATCTCCGACTTGAGCCAAGCCCTGCGCGAAGAGGAGCGCTTGGCCTGGCAGAGGTTGATCCGCGTCATCGGACACGAATTGAATAATTCACTGGCGCCGATCAAGTCCGTCGCTGAAAGCCTTGCCGGGATGATGGCGCGCGCTCAGAGACCATCCGACTGGGAAGACGACCTGAGCCGCGGCCTCGCGGTTATCGCGAACCGCACGGACGGGCTGGCGCGTTTTATGAACGCGTATGCGCGGCTTGCTCGCTTGCCTGCCCCGCAGTTCCGTCCCGTAAATGTGAAGGATTGGATTCAGCGCGTGGCGAGCCTCGATCTGCGCATGCAGATCCCGGTCAAAGCAGGTCCCGACTTAACGATACAGGCAGACCCTGATCAACTTGATCAGGTCCTCATCAACCTGATTAAGAATGCGATCGACGCATCAACAGAAACAGGCGGCGGCGTGCGAGTAGGTTGGGGAACGCAGGATGGTTTTCTGGAAGTCTGGGTGCGCGATGAAGGACCTGGCATTCCAAACGCCGCGAATTTATTTGTGCCGTTCTTCACTACGAAGCCCGGGGGATCAGGGATTGGCCTGGTGCTCAGCCGGCAAATTGCGGAGGCGCACGGAGGAAGCTTGAGTCTTGAAAACGTCACGTCCGGTCATGGCTGCGAAGCGCGGCTGCGCTTGCCAGTGGTAAAGAGCTAGTTTGCCGAGCGGAACTCTGAACAATGGCGATCTCCACGCAAGCCGCGAAATCCTAAGCTCGTCGAGTTGTCCAAAAAGCAGGGGCAGGTTGCGCGAAAGAGACACCCACGTGCAAGTGGGAGCGTCGCGGATGGTTCTTCAGGTCTACGACATAGCATTCCTGCTCTTGTTTCGTCACCCGGTTCATCAAAAGGAGCTTCTGGCCACGTCGAACGTTCGTGTCGAGCCTCAGAAGGGCCCCGCCTGCGTTTATCTCCAGGGTATGCGTATCTTGATGGAAAGGCTGGGCGGCAGAATCATATCCATAGACAAAAAGCGGAACGTAGACGTTGGATCGAGCGCTCATACGCCGCTCGGACTTAGCCGTTTTTCCCCGAGGCGCTCCAAGAACGTCGTCCGCTTGGGGATGGTTCACCAGATCCCAGATAAGACTCAAATGTCACCTTTGGGTGAAAAGGCACCACCTATAGGCGCAATTATACTGATCCTACAACTGTAGCGCAAGTGTGGGTGTCAGCGCGGAGAGGATGTTCAGCGCGCCACGGCCACCGGCGGCCTCGCAAGCAAGAACGGCTTACTTGTTGAAGGTCTGCACGGCGGCGGCTTCGTTGTCGTAAACGTCGAAGACCGTCATTAATTTCGTGACTTGCAGAACTTCTTTGAATTTCGCGCCCAGATTGCAAAGCTTTAACGTTCCGCCCTGGGAGCGCGCGCTGTGGAACGTCGCTACTAATGTTCCCAGTCCCGCGCTGTCGATGTAGGTCACATTCGACATATTCAGCACAATCTTCTTATGGTTGCTCGCGAGCAGGCCCTTGACGCGTTCGCGAAAAGAATTGCTTTCCTCACCCAAAACGATTCGCCCGTCGAGATCGACGACGGTGACCCCGCTTATCTCACGATCCGTCATTCTCAGTGCCACGTTTTTCGCCTCCTGGCAAACTCAAGTTCTACCGCTGGAGCTTCCAGCGGCTCCGGCTTAGGGGCCCAAGACGATTCCCTTAGTAATAGTCCGAGCAGGACATGTAGTACCCGCAAGCGCCGCAAATCAATTTACAGTGGCTCTGCTCGAGTCTATGAAAACATACAGGGCAATGGAGCGAAGCATTCAGGGAACCAGCCTGCGAATTTCGGGCGGCGGCCGTCGTTCGTTCTTCGGTTGCCGCTGCCGATTCCGATGTCAGCACCCATTGCGTGTCCATTGGCCCACCGTTTATAGCATATCCCGTGTAGGTGGCAAAGCATCGACGTCAGAAACGCATAGAGAAGCAATATGAAAAATCATCACTCCAGAACAGGCCTACGGCGCTAAAATGAATGCAACCGGCGTCCGTTTGATGGCATCACCTGAGTAGTGCGAGGCGACCGTATGAGTGCAACTCCAATTACTCTAATCCGTGCTGCAGGACTTGGGCTCTTGATGGGCGCAGTGTTGGGACTCTCCAGTGTTGCCTCAGCGCAGCGCGGTTTTGGACGCATGCCAATTTCGACGCCAGCCACGCGCGTTGCGGTGGTGCGCTCCGTGCCGGCTGTAAGGTCAGGTGTTACCCGGCCCATCATTGTACGTCTCCCTGCAAACCCAGTAGCCCACCGTGTCTCAGCCGTGACGGGAAGGACTTCAACGTCAAACTTCACAACTGCTGATGAATTTGCCGGTTCGCAAACCACTCTTAGCGGTCTCCTCAATCCGGTCCCAGGCTTGGGGTTTGACTATGCCAATCTAGCTGCGCTCAATCACGATCTTCCCATTCGCGCTCTGATTGATCC
>DATEHB010000099.1:0-3504 GCA_035279805.1 Candidatus Acidiferrales bacterium
CGGGAATTTTCGTGGATGCAATTTTTCAGGGAGACAGCTACGAAAGGCCAATCGAGAAAAAAACACTGCGGCAACGCTAACCAACGGAGTGACGATGGCGAAAGACATGGACAAGCGGGAATTTATAGCGCGGCGCGTCGCCTTGGAATTGCGCGACGGTAATTACGTTAATCTGGGCATAGGCATGCCTACCCTGATTCCGAATTTTTTGCCGCCGGATGTTGAGGTTGTGTTGCAATCTGAAAATGGGATGCTGGGCGTCGGGCCATATCCATACGATGGCATGGAAGACGCGGATCTGATCAATGCGGGCAAGGAAACCATTACCGAGATTCCAGGTTGTTGCTATTTTTCGAGTGCGGACTCGTTCGCAATGATTCGGGGCGGCCGAATTGACGTTACCGTTCTCGGCGCGTTGCAGGTGGACGAAAACGGAAATCTGGCAAACTGGGCGATTCCTGGGAAAATGCTGAAGGGCATGGGCGGGGCAATGGACCTTGTCGCCGGAGCCAGACGAGTCATCATCGCGATGGAACACACGAACAAGGACGGTGAACCAAAAATCATGAAGAAGTGCACGCTTCCCCTCACAGGCGTCGGGGTGGTGAAGATGATCGTCACCGAGATGGCGGTTATAGACGTAACAGCTCAGGGCTTGTTGTTGAGGGAAGTAGCTCCAGGGCTGAATAGCGACGACGTCCAAAAGGCAACGCAAGCGCAATTACAGGTGGCGCCAAACGTGAGAACAATCTCAGTTTAGTGCTCCGAGCGATGCGACGCATTCGGCACGTGAGCCGATGCGCGCGACGCGAAAATGGGGTAGCATCGCAACCAGAATCTGTCCGAGGCATAATGGATCCACATTCTGTTGTGGTGGTAAGCCTGCATACGCCCAAGGAACGCATTTGGGGTGAACTGACGGAGATTACGGTCGCGGGCGTCACTTTGCGGGGCATCGATCTCAACTCGTTCGACGATTTCATTCGCCAGGTGATGCATCCCGAAGGAGAACGGATCGGTCTGCCGACGCTCTTTTTTCCCATGCAGCGCATTGAGAGAATCGCGCTGGACGAACCTCGTGGTTCGATTCCTTCTTTGGCGGAGAAATTTGCGCTCAAGGTCGGCCAAACGCTGGGAGATTACCTCGCGCAGTTTGCTTGACGCATCCGCCGGAACGAACTCATGGACAAGCGCATTTTCACAGTGCCGAACCAGCTTACTTTCCTGCGGCTGGGCTTCCTCCCGTTCTTTATAATTGCCATTCGTTACAGCCGATACGATTGGGCTCTGGCTCTGTTGATTGTCGCCGGATTGAGCGACGGGCTCGATGGCCTGCTGGCGCGCAAACTAAATCAGAAGACGCAGCTTGGATCGTTTCTGGATCCCATTGCCGACAAGCTGCTGCTGTCCTCCTCGTATTTGATGCTCGCCTTCAAAGGCAAAATCGCCTGGTGGCTGGCGATCCTGGTGCTCGGGCGCGATGTGCTTATTTTAGTGGCGTGCGCGGTAATTCTGCTTGTGGCGGGTTATATGACGTTTCCGCCCAGCATCTTTGGCAAGTTGAATACGACGTTCCAAGTTCTCCTGGTGCTTGTCGTGATTCTAATGGCTCTAGTGCAAAATCCGGCGCTTCGAGTCTCACGCGTCTTGCTGATTTATCTGGTCGCCGCATTTACGATAATTTCGGGATTCCACTACAGCGCGACCGTCGCGCGAAAACTCTAGACCGATAAATACGCAAGATTATCCGTGCGAAAGACGCGTTGAAAGCCGCGCTTACCGCCGCAAGAACAGTTCGTGGCCTCCGGTAAGAACCATGAATCCAAAGCTCGCGAGCATCACAGCGGCGGCGAGCCATCCGAGAGCGTAAGCACGTTTGCGTTCCGAGGGCGTCGCTGGAGCGCGGTCCATCATGAGTTTTCCAAGAATGAAGCCGGTGATTCCGCCGCCGAGGTGCGCCATGTTGTCTACTCCGGGAAAGAAAAATCCCCAGACAACCAGATAGATAATCCAACGATAAACTTGCGTGCGGAGCAGTTGCATGTGGGATCCGCCGCGCCGATACGTGATGGCCAGAAGCACGCCGATTAGGCCGACGATCGCGCCAGAAGCGCCGATGCTGAAGTGACCGAAGAATCCGCTGAGAACATATCCGCCGATTCCACAAACGGTGTAAAGAAAGAAAAAACGCGATGAACCGTATAGTTCTTCAATTGTCGGCGCCAGGTCAACAAGCACCCACATATTGAAAACGATGTGAAGGAGGTTCGCGTGAAGGAAACATGCCGTTACGAAACGCCACGGCTGCCTTATATCTATGGCCAGCGGCAGCGAAGCCCCCAGGCGCTCCAGAACTGGCGCGGCAACAGAGCCAATGCCAAATAACTTGCCCATCATGCTCCCACCCTCGGGCGCTGTCGGGAAGCCGGAATGGATCGTGAAGAGCAAACTAATACCGTAGAGGACGCAGCAAATGCTTAGAATGAAGTACGTCACAGGGGCCGTAGCGGGCATAATCTTACTGAGCGAGCGGCTGACGGCGGCGAGAGAAAACGTAAGGCTGGCGCCGCACTGGTGGCAGCGCGTGGCCGAAGAGCCTACGAGCGTCCCACAGGCGGGACAAAGACCCGGACGCCGTTGCTTTTCTTTTGCGTTAAACATTGCGGAGAACTTTTCACGCAACCGGTCAAATTTCAAATGCCATCGAAGCGGAAGTGGCAATGGTTTCCTTGCTGCGGCATCGCCGCGTTCCTATAATACCGGAAAAGTTTGAAAGCACACGAGGAGAAGAATTCGCGTCATGTGTTCAGCCAAAGAACGACCGACGCGAAGACCTGCCAGCGCGTGGTGCGAATCGTGATATTTCGGACGCTATCGAGATCAAGCGCATATTTCGTCGTGGGATTATTGGCAATCGCCTTTATCGTCGGCGGATGTGCGTCACGCCGGCAAGCTTCGAATCCGCCGGCTTCCGTGCCTGTGCCACAAACAGCGACTCAAGGGCAGCAACCAGGTTCACAGCCTTCTGGACTACCGCCTTCTATTCAGGAACCTTCGGAAGTGCCGGGACAATACTCAGAACAAGGAATTGCATCATGGTATGGAGTGCCATTCAACGGGCGACGTACGTCAAACGGTGAAATCTACAATATGTTCCAGTATACGGCCGCGCACAGGACGCTCCCATTTGGCGCGGTGGTGCACGTAACGAATCTCAATAATGGAAAACAAGTGGAAGTAAGAATCAATGATCGCGGTCCATTCGTCGGAAATCGCATTATCGATCTTTCCTACTCCGCAGCGGTGGCCATCGGAATGATCGGCACCGGCACAGCGCCTGTGCACCTCGACGTTATCGCGGGACCCAATCCCAACGTCGGATTGTTCGCTGTTCAAGTCGGGGCATTCCAGTTGGAGCAGAACGCCACAAGGTTGCGGGAGCAGCTTAGCGCGCGGTATTCGCCTGTGACAATAGCGACTCTTGATTTGCCGAATGGCGTTTAC
>DATEHB010000100.1:0-18416 GCA_035279805.1 Candidatus Acidiferrales bacterium
TGGCGCGATTTGCGTTCGGCGTGCCGCGCGGCGGTACGAAATCCCGGTTACTCGGCGCTGATTGTTGCCGTCCTGGCGATTGGCATTGGCGCAAACACAGCCATCTTTGGACTGGCGAATGCGGCGTTCTTTCGGGCGCTCCCTTATCCGCACGCCGAGCGACTCGCATTCCTCTGGCAGAACAATCAACGCACGGGCGAAAGCGAAGGCGCTGTCTCCTATCCCAATTACGCGGACTGGCGCGCGCAAAGCCGCAGCTTCGAAGACATGGCCTTCATCATGTTCGCCAGCGAAGTCCTCAACGGCGGCGGCACCAAGGAAACTCTAAATAGTCCGGACGGGCCCGAGAGGATCGCAGCCGCGTTAGTTTCGACGAATTTCTTTTCGGTGGTGGGTGTTCAGCCGTTTCTGGGACGCGCCTTCGCCCCTGACGATTCACTCCGCGGAAAAACAAATGTCGTTATCATCAGCTACGCCCTTTGGAAGTCCCGCTTCGCCTCAAGTCCAAACGTCGTCGGCCAACGTCTCGGCTTCGGCGACAGCCAGGGAGATACGATCATCGGCGTCATGCCGCCCGACTTCTCTTTTCCCATCGGCACCCAATTGTGGAAACCGCGCAAAGTCCAGTCTGCTTTTTCCTTAGGGAAATTCGACATGCGCCCATATCCGAACATGGGCGTCCTCGGCAGATTGAATCCTGGCGTCAGTTGGCCGCAGGCTCAAACGGAAATGGACACGATTGCGCAGCGCCTGGCGCAGCAATATCCAAAAGCCGACAGCGGCGTCGGCATACGCATCGTGCCACTCCGAGTGCAGCTCTCCCAAAAAGTCCGCCAGGGCTTGCTCGTTCTGTGGGGTGCAATCCTCGGCGTGCTCCTGATCGCCTGCGTGAACGCGGCAAACCTGATGATGGCGCGCGCTGCCGGGCGTCATAAGGAAATCGCCGTACGATTTTCGCTGGGCGCGACGCGGGCGCACATCGTCAAACAATTTCTCGCCGAGAGTTTGCTGCTGGCCGCCGCGGGCGCATCTGCGGGAGTTTTACTCGCAGCATGGACGGTGGCCCTGGTTGCAAAATTTAATCCGGACATTGCCAGACTCGGCAGTCGTGTCCTCGACGCGCGCGTGCTCGCATACACAATTGTTGTCACCGTGCTGACGGCCCTGATCTGCGGCATGCTGCCTGCGTTTTCCGCCTCGCGCATGGACTTGAACCGCGCCCTTAAGGAAACCAGCTCCGGCGCGGCAGCTCCGGGCGCGCAGATGCTTCGCAAGATTCTGATCGTCGCGGAAATATCGCTTGCATTCATTTTGCTTGCGGGTTCCGGGCTGCTGATCCGCAGTCTGTGGCAGATTTTCTCCGTGAATCCCGGGTTCGATGCGGAGAGCGTTTTCAGCCTGCGCATCTATTATCCGCCGGTGAAGGGTACAACTGCCGATGCGAACGCCCGCTTCCTCGCCATCATGAATCGCGTTCGCGCGCTGCCGGGCGTGAGCGCAGTCGGATCGACGTCCAACGTGTTATTCCCCGGCGAAATGTACAAAGTTCCTTTTCTAATCGCGGGCCGCGAATCCGAATTCGACGCGCAAAAACCCCTGCTCCCAAATGGTGGGGCAACGCCGGACTTTTTTCGCGCGATGGGGATTCCGCTTCTGCGCGGACGCGTATTCACGGACGCGGACACGCCGGAAAACGCCCCGCCGGTGGCCATAATCAACGAAACGATGGCTCACAGGTATTGGCCGAATAACGATCCTCTGGGCAAGCAGTTCAAATTTAACGATCCGAACTTCAAGAGCCCCTGGTTCACGATTGTCGGAGTCGTGGGCAGCGTTCGGCAAGAAGGCTTGGAAAAGTCGCCCGCCGTGATGGCTTACCTGCCCACCTCCGGATATTTTGCGGATGACATGGTGATTCGCGCCACCGGCAATCGGCAGACTTTGCTCGCGGCGGTGCGCGAACAGGTGAAATCGGTGGACAAGAGTCTCTTTGTGGACAACTTCGCCCTGGTGAGCGCGACTCTCTCGCAGCACGAGTCGCAAAGAAAGTTCAATGCCGCGCTCCTCGGCGGATTTGCGTTTATCGCGCTGCTGCTTGCGGCCGTCGGGATCTACGGCAGCATCTCGTATTGGGTCAGGCAGCGTACGCAGGAAATTGGCGTTCGCATGGCGCTCGGCGCGCAGCGGCGGAACATCTTCGCGCTGGTAATCGGCCGCGGTTTGGCGCTGACTATCGCCGGACTTGTGATCGGACTTGCAGGCGCGCTGGCCGTCACGCGCATTCTTGCCGGCATGTTATTCGGCGTGCAACCGGCCGACGCACTCACGTACACGGCCGTCGCACTGCTCCTCGGCGGAGTAGCGCTGGCCGCGTGCTATTGGCCTGCACGCCGCGCGATGGATGTGGATCCGATGGTTGCCCTGCGTCACGAATGAGAAACGCCTGCGCCGGAAACTGCGCGCCCCTTCGCGGATTCAAGTAAATGGGCGGTGGGTCAGTTGAATCTTCTTGATCGTGACACAAGGAGTCAAAATTCAAACTGACCCATCACCAGTAAATGCTCACGCTTGCTTGCCAAAATTGGGAGTGAGACAATAGAGCAAGGTAGCGACCGGCAAGTTATGGAGGTCACACAATGAAAACGAATTTGGCCCTGATGGCTGCGGCAATTTTGATGGCCATTCCCGTCGTGGCGCAGGCTCCGGCGAATCATGTTTCTGGAAATTATATGGAATTTCGCAACGCGGATGTTTACACAGGGCCGTGCTTCGCGAATTCCGAGATGGGCTTGACCGGCCAGGACGCCGTGCTCGCTTGGCAAGTAGCAAATGGCGAATGGGGCGGCGTGTCATTATCAGGATTGAGCGTGGTCGCCGTGGTGCGCGCGAACGCGACGTTGGGCGATCCGTATGGTGATCCGCTACCGGCGAAGGCGGCATTCTTTGTCGATGAGCGCGCGGACAACGCCCAGCGCGCCGCACTGATCGCCTTCGCGCAATCGCAATCCGCTGGCCTGCTCAATAACGTCGTTGCTGTGGCGCCCGCGCCGATTTCTTTTGCCGCCGATTCAACCCGCATGGGCTGGCAGACGCTTGCGGTCGGCAACGTCGTGAAACTCTCCACGCGCGCCATTAACATGGGCGACATGATTTGCCACAACGAAGAAACGTTCTATCCGCCGCTCGCCGGGCATCTCCAGCATTCCATGCCCGTGGTGGCGGTCGACAGCAGCTATCGGGGAAATTCGCTCGGCGTCACCTGGAATGATTCCAATCGCCGCAGCTCGTTCGTCGGAAAATTCACCGAATAAATTCCACACCCATCTCCGAGAGAAAAAGGCCCGCCGTTTCTGGTGGGCCTTTTCTTTTGCATGCCTTCTGATTCCAATTGCCCGGAAACCTTGCCGACGCGATAATCATCCCATAGGAATGAACACTCTTTTTCATACAGGAGATTCGAAATGATTCGTAGGTCTGCGCAATGTTTTGTGGGACTCGCAGTTGTCGCGATCCTTTGCCTCTCCACCGCCGCTGCGGCACAGGATTACAAAGCGGCCGCCGGAAGTGTCCCGGTACCGCCGGAAATTTCAGCGCCGGTGCGCGCTCTGCTATCTCCCGCCTCTATCTCCGTCACCGGGCCAAGCGGCCCTCTCTGCGAACTCTGGCTGCGCGCTGGCATTCCCGCCGCTGCGCAACCGGCAACAGCTCTAGGCGTCGTATACGGCCAACTCGTTGACGGATCGATTGTGGGAGCGATTCATTTTGACGCGGCCGTAAAGGATTTTCGCAGCCAGACAATCCAGCCCGGCACATATATCTTGCGTTATGCGCTCCAGCCGGTCGACGGGAATCATCAGGGCGTGTCGAGCTATCGCGATTTTCTGCTCCTGACTCCGGCCGCGGCGGATACTGCCGCCGCGAATCTTGCGGACAATGACCTCTACGCCCTCAGCCGCAAAGCCTCTGCCGCGGGACATCCTTCGGTCTGGAGCTTGGTGCCCATCGACAGCGCGCCGACACTGCTCCCCGGCGTTGCACATGACACCAGTGACGATTTCTGGGTCCTCTACGTAAAGGCGGCCATCGGTCCATCGCCGGCCACTCTAGGTTTGGTCATCGTAGGCCACGCGCCGGAACAATAGTCGGAAGACCAGGCGGCTCTCTCCGCTATTTGTCATCTGGTGGCGCATCTCGACAGGAGAAATCAACCGGGGAATCAAGACCAGCAATGTATCTCTGCAAAAATTGCGAGAAGCCCATCAATTCTGCAAGCACAGTTTGCCCTTATTGCGGCGCGAACCAGAGCGTGCTCGAGCGAGGCGAGGTGCCCGCGCCTGCGAAGAGACGCAGTGCGGTGAAGCTTCCCATGGCATTCGCGATTGTCGTGCTCGGCATCTGGGGCATTATCTGGTTCGCTTTACCGTTGCGTTTCGAAAATCCGCGCCCGGCCGCGGAGAAGTCAGCGATCGCTTCGCTGCGCGCCCTGCAAAAGGACCTCGCGACATACCAGAATGGCGCTGCTTCTTTCCCGCAGACGCTCGAAACGCTCGGCGAACCTGCCGCTCAAGCGGCGCAACAAGCGATGTCTGGCGGCTACGCGCTGCGCTACACTCCCGGTCAAATCGATGCGGACGGCAACGCCCATGCCTATTCTCTTGTTGCCCTGCCCAGGAATTATGGCTACCGGAGCTTCTACATTGATCAGACGGGAGTAGTGCGCGCGACTCGCGACAACCGGGCCGCAACGGCGCAGGACGCGGCCGTCACCGCCAGGTAATGAGTATTCACAGATGAGGGAAACTCGCGTCTTTCGGGAACAAATACCCTCGTGATGCAAGGGAAGAAGTACTGCCGGAAATCCAAACCCGCTGGCACAAAAGCAACCGTCGTGTTCCGTATTACCTGCGGCGGGATTTCTTCTTCGTACGCGCCTTGGCCTTCTTTTTCGGCGCGGACCTTTTCTTCTTCGCGGCTTTCTTCGCCTTCTTGGCTTTCGCGGGTCGCTTCGCCTTAGCGCGAGGTCTGGACGCTGGCTTCGCTGGAGCGCGGCGGCCGACAGATGGACGCCCTGCTTCCTCGTCCTCTTCTGTCTCTGCTTCAATCTCGATTACTTCTTCGGCAGTTTCCTCGTGCTCATCACCCCCGAGCTCACCCTGTTCTTCTTCCTCTTCAAAGCCGGGGAGCTCGTTGTCTTCTTCCTCTTCATGGAACTTGGCGTCGAACATATTTCCTCCGCGGGGTAAAGAGCTCGGCGGCTGTCTTTCCCACTGACTTTGTTTTAATCGCAGAGCCGGAAGTTTGTCAAGGCGCAAAAGTCGCCGGGCTTACCGTATCCCGATTAGTTCGTATCTATAGGGGGGCCGCGTCCTGTGGGAAAGAATGCCGGCGTTATCGTAAACTGCTGAATAATATTGGCTTACTGCTTCGTTCCTACGCTCAGACGGTCGCCGGCCTTAAGCCCGCGGCTGGCCAAAAATGGATTTTCCTGTTTCAGAGCCGCCACAGTCGTGCCATACGTGTGCGCGATCGACCACAGCGTCTCGCCAGGCAGCACTCGATGCTTAACGGGCTGGTTGCGTGACGTTTTCTGCGATGTTTTTTGCATGGTTGCTGCCGCCGCATGCCGGCTGTTCGCGCTGTGGGCTGCTGCTGCTTCCCGCACTGTCATCGCGCCAGGATACGTGTTCTCGTAAATGCGAAGCGTACGTCCCCGTGGCGCGTGTTCCGTGCGGAGATGGTTCCAACGCTGCAGCTCGCTCACGCTGACGTCATAGCGCGACGCGATGCCATCAAGCGTATCCCCCCGGCGCACACGATAATGAACCAGCTTCACCCGTGGAGGCGCCGCGGGAACAATCAGTTCCGTGCCAACAGCAGGCGGGTCGTTCGCGTCGAGGACGTTCACGTTTTCGAGCGATGCGAGCGTCACATGATACTGCCGCGCGATTCCGCCGAGCGTCTGTCCGGACTGTAGCTTCGCAATGCGCCAAATCGTCAGTTTGTCCGCCGGAATGGACGCAATCTCTTTCTGCAGCGCCGCGCCAGTTCCCTCCGGCACGTGCAAGGCAAAGCCCGCCTCGTTCGGCGTGATTCCTCGCACCAGTTCCGGATTCAGCGCCTGCAAATCGTCAAGGCTCGCATCCGTAGCGTCCGCGACCAGCCGCAGGCTGATCGAGTGGTTCAGCGTGACCGTGTCGAACTTCAACGGTTGATCCGGCTCCACGTGAATGCCGTACAGCAGTGGATCTTTCGCCACCATTGTGAGCGCCAGAATGATGGGCACGTAATTCTTCGTCTGCTCGGGCAGCGCGTTGCGCCGCTGCAACTCCCAGAAATCGGCATAGCCCGTGCGCTCGACCGCGCGCGCCACATTGAGCGGTCCGGAATTGTACGCCGCCATCACCAGATACCAGTCGCCGAACATTTGGTAAAGATCGCGAAAGTGCTCGGCCGCCGCGCGCGTCGCCGCGGCAGGATCGTCGCGCTTGTCTACCCAGTAATTCCGGCTGAGCCCGTATTCCTCGCCAGTGTATGGCATAAATTGCCAGATACCGCGGGCACCCATGCTCGAAACGACTCGCGGCTTGAATGCCGACTCGGCTTGGGCAAGATAAATCAAGTCCTGCGGTACGCCTTCCTTTTTCAGCGTCGATTCAATCATCGCCCGATAGCGGCCGGCTCGCTGCAGGCCGAACTCGGCGATTGCGCGGCCGCGCGGCGACTCAAAAAAGCTCAAATACTGGAGCACCGACGCATTCACGGTCAGCGGCAGGTCGTGCCGGACGCTGATCAGCTCCTTTTCAGCCATTGCCGCCAAACGCGGATCCGTGGCTGGAAGACTTTCCATATTGGCAATTTCTTCGATTGGAGCGGTGGATTCGGGCTGTGCCGCCCCTGCTTGCGTATCGTCGGTCGCATCCGCATTTTCCGAATCATCCTGGCTGTTGTCAGCGACCGCCTCGTCTTTCTGCTCCGCCTCCATCTCATAATTCTGCATGGTATCGACGATGCGGTTGAACAGCTCCTGCAGGCGGTGGTCGCCCGTGGCTTCGAGCCCGCTCTTCATCAGACGATCCAAGGCGACGTTGAAGTCCTTGTGCGCCACGTCGAGTTGGCCAGCCTGATATGCCTGCTCGCCCGCGTCGTAGCTGGCCTGCACTTCTTCAATCAGAGCGTCAACTGCCGGATGAGGCGCGGACACAAGGTCTTGCAAATCAGGAACATGCTCGGGGAAAGGTAATGCACCGATGTTCGCGGCGGTCGAGACGGACGCTTGAGGCGTTGCCGCCGGCTGGCGCACCTTGACGGTGTGCTTTGCCGTGTCTTCGCAACCCGCGGCGGCCAAAAACGACAGCGAAAGCGCCGCTGCCAGAACCGATATCCCTTTTCTGCCCCTCATTCAACCTCCGAGCCGTCATTTGTTAAGACGACTGGCCTTCGCAAACGTTACTTACCCGCGTTTGTCCAGTCGAGGCGCGGACCAAATGCACTGCGGCTACCAAAAATTGTACGGGGCGGCCATGGGCCGGTCAACCAAGTTGTCGCGCAGGGGTTGACCGAAGCGCGACATCGAGTACTACTGCCGTCGCCTGGACCCAAGGACAGGCTAAGAGGGAATCCTAGTGATGTCTAAGCCAGAGGGTCGTTAGGACGGTCAAGTTCCCAACTGGCAGGTCTTATGCCAGTGCCTGCCGCAGATCCTCAATCAAATCCGCCGGATCCTCAAGCCCAATCGACACGCGCACCGTGCCCGGCTCAACACCCGCGCGCTCTAGCTCATCGCGCGACATGTTGTAGTGCGAAGTGTAAATCGGCAGGATAACGAGCGATTCAACGCCCCCGAGGCTTGCCGCCAGAGCAAAAAGCTGCACGCGGTCGCAAAACCGCCGTGCCGCGGCGAGGCCGCCCTTCAAATCGAACGAAAGCATGCCCCCGAAATCGCGCATCTGCCGGCGCGCCAGTTTGTGGTCCGGGTGCGACGCAAGTCCCGGATAATGCACGCGCGCAACCTTCGGATGGCGTTCGAGGAATTTCGCCACCGCCATCGCACTCTTGCACTGCCGCTCAATGCGCACGCTCAGCGTTTTCATTCCGCGAATCAGCAGATACGCACCCGCCGGATCCATGCATCCGCCCAGATAAATAATATTGTCGCGCACGCGACTAATCCACGCTTGCGGCCCCGCGACGGCGCCCGCAACCAGGTCCGAATGCCCGCCAAGATACTTAGTCGCGCTATGCACCACCATGTCGAAGCCGAGCGCCAGAGGTTTTTGCAGCACGGGACTGGCGAACGTGTTGTCAACAATCGAGACTAGATTGAATTCGCGCGCAATCGCAATCGCTCGCTGCAAATCGACCAGGCGCAGCGACGGATTCGTCGGAGTCTCCACGTACAGCACTCGCGCCCGGGGCGTCACCAGATCCTCGACGCTCGCGAGATCCGCTTCCACATGGCGCACGCGAATCCCGAAGCGCGGAAACAGATCTCGCATCAGCCGGTACGTCCCGCCATAAAGCTGCGCCGTCGAGATGACTTCGTCGCCCGAGCTGAGCACCGCAAGCAGCGCGCTCGAAATCGCCGCCATGCCCGAAGCGGCCACAATCGCGGCTTCCGCTCCTTCGAGCGCCGCGATTTTCGCTTCGGCGACGGCCAGCGTGGGATTGCCGTAGCGCGTGTAAATGTACGCGGAGCTTTTGCCTTCGGCCCAGCGCTTCATTTCCGCCGTGGACGAAAATGTGAATGTCGAGCTGCGCACAATTTCCGGCGCAACCGGTCCGCCGCGCCCGTGCTTCACCTCGCCGCGCTGTATCGCCTCGGTCGCGTCCCCCCACCGCTGTCCTGTGCGCGCGGCATTCCGCGTGGCCCTTTGATTCGACCTCCGGCGCGCCGCCTTCTTCCTCGCTTTACCTGCTGCTCGTCTTGAAGCTCTTTTCGCTGCTCTTTTCATGCCCGGAAGGTTGCAACTTTACACGCCTCCGCGCAAGCTCCATTTTGGTCTGCGCAAACCATCTCCATCGTTGTCATTCTGAGCCTGCCTGCCGCTCGCCCGCCGTGGCGGGCAGGCAGGCGCAGCGAAGAATCTGCTTCTGCTTTCCGCTCCCATCATCCCAAATCCCGCTCTTGCTGACTCCGTACGGGCCACCTGCTGCGCCATCTTGCCTCGACTCGTCATCCCGAACCCGGTCGCGCCCGGGCCTGCAACAGCAGCCCGTCATAAAAGCCGGCGCGAACGGCGGTGAGGCTTGCCTGCCGCAGTGCAGGGATCTGCTTCTGCTTTCCGCCGCTACCATCTCGAACCGCGCCCACTTTGCCTCGACTTGTCATTTGGCCTGCGCAACTGTCCGCCGTTTTGTCATTCTGAGCTTGCCCGCCGTGGCGGGGGAGGCGGGCGCAGCAAAGAATCTGCCTCTGCTTTTCCTTTGCGTCCTCACGGCGAGTGCAGCGAACCGCGGCAAAGGGGGGGGACTTTCCTCTGCCTGGCCCCCAAACCACCATTTTCGCCGCGCAACCACGCCCGTCTTGTCATTTCGTAGGGGCGCTGCTGGCTTGTCCTGAGGGACGAAGGGCGGCGCCCATTTTGCCTCGAATTGTCATCCCGAACCCGGTCGCGCCCGCCCTGTAACAGCAGCCAACATGAAAACTCGCGCGAACGAGGTGAGGGATCTGCTTTTCTTTTCCTTTCCCTCCGCCATCACATCGAGTCCCGTCGCCCCGCGCGACTCCTCCGCTGGGTGGCCCATCCTTTGCGCCGTCGCAGCGAGCGCAGCGAACCGCAGCAAAGGGTGGTGACCTCGTAACACAGACTTTACCTGCTGCGTGAACCACGGTCTGTTTTGTCATTCTGAGCTTGCCCGCCGCTCGCCCGTCGTGGCGGGCAGGCGGGCGCAGCGAAGAATCTCGCCTCGAGCTTAAGGACAACACTCCATCTAAACACTCGCCGTAAAATAGAACATGGTTATAGTCGGTTTTTCCTTGACATCAAGTTAACTATATGGTACACACTAACTTCGGCGAAGCATTTCAGCCGGACGGGAAGAAATAAAAGGGGGGAGAAAGGCCAGCCGCGGCGACGCGGCTTTTTGCTTTTTTATGCGCTTTCCAAATTCTAATCGCGGTAACTATGAAGAATTAGAAACTCACGTAACTCACACAAAACACATCCTCGGACCCATTTCTAATCGCGGAATTTTGCGATTCTTCAGCGCATTTTCCCGTTTTCGAATAGGCCCTGCGAACGTTCGCAGCAGTTCCTCAGTGTCCGTTCGCCGCGGACGCAGCTTCGTCATCCTCGGCAGCGTGCGGCTTATGCGCGGCGATGATCTTCTGCGCAATTTCCGCGGGCACAAAATCGTAGTGCGAAAATTCCATCGAATAACTCGCGCGCCCCTGCGTCATCGACGTCAAATCGTTCGCGTAGCTGAGCATTTCCGCGAACGGCACTTGCGCGCGCACAATCACGTTTTGCCCCCGCGTTTCACTGCCGCTGATGTGCCCCCGCCGCGAACTGATGTTGCCCATGATGTCGCCGGAATATTGATCGGGCGCGTAAACTTCCACTTTCATGATGGGCTCGAGAAGCGCGGGCTTGGCCTGCTTCATCGCTTCCTTGAACGCGAGCGCCCCGGCGATTTTGAACGCCATGTCCGACGAATCGACGTCATGATACTTGCCGTCGTAAAGGCTGGCGCGGAAATCCACGACCGGATAGCCGGCGAGAAAGCCCCGCTCCGAAGCGTCGCGAATTCCCTTCTCCACCGACGGAATCCAGTTCTTCGGAATCGCGCCGCCAAAAACATCGTCCACGAACTCGAAGCCGCTGCCGCGCGGAAGAGGCTCCATCTTGATGCGGCACAATCCGAACTGGCCGTGGCCGCCCGTTTGCTTCTTGTGCTTGCCTTCCGCGTCGGCCTTGGCGCGAATTGTTTCGCGATAGGCGACCTTCGGCGGATGCAGCGCGAGATCGACGTGATACCGCTTGCGCAATTTCGCGACCACCACTTCGATGTGCTGCTGGCCCGCGCCTGCCAGCAAGAATTCCTTCGTCTGTGGATCGCGGCTGAAACGCAGCGCCGGATCCTCTTCCAGAATCCGATGAATCGCAACGCCGATGCGGTCTTCGTCGGCGCGTGTTTTTGGCTCGATCGCAAACGTGATGGAAGGCTCCGGCAGATGCGCCGGCGGATAATAAAGCGTCGCGGATTTGTCGCCGAGCGTGTCGCCCGTCGTTGTGTCTTTCAATTTTGCGATGGTGCCGATGTCGCCTGCGTGCAATTCATTGATGGCTGTGGCGGTTTTCCCCTGGCGGATTTCGAGGTGCTGGAACCGTTCGACTGTGTTGCGGTTGAAATTTGCGACGTTGGCGTCGTTGTGAAGCACGCCGCTCAGAACCTTGAAATAGCTGATGCGGCCCGCGAACGTATCGGCAATCGTTTTGAAAACAAAAAGCGACAGCGGCTCTTTATCATCGATCCTGCGCTCAACGGTTTCGCCCTTGTGGCCGGCCTCTTTGTAAGCGACCGCTTTCCCGCGTTCGGCCGCGGACGTGAAAGTCTCCGCGATGAAATCGAGAATCGCGTCGCCGCCAATATTACGCAGCGCGGAGCTGACGAGCACCGGATAAATGCGCTTCTCGAGCACCGCTTCACGCAAACCCTTCTTCAAATCTTCCACGGGCAGCGTGCCCTTGTCGAAAAATTCCTGCATCAGCTCGTCATCGATTTCCGCGACCATTTCGACCAGCGCTTCGTGCGCGGCTTTGGCGGCTTCGGCCATGTCGGCGGGAATCTCTTCGACTTTAGCCTTGCCGTCGCCGTCAGGCGTATACGTGAGGGCTTTCATCGACACGAGATCGATCACGCCTCTGAAATTCCTTTCCGCTCCAATGGGAAGTTGGATGGGCACGGCGCCACGTCCAAAAACTTGCTGGATCGATTCCAGCGCGCGCTCGAAGCTGGCCAGCTCGCGGTCCATCCAATTGATAACGAACGCACGGGGCAAGTCGTATTCCGTCGCGTAATCCCATACCTTTTCGGTGACCACCTGGCAGCCTGCGGCCGCATCGACGAGGATCAACACGCCGTCAGCGGCGATGAGCGAGGCTTTGGTGTCGTTGATAAATGTGGAATAGCCCGGCGTATCAAGAAAATTAATTTTGATTTTGTCGGAGGCGCCCCACTCGGCATAGGCGAGGCCGGTGTGGATGGAGATTTTTCGCGCGATTTCTTCTTCGTCCCAGTCCGTGACGGTCGAGCCGTCGGTGACTTTGCCGAGACGCGGCGTCATTCCCGCAGTGAACAGCATCGACGACACGAGCTGCGTTTTCCCCGTGTCGCCGTGGCCTACAATGCCCACGTTTCGAATTTTCTCCGTGTTATAGACTTTCATGTTTCACCTCGAAGATCCCGAGCCTGCCGGCAAAGGACCAATATCTTCAAACCTTCGCGCCCGATGAATGCAGAGTGTTCGCCATATGGAACTCCGCGGAATCCGCGCCCGGGCGCGCGTGGAAAATCTCGATTCGTTTGCAGTTTTGTAGCGGCGGCCGGACGGCCGAGAGAATGACGACAAACGCAAAGGCATCCGAGGCGCATCGGAGAACCTTTCGCCCCCTGCGGAAAACCGGATGCTAGCACATGGGTTGTCGCGTCTTCAACCAATTGGTCTGTGCAATTCAAGCAAGCGCGGAGTTGTGCGAACTGTGTTGAAGACGGAGTGGAATCTTGGAGAGAGGAATAAGCGCTAGCGCTGCGTGGAGTTATAGTATCGCGATTTGCCTTGGCGCTTGCAAAAGCGACTCCGTAAAAATGAATACTTTTGCGCACATTCGGAAAGGGCTTTGACCCGTCAACGTATAACTCTTTATTTTTCAGTGTCTTCAGAAAAGAATTCGAAGGCCAGGTTTGGCGCGCAACATGCACTATGAGGAGGTTGGGTAGGAGCAAAACCAGGGAGGAATTTTGACCATGAAAGCAAAGTTTGCAACGATGGTTCTGGGAGCGCTGCTTTTCGCGGCTGCTCCGGTGTTCGCGACGGGCGTGAACTTCGACTTCTCGACACCCGCCGGACCGCTGGGAGTTTCCCAGACGTACACGTCAAACAGCGTGACCATCACCGCGTACGGATTTTCGGGATGCTCCGGTGGAATCACCGTGGCTCTTAGCAACTGTTCCAGGAACGATCTCTATGGCAAGACGTCCGGCGGCGATGAGAACGGACTGGGATTGACCGGGTCCAGTGATTTCGAGATCGGGACGCAAGAGATGGTGCAACTCGACTTGACGAATCTGATCAAGCTGGGGGCTACCTCCGTAACGCTCCAAATCGGAAGCGTGCAGCCTGGCGAAGGGTATGACATCTGGGAAGGCAGCTCGCTGGGATCATCGGGCTCGCTCGTGATAACGAATGGACAGCTCGACGAAACCCCGTTCACGGTCAACCTGAACAGCAAGAATCCTTTCCTCGGCGTCAGCGCCTATTCGAGCGACGTGCTGCTTAGCTCGCTGGCTGCTCCGACACCGGAACCGGGCACACTTGCCCTGTTCGGCACGGGTTTGCTGGCGCTTGGATTTGGCTTGCGCCGGCGTTTCGCGAACCACTCGATATAGTCCTGCGGATCTGCAAACGGATCTGCCTCCATGCCGGGCCGCCTTCTCCTTCGGCCCGGCTTTTTTTTTGCCCCGCAGAGACTTCCTGTGCAGACAAACAATCCCGCACGCGCGGATTCGGTCGTGGTGTCAGCCAGACAAAAGGAAAGCCCGCGCGTGGTAGAACCCGGAGAAGACCGGGCCGCGCGGGCCTAAGAAGACAGAAAGTACAGCTGCTACTTTCCTGTTTACTCCTGTTCGGTTTCCAAGGCAAGCAGTTAAATGTGAAACGCCGGCCCTCAGGGAGAAATGAAAAAGACGCTGTCAGGCTGTAGGTAACCGAAGGCCATGCCAGGCGTGTTAAACGCAACAGCAGGCTGCCCGGATCGATCGAGAAGAATAAGGCCGCCCGTGGCGTGGGTGCGGCGCACGAGGAGTTCAATGCACTGATTCGCCGCGGCGTCTGGAGCGGCGCCGTTGCGCAAAAGATCGGCGGCGGTTTTTGCCATGACGATTTTCATGATCGCTTCGCCGTGGCCCGTGCATGAGACGCCGCCTGCTTCCGCGTCGGCGTAACAACCGCAGCCGATGAGCGGCGAGTCGCCAACGCGTCCCGGAAATTTGCAGCACGTCCCTCCGGTGGAAGTCGCCGCGACGATTCGCGCCTGCACATCGCGTGCGACAGCGCCGACTGTACCGTGGAGGTGACTGAAGTGAAATTCAGAAGAGTGATTCCCTTCCCGGCAACGTTGCCAGGCCTGGCGCTCGCGCGCGGTGATGAGTTCGGAAGGATCGCACAAAGCGACGCCGTTTTCCTGCGCGAATAATTCCGCGCCCGCGCCGGCGAGCATCATATGCTCGCTCGATTCGAGAATCTTGCGCGCAAGGCGAATGGGATTCCTGATGCGTTCGACGGCGGCGACTGCGCCGGCTTTTAAACTTGCGCCGTCCATGATGATGGCGTCGAGCTGAACGCGGCCGTCGCGATTGAGATGCGCGCCGGCGCCCGCGTCGAATGTTACATCGTCTTCAAGCACAGTGATGGCGGTCTCAACGGCGTCCATTGCCGCACCACCACGCGCGAGGATTTCGCGGCCCGCTTCGAGAGCGCGAAGAATTCCGGCGCGGCAATCGGAAACGGCGGCGGCTGGAATATCCCATGCACCGCCGTGAACAATGAGGGAAAAATTTGCGGAATTCACGTCAGAACGCGAGGCCCAGGAAAATAAGCACCGGCCCAACGACGATCATCAGACTCAAACCAAGCAGCAAACGCAAAACATGCTCGCGTCCAACGCCGAATCGCGAGAACTTGATTCGACGAAATTCACGCCGCGGCTGATTCAGCGAAGCGCGAAGAATTTTAGAGTAAGTCTCCAACCAAAAGAAAATTTCGCGGCGCGATTGCCAAAGCAGATGAAATCCCGCGAGAATCACAAGGAGGCCGACGAGCGCCAGCGGGCCGTGAATGCTCATGCGCCCCGCTTTGCCGCGCGGGAGAGAAGGTCGCGCAACTGGTTATCGGAATCAGGCTCAACGTGCGATTCCGGATGAGATTCAAGCATGGATGCGGCAAAGGGCAGCGCCCTTTGTTGCGGTGGCGAAACGGCCGGCAGCGGCGCGCCGGTGAGATCATGATCCGCCGTGCGGCGGCCTTGGCCTTCCGTCTGATTCCACGTGTGCCAAATGCGATGAATTACCGTGAGATTCGGACCTATCGCAAGGATGAACAACGCAATGGGCACGCGATTCACAAGCGCGCCGAGAATCATCAGGCCAAGGCGCTCGGGGCGCTCCCAAAATCCTACGCGACACCGCTCAATGAGCGATTCCGCGCGCGCCTGCGAGTAACTGACCATCACCGCGCCGGCCATCGCGAACCCCGTGACGAGCGCGTACAGAAAACGATTCACTGTGGCGTAGTAAACCAGCAGCCCGAGAAATATTGCAAGATCGGCGTAACGGTGCAGGACCGATTTGAGGAAAGCGCCGAAGAAATCTATCCGCGGCCGGCGATGAGCAAGAGGCCGCGCCAGCAAATCACAAAATGCGGCGGGAATCATGATGAGCCCAGCCGCAGTGAAGCGGCCAGTCCCGAAAAAAACGCCCGCGATCAGACAACATGTGAAACCAGACAGGGTTAACAAACCTGCCGGGATACGGGCTTTATCCAGGATGGCTGCCGCGCGGTCGAGCAACCAACGAAAGGGCCGGCCAAGAGTTTCGATACGCATGCTGGCGGTTCACCCGTTGCTAGATTTCTGCCATGTACGTTTACACATCATCGTAGATCGTCGATAGATGCATGACTTCAAATTCCTTGACGCCTGCCGGCGTTTGCACCTCAACTTCGTCGCCGACTTTTTTGCCGAGAAGCGCGCGACCGATGGGCGACGAAGTGGAGATGAAGCCTCTGGCGGCATCTGCCTCCTCCGCGGTTACAAGCTTGTATTCCGTTTCCTGCGACTTTTTTACGTCGAGCAGGCGCACCGTGGAGCCGTACGCCGCGCGGTCACGCGGAAGATTCTCGAGATTCAGCATGGAAATTTCCGCCATACGCGCGTGCAACTGGCCCAGCCTGGCTGAAACGAACGATTGGCGCTCCTTGGCGTATTTGTATTCGGCGTTCTCCTTGAGATCACCGTGGGCGCGCGCCTTCATGAGCTCCTTGGGCAAGTCCGTGTGGAGTTCATGATCGAGCAACGCGATTTCTTCCTGAAGCTTTTTTTTGAGTCGCTCAGCGACGTCAGCCATTTTGTTTTTCTTTGCGCGCGAACGGGAGCCGCCAGTCGGCTTGGCCCTCACACGCGATGCGCGTTTTTTTCGCAAGGCTCCTGAAAAGTTACCGTTTCCCTTTGAATTATAGAGGATTTCGCTTGCACGCCGCAATGCGCAGATGAGTATCACCGGCCGGCGAGCAGCGCATGTGGCGGCGCGCTGCGAAATGGCGCTTGATTCAGGCGGCCACGCTTACCCCGCTAGCGGAAAAGGATTGTCGCTAGTGAAGCCCGAAGGCTGTCCGGCCCGAAAATGGGAGTCGAGCAGCGCCTTGAAAGGCGCAAATCCGCCCGAGTTCCCCGTGAGCGCGTGGTAGGTCTGTTCAAGAGTTGAGCCAGCCGCCTGCACAATTTGCGGCCACGGAAAATTCAACTGGTAATGGAGATAGTTGAGGAAAAGCACGGAGCAGCCGGTGGAGACGGCATTTTGGTCGGTCGGATCTGTCTGCGAAACCCAATCCGGGCGATCTGAATCGAGCCACGAGGCAGCGGTGAAAAAGCCGTCAAGCTCGGCAGGATATAATTCCGTGGCGAGGATGCGGGAGAGGCCTTCTCCGTTGCTCGCGCCGCAATCCCAGCCTTTGTTCTGCACAGCCTCGAAAACTTCCACCTCTTCGGCGATCACCAGATACCTTGTGTGGCCAATGTCCGGGTTCGCGGAAGTATCGCCATCGCAGTACAAATCCACAGCGGAGCAGCCGTAGTGATACGCTCCGCCGATGCCTGATGCGATGATGATGTTCATGGGAAAAACGGGGAGCGCCAGACCGCTGAAGAACTGAACGACTGCGCCGTGATCCTTCTCGCAAGTAGCCAGAACTCCTTTGGCGATAATGGGGCCGTTGGCAAAGTCCGTTGCGGAATAGACCTGGAAATGTTGCGTGCTTCCTTCCAGCGAGACTGCCCGGTCAAATCCTGAAGCGGGCGGTGCAGCAGCCGCTAGCATTTTCAACTGTGCACTAAGACGTGGTTTGGAGAAAACACGGATAACGTGCGTTTCTTTAGACGCCGATTGCTTGTGTTTCGAACGGATTCCTCTTTGTCTTGCCATGCTCTTTCCTCCCGCGTTGAGTTCTCTCTAAATGAGGATGCGCGTTCGGCGCAATGGGTTCCCGATACATTTTGTTATCCGGAAATAAGAAGAGGGCGCACGACAGGGTTCCTGGCGGCTGCTCGATTTCAAGATTCGCTACTCGATGAACCGTGCGCTTCGCAACAGTAATACAGGCCAAGAGTTTGAAGTCTAAGGCTTTTCACCGATAGACCACACACAGGGCTCAGCGTATCGTTTGCGGGATATTTCGCGGTGACTTGGAGAACTGCGGGTGCCGGGCCACCGCGTCTAGGATGTCGAGAATTTCGTCCCGAATGGAATTGATTGATTGTTGGCTGGTTGAAGCGGGCCCCCGGAATTTCACCGAGAAAACGAAACAATTTCGGATTTGCGGCGCAGTGACACGGTTAGAAGAAAGGGGATATAAAAATGCTGTTCATTTTGGCCGTGATTCTGGTCATCGCGCTGGTCGGCAGCCTTCCCGCCTGGCCTCATAGCAGATCATGGGGTTACTACCCGAGCGGCGGTCTGGGGCTCGTTCTTATAATCATCCTTGTGCTTTTCCTGGTCGGCCGTCTGTGAGGCATAGGCGCAAAGCGCCTTGCTGAATCCGAATAAAAGTTAGGGAGGACGAAATGGCGGAAAGTTCCATGCATGGCGGTACGCAAAAGGAAGAGGGGATACTGTTCGATGTGGCGCGCACGGTCGGAGCCACGCTGGGGAACGTCGCCGGAAGAATCGCGAGCCAGACAAAACCGAAACGAGCGCGGAAGAGCCGGACAACGTCGCGCAAAAGACGCACCGCACGACCAGCGGCAAAGTCGCGGAAGCGCGCACGGTCAAGAGCGCGGTCGAAGACCCGGCGATAATAAATGCTGCGCTGGGCGATTATTTTCCTGGTGATCGCGATCGTTGCGGGAATTCTGGGTTTGGCGGGACTTGTGGTGGCCGCCGCGGGAATCGCGAAGCTGTTGTTTTACCTGTTCCTGATTCTTTTC
>DATEHB010000101.1:0-32975 GCA_035279805.1 Candidatus Acidiferrales bacterium
TGGTGGTTGTTTTTCCCGTGCCATTCACGCCCACGACGAAAATCACGCGCGGGGCGGCTGCGCCAGATGCGGAATCACCGTTCTGCGGAACCGGCGCCGTAGTCAAAATGCGCAGGAGTTGATTTTTCAGCTCACGCTTCAGATCAGCCGAACCCGTGAGCCTTTGCTCCGTTACCTGGCGGCGCAGCGATGCGAGCACTTCTTTTGTGGTGCCGACGCCAATGTCCGCGCTCAAGAGCGCCGCTTCAAGTTGCGCGAGAAGCGCCGGATCCACCGGACGGTCGCCTGTAAGCAATTGCTCGACGCGGGCCGAGAGCTCCGTGCGTGTTTTCGCTGCGGAGTTTTTCAGGCGCTCGAGCAACGAAGGTTCGGGTTTGCCAAAAAGGGTGATCATGGCGCGTCCGCGTTCTCAGCGGAAACGTTCATTCTAGCAGAGGAATGCAGGAAGGCTGCACATTACGGGAAAATCGGTAGTGTCCTAATTTCAAAAAAAAGACGCAGAAGGGGGACAGAAAGAGAAGAGGCAGCCTTATCTAGCAGGCAGAGGGGATGGGTGTGCCTGCCCGTTTTGGCGTTGCTAGGCGCGTGCCTAATGAGCGTCGTTGTAAAAGGGGTAGCTAAGAGAAGGGTTGATTGCTAAACAGCGACTTCGACTTCGACGACGGAAGCGCTGAGTTTGAGCTTGCCGACCTTGACGGCGTGCTGGATGGCGCGGACGACATCCACGTCAAACTTTGATCCGGCAAGTTGCTGAATGCGGTCCATGGCGTATTCGAGGTCCATCGCGGACTGGTAAGGACGATTGGTGGTGATGGCGTCGAAGGTGTCCGCAACGGCGATGATGCGGGCCATCATGGGGATTTGGTCGCCGACAAGACCGTACGGATAGCCCTGGCCATCCATGCGTTCGTGATGCAGCTCGATTCCCGGCAGCATGTCTTTGAGTTGCGCGACAGGACGCATGATGTTCGCGCCCTTCACAGGATGCTGCTTCATCAGAGCGAATTCGTCGTCGGTAAGTTTGCCGGGTTTTTTCAAGACGTTGTCGTCCACGCCGATCTTGCCGACGTCATGAAGCAGAGCGGAGATGCGCAGTTTGTCCATGGCGTCGGAATCGAGGCCCATCTCCTGGGCGATGGTGAGCGAATATTTCGCGACGCGTCCGGAATGGCCTCGCGTATAGGGATCCTTCTCGTCGATGGCGGCGGCGAGCATGCGGATCGAGCCCATGAAAAGCTCGCGATTCTCGGTGGCGGCCATTTGAAGCCGGTCGACGTATTTCTCGATATCGTCGGCCATGCCGTTGAATGTCTCGGCCAACTCGCTGATTTCCGCGGCGCCCTGGACCTGCACGCGCTCGTGAAATTCGGCGCGGGAGATGGCGCGCGTGGAGCGAACCAATCCCTGAATCGGCCGCGTGATCCCGAGCGCCGAAAGGTAACCGACGAGCAGCGCAATCAAAGTAACCGCAATCACGAAGCGCATCGCCTGCGTGGTCAGTTCCTGTACGCCCGCGTCAACGCGAGCCTTGGCCAGGCTGCGCTGCGCGATCACGGCCCAATGCAGCTCCGGAATGGTGCTGTATGTGCCGATCATCTCAACGGGCTTCTTGTTTTCGTCGAGAGTAAATTGCGTTGTTTCGGTCGCGCGCAATTCTTGCGTGGGCAGATTCTTGAATTGCACGACAGCGGGATTTGAGCTGAGGTCTCGCCCGGGAACCATGTTGATCGTGTCGGGATGGACAACAATTCGACCGTCGCCATTCACCACAAAGACAGTGCGGTCACGCACGCTCGCGTCCTTGAGACGCGCCACCACATGATCAAGCGAGACAACGGCCGCCAACATTCCCGTGAATTGGCCGCCGGACATCAGCGGAACCGAAATCACGAAGGCGGGGCGGTTTTCCTGGCCCAGGGCGAACGTGGGGCTGACGGAGGGCAAGCCCTGTACGCTTGCAGTGAACGCGCGCTTCAGCGCGGCATCCACAAACGGGTCGCGTTCCGCGTTCTTCACGCTCTCGGCGGATTCGCCTTTGGCGTCTCTGCCAATCGTCGTTACGTAAAGAATGTCGTGGTTATTTTGCAGGACGTTTTCGAGCATGCGGCTGAGTTGCGGCGCGTGCGCGGGATCGCTGACGTCCTGGATCCAGCCGGTCAGCGCCAGAAGTTGTCTTTGGCTCTCGAGCTGTTCGCTGAGGTTCGATTCGAATTGCAGGATTTCGCTGGCCACGGAGCGGGTGATTTCCGATTGCTGCAAGCGCTCGGTGTCCTGGAGCTTTTCCTCGCTTAGTTGCAGTACTTCGCGATGATACAGCCACAGCGGCAGCGCGCTGGTGAACAGCAGCGCACCGAGGACAATCCACAGAATGCGCAGCCGGCGCATCCCCGTCGTTTTAGATGGTTTTTGAGACATACGAATACGCCTGCACGAAAATCGTATGCGAGCCTGCACGGGGGGTACAACTGGCCGAAAGTACTACCTGTTGGCGGATTGGCCACGCGGGAGGGAGACCCCCAGGGCGCTGAGGCGCCTATTCAGCTTTCAATGGGCGTTCCATGAGTTCGTGGATGGCATCGTGCGGGGCGCGGCCTTCATAGAGAACGCCATACATCTGCGCGGTGATGGGCATTTCGATTCCCAAGCGCAACGCTAACGCGCGGGCCGCGGCGGTTGTGCCCACGCCTTCGGCGACCGTGCGCGTTGATGCGAGGATTTCGTCAAGCTTTCTGCCACGGCCCAGTTCGACGCCCACCGAGCGGTTGCGGCTCAATTCGCCGGTACATGTAAGGACGAGATCTCCCATTCCCGCCAGACCGGCGAGCGTTTCTTTTCGCGCGCCGAGCGCCACGCCGAGCCGCGTCATCTCCGCCAGGCCGCGCGTGATGAGAGCCGCGACGGTATTGTGGCCGAGGCCGAGGCCTTCGGCGACGCCCGAAGCAATGGCGATCACGTTCTTCACTGCGCCGCCGAGTTCCACGCCGACTACGTCGTCGTTTGTATAAACTCGCAGCGTTCGTCCGGATAGCTGCTCCTGCAATTCGGCGGCGAGCGAGCGGTCTTTTGAGGCAGCCACGATGGCGGTGGGATCGCCGCGGGCGACTTCCAATGCGAATGAGGGTCCTGAAATCACGGCGACGCGCGGCCAGAATTTAGGCGTCAGGACCTGCTCGATTACTTCCGTCATGCGAAGGAGAGTCTTGGGTTCGAGGCCCTTCGTTGCGCTGACAAAGCCCGTCATGCGGCCGAAAAACGGGAGCATCTCCATGTAGAGATCTCGCGCATGAGTCGCGGGCATCGCGCCGATGACGATGTCCGCACCGTCGACGGCTTGGCGCAAATCTCCCGTGATTTCGACTTCGGCAGGTATCGCAAATCCAGGCAGGAATGCGGGGTTCCTGCGGTCTTTGTGGAGGCTGTCAAGGACGTCCCGTTCACGCGCCCACAGCGCGATGCCGTGCGGCGCCAGGCTACGCCCGAGGACGATCGAAAGTGAAGTGCCCCATCCTCCGGCACCGATAATGGCGATTTTTTTCGTTTCAGCCATAGTGTCTTGCAAGGAAACCAGGAAAGTCCTTTCGCCAGCCGACTGTTCCGGAGCCGCGCGGAGCACCCTGTTACCATTGCGTTCTTTGGAAGTTCTTTCGAACTAGCTTTTCCGTTTCAGGCGGCTCTCCGTGCCGACGATCAGGCGGGCGATGTTTTCCCGATGCTTGAAAATTACGATAATCGCTACGGCAGCGCTGCCGAACGAAACAGCCAGGGGTGGGGCGTGTCCTGGCGCGTAAAACAAATAAACCAAAATCGGCAAAGCCGCCGCGGAGACAATCGAACCCAGCGAAACGTATCTCCAAAACGCCACGACCACAATCCAAACGAGAAGCGCCGCCAAAACAGCTTGCCACGCGACCGCCAGGAACACACCAAGCCCTGTCGCGACACCTTTTCCTCCGCGAAAGCGCAGCCAGCACGAAAAGGTGTGTCCCAGGACCACCGCAACCGCTGCGGCCATCACCCAGCGAATGTTTCCGTGCGACCATCGCGTCGCCAGCCACACGGCGAAATATCCCTTGCCGACGTCCAGCAGCAGTGTTGCGAGGCCAGCAGCCTTTCCCGACACGCGCGTGACGTTGGTCGCGCCGATGTTTCCGCTACCTGCTCCACGCACGTCCGATCCGCTGCGCATTTTAACAATCAGGTATCCGAATGGAATCGAACCCAGCAAATAAGCGGCAATCGGAATCAGCCAGAGCGTCTTCACGTCGTTGCGCCTTCAACGAAACGATAACTCGCGAGTTTAGTATGCACCGCACCGTCGGATTTCAGCATGCTTTCGTAGAGATGGAATTCCGTCGCGACAGCGCCGCCGAAGCCTTGATGCGGAAGCGATGCCGTCATTTGGCGCAATTTCGCCAGCCCCTCGTCCGTTTTAAATCGCGCAAGCGTCAAATGCGGTTTGAAATCGCGTTTTTCCCGCGGAATCCCGATCGATTCCAGGTTTGAGGCAATGACCGCCGCCAGCGCTGCAAGATTCGGCCCAGCGATGATTCCCAGCCAGAAAATGCGCGGATGCCTTTCCTCCGGGAAATATCCGAACTGACGGAAGGCAATTTCAACCGGGCCGCTCAATTTTACTTTAGCGAGAGACTCCTTGATCGCAGGCAGTTTCGTTTCGTCGACGTGGCCAATAAATTTCAACGTGGCGTGAATACTTTCCGCGCGCATCCAGCGCGCTCCGTGGCAGACATTTTCGAATCGCCGGATCGTTTCGTCGAGGGAGCGGCGCGTCTGTTCGGGAACGTCGAGCGCGACGAACAGGCGCACGCTTCAGGCCTTGGCCGCCGGCGCGGCATACAGAAAATATCGACGCACCATGTCGAGCGCAGCCTGCGTCGCTTGATGGCGTATGCGATCGCGAGCGCCGGGAAAACGAAAACTGCGCTCCTTCGTTCCGGTTTCATCGGCGATTGCAATGTGTACCAGACCCACCGGCTTTTCCGGCGTGCCGCCGCCCGGGCCGGCGATTCCTGTGACGCCGACTCCGAGTGTCGAACCCGTGCTGCGCCGAATGCCATCCGCGAGCGCCAGCGCGACTTCGGGGCTGACCGCTCCCTTTGACTCGATGATTTCCTTGGGCACGTCCGCCCACGCGGACTTCAAATCGTTGCTATACGAAACCACTCCACCGCGAAAATAGGATGAGCTGCCGGGCACGTTCGTCAGGCGAGCGGCGAGCATTCCGCCTGTGCAGCTCTCCGCAACGGCAATCGTGGCGCGATGCTCCTGCAACTCCTTTGCGACAACGTCCTCGAGTGTTTCGCCTGAGGTCGAAAAGAGATTTTCGCCAAGCGCGAGCGCGAAGCGCTTTACCATTTCGTCGAGCAGTTTTGTCGCCGTGGCCTCGTCTTCGGACCACACACGCGGATGAAGCTGAATTTCGCCCGGCGCGGCGAGAATCGTCGTCTCAGTTCCCGCGTATTCCTTATAAATTGGCGCGACGCGCTGGTCCACATCTGATTCTGGCAATCCCGTGGTGCGCAAATCGCGCGTATACAGACGCAAATTCGCGCCGCGACGAGCCAGCCGGGGCTTCACCTCTCTTGCGAACATCGATTGCAATTCGCTTGGAGGTCCGGGCAGCAACACCACAACCTTGGCACCCGATTCCAACCACACGCCCGGAGCAGTTCCCTGAGTATTTGCCAGCGGCTCGGCCCCTTCCGGCACCATGGCTTGCCGGATATTTACTTCAGGCATCGTACGGCCGAATTTTCGAAAGCGCTCCTGAATGGTTCGGAGAATTTCGTTGTTGAGCTTCAGCTTTCGTCCGAAGGCGCCGGCGACAATTTCGCGCGTGCGGTCGTCTTCCGTTGGGCCGAGCCCACCGCAGGAGATGAGCACGTCGACACGTTCGAGCGCGCGAAGAAAAGCGTCGCGCAAATCGTCATCGCGATCGCCGATCACTTGCTTCCGGCGCACGTGAAATCCGAGGCGATTCAGCTCGGCGGTCAAAAAGAGGGAATTCGTGTCGAGGCGATATGGCGTGAGAAGTTCGGAACCGACAGCAATGATCTCCGCATCCATCGAGAATGTTGTACCCGATGCGCGGCGCAACTCGCAAGGGGCGAGTGTCTTTAACTTCAGGCAGAAAAAAACTCGCGAGGGATATTTCTAACTATTCAGCGGGATGCCTTCCACGTTCCAATCCAGCGTATAGAGCGAATTGACGGTCGCGACCAGCGCGCGGCGGGACGGTTCAAGCACAAGGCCGACGATGTTGTTGCCGCTGAGAGCAATCTCCGCGCTGCCTTCCGGAGCGATGCGCACGATGCCGCATTTGCCCGCGAGTCGCGCGGCAACGTACAAATTTCCGGCGCTGTCAAAGGCCAGTCCCTGCGGCCTGCCCAGTCCGCGATAGAAGACTTCGACTTCACCCGCGGGAGTGATTCTGTAAACGCTGTCGAAGCTCGACGTGGTGGGGCCGGTGACGTACAAATCGCCGCCCGGATGAAAAGCCAGGTGATAGGCGGACATTGATGGTTCGAGCGTGGCGAAGACGAAAATTTCGCGATTGGCTCCGATTTTAAAAATCGTTCCGCTGCGGTCGCCGACGTAAAGATTTCCAGCGCGGTCGAACGCGATTCCGGTGGCGATTCCCATGCCTTCGAGCCATTGCTCGCTTTGCCCGTCGGGCGTAACGCGATAAATCGTGCCATCGTTGCGACAGGAAACGAAAAGCACGCCATCGCGGTCGATGGCCAGGCCAGTGGGGTTCATCAGTTGCGTGACGTAAGGCTTCACGGTGCGATTCGGCGTGATCTTGTACAGTGACACGGGCACTTTCTGACCGCGCTGGCCGCTGAATGTCACGTACGTGTTTCCTTCGCGGTCGACCGCGGGATTCGCCACGGGATGCAAATTATCAGCGACGAGTGCGCCAATCGAAATGGGGAAAGGCTGGCTCTCCGCGTGTCCTGCGTGCACCCGCACCATGCCGTTTTCCGCGCCGTCGGGCACGCGCGCGACGAGCACGTTCTCAGAGGCCATCACGACACTGCCCTCCGCGTTGCCGAAACGCACGGCGGGACGCGAATGATTTCGATCCGCGAAATCGGCGCCGTGAATCGTGATCTCACCGCCAGGTATCGCCGCACGCGGCAGCACGCGCTCAATTTTCGGGATGCCGTTCGTTTTCAAACGCAAATCCTCCACACCTTTATAGGCCCAAACCTCTGGCAATCCAAATTCCTATGGCGGCGTAGACGGCGGCAATCCAATCGTCCGCCATGATGCCCCAGCCTCCCGGCAGTGATTCGGCTTGCCGCGCCGGAAAAGGCTTCCAAATATCGAACACGCGAAAAAGTATAAAACCGAGGAGCAAATATTTCCAGCTGAGCGGGGCGAGTGCAAAGAGATAAGTGAAAAATTGGCCGGAGACTTCGTCGATGACTACGAACTGAGGATCTTTTTTGCTGCTCCATCGCGCGGCGCGACTTGAGACCCACGCGCCAAGAAGAGCGACAGCTAGTCCAACAAGCAGTGGAATCTCAAAGAAACGAATGCGAGCCCAAGTTTCCGACATCCAGAGTGCCGAGCGAGATTCTCCGCTCATCGTGACGAACGCCACCCGAGGGCCAAATCTCGAATAGATCCACCAGACCAGACGATATAACGCTACGCCGACGACGGAGCCCCAGGTTCCGGGCGCTTTCGGGAGGTAGCCTGCGCCGGCGGCCGTCGCGAAAAATAAGGACAGGCGGGGCTTTCGCGCGTGCTCGGCGGGAATGGGGTCAGTTTTCGGATTCATCGCGCGCAGGTGATTCGTGCGATTCGGAGATTGATCTCGCGGATGACAGCTCGTCGGGGAGTGATTCGTCGGTGGCAGGCGCGGATACTTTGTATTTCTCGCTGGCCCAATTGCCGAGATCAGTCAAGCGGCAGCGTTCGCTGCAAAACGGGAAATCCTTGTCGGATCCCGAATCGGTCGCCTTCCAGCAAATCGGGCAATGCCATATCATGGCCGTTGCGCCTAGATTAACACGACGGTCGCGGCGGTTGTAGGGGCGGCTGTACGGCTTCCGGTTTGCGTCAGGAGAAAAGCAGATTCCTCGGGCAGACGCGGCCCTCGGAATGACAAGCCGAGGAATTCTCGGCATCTATGGCCGCGCGGACCGAGATGATTTTCCGAACAGGAAGAGGCAGATTTCGTCTCGGTAGAAACAACCGGAGCGCAAGAGCGGCACCTCGCGTGGCCCTTGGAATGACAATACGCCAGGACGTACGGCCGTGAGTCGTGCGTCAGGAGAAAGGTAGATTCCCTGCCTGCGGCCGCGCCGGGCAAGCGGCAGGCAAGGTCGTTGCGTTTGTTTCTCGGAATGACAAGACCTTTCAACACGCTGTTAGCGCTTGAGGATCAAGCGAGAATGGAAAAAGACTGCGCTGGAATATCTGCGATCGGCGGGATGGTTGCGGGCACGGAAATGATTTTGACCGCGCGGCCGATCAAATCGTAATCGCGCGCTTGGGTGATTTCGACGTGCGCCATCGTGCCCGCGGGTGGGAGCTGGGCAGCCTCTGTGACGCCGGCAATCTCCGTGACGTAAATCTTGCCGTCGATCTCCGGCGCCATGCCTTCGAGACGCGCTTCCCACACAAGCTCCGTATCTTTCGATGGGCCTTCGAGCATCGCGACAAATGTCTCGCCAACCTTTGCGCGCAAATTCCGCCGGGAGATTTTCTGTTGAATCGCCATCAGGGTGTCGCGCCGCCGCGCAATCGTTTCCGCATCGACTTTTCCTTCGCACGCGAAACTTTTCGCCGTTTCTTCATCCGAATAGGCGAACACGCCCATCCAGTCGAATTCCGCTGCGCACACGAAATCGCACAGCGCGCGAAAATCTTCTTCGGTTTCGCCAGGGAAGCCCACGATGAAAGAAGTGCGCAGCGACACGCCTGGAACTGTTCGCCGGATGCGATCGAGGAGTTTCAGAAACGCATCCGCGTGGGAACCGCGCTTCATTCGCGCGAGGACGCTACGGCTTGCGTGTTGCAGGGGAATGTCGAGATATTTCACAAGGCGCTCGTGCTGCGCGATGGTTTCGAGCAATTTCGTGGTGATACGGTTCGGATAGCAATAGAGGAACCGAACCCAGTGCAGGTCTTCAATCTGCGCGAGACGTGCGAGGAGCAGAGGCAATCCATCGCGCATACCCAAATCTTCGCCGTAGAAAGTTGTGTCCTGGCCGATCAAATTAATTTCGCGGACGCCGGCGGCTGCCAGATTGGTTGCTTCGCGCACAACGGATTCGAAACGGCGGCTGCGAAACCGTCCGCGCAATTGCGGGATGATGCAGAACGCGCAAGGGTGATCGCACCCTTCATTGATTTTGATGTACGCCGTGTGGCGCGCGGTCGCCAGAATGCGCGGCGTCAAATCGTGGTAAAGAAATGTGGGCGATTCATCCGACGAATCTCGCAGCTCGCCTTCGCAGGCTTGCAATATTTTTTCGACTTCGCCCGTTCCAATGACGGCATCCACTTCGGGAATTTGTTCGCGAATTTCGTTGCGAAAGCGTTCGACGAGGCATCCAGCGACGATCAATTTTTGCGCGCGACCGAACTTCTTGTGTTCGGCCATCTCGAGGATCGCGTCCACGGATTCTTTTCGCGCCGGCTCGATGAAGCTGCAGGTGTTAACGACGAGCACGTCGGCATCATCCGCGCGCGGCGTGATTTCGTAACCTGAACGCGCGAGAAGACCCATCATCACCTCGCTATCGACGAGGTTTTTCGGGCATCCGAGACTCACAAATCCCACTTTCGGCATGTTTCCCAGGCGTTTCCTTCCGTGGAGCGGAAACGACAATCTTAGCACAGTGCGATCAGCGTTCCGGTGGCGCGGGCGCGTCGTATGCGGCTGCGGCAATTTCAGCCAGGGCATTTCCAACCTTCTCGGCGGCTTCGAAATTCGGCGGAATGCTGACGTTGTTCACGTAGGCGGCGACAATCAAATGCCGTCCGTCGGCGGTATCAACGTAGCCGACGAGTCCCTTCCCCGTCACCATAAGAGTGTGGTTCAGCGCGTCGTATTCGGCGAACGTTCCCGTTTTTGCGTGAACGTGCCCGGCCGCCGGCGAGTCGGTGAGCAGATTGTAGAGGGTGCCGTCGCGTCCAAGAATCGGCAGCGCGCGATAGAAAACGTCGAAATTCTTCTGCCGCGACATGTACGTGAGGTAATGCACCATGAAGTCCGGAGTAAAAAACGCGCCCGGGCCGCCAGCGCCCTCGGCTTGCGACGCCTGCGTCAAATCGAGGCCGGCTTTTTCAAGAAAGCCGTGCTCAAGGTCGAGTCCGGCTTGATCCGCATCGCCGTGATGGCCCGCGAGGATTGCCCCAAGGATGTACGGCGTCATGGTCGCGTGCAAATTCTGGCTGACTTTCAAGGTGATTTTGATTTCCTGCGAAAGCGGCGGCGAAATGTGTTCGGCGACGAGATTCTGTGGCAGATAAGATTTCGCCAGCGCTTGAAAATCCGGCGCCGCGTTTGCACCGCTTGCCACGTTGACGCCTGCTTTTCGGAGCGCCTCGGTTAGCGTGACTTCTGCAAAACGGCTTGGGCTTGAGACGGCGTACGGCAACAGCGAAGCTGGTTTGCCGGCAGGCACGCTGCCTTCGAGCACGACGGTATGCGCGCCATCGCCGGCCATTTCGTCTTTGCCCCAATCGAGTTGCCGCTCGGAATCCGGTTTGTTTGTGGTTACGTGGTTCACGATGTGCGCATAGGAAGTATCGGGCGAGACTTGAATCATCGCGGGATCACCCGCATGCGCGCCGGGCGTTATCGTGACATCGAGTACGTTATCGTTGACGGCGACGGGCGATACAACGACGCCTGTTCCGGCCTCGTGCGTGCCTTCGGGGAACAGACTGGCATCCACCAGAACGCG
Source organism: Candidatus Acidiferrales bacterium (assembly GCA_035279805.1). GTDB lineage: Bacteria > Acidobacteriota > Terriglobia > Acidiferrales > UBA7541 > DAHUXN01. The sequence goes on from DATEHB010000101.1 coordinate 10,947, forward strand.
ACCGCGGATTTTGTGAATGCCGCGCGATGCGATTTGCTTTGCGAGGTCGTCAATCACGGCAAGCGGGTCGCCGGGTACGGCCCGCGCGTCGAGCATGTCCGCCGCATAGGAGTGATCGGAATTCTCGAACGCCAGCACGCCGTCGGATTGAATCCGTCCGGAGAGATTGGGGTCGCCACTGGCGACCAAAATGAGGTCGCCATCGAGCGTTCCGTCGCTTGCCAGGGCACCGGTTCGATAAACTCGCGTATGGAAGCGATAATCCGCGCCGAGCAATTCAAGCGCCGCGCCCTCGGTCACGGTTTTCGTCGTCGAGCCGGGAACGAAAAGCTTGCCGGAATTGTGTTCGTAGAGAATTTTGTCTGAGTCGAGCGAATATATCTCAACGCCGAATATGGCGTGCGCGAATTGGGGACGGTCCATCACTTGCTCGATGCGTTGCGTCAGCGTGTTGGTGACGGCGCTCGTTGGTGTTTGGCCGCACAGTGCAGTGCAAGCCAGTAATCCGAAGCACGCGACCGAAATGTATTGCGTCATTCTCTGCATGAGACCTCCTGAACCATGGCTTAATGTTGCAACAGCAGGTCGCGAGGGTGGTCAAAGACGAAATTGCATGTTGTTGCTTTTACAGGACAGTCGAGAACTCCGCGTAAAACGATTCGCGCTTTTGTTTGCGACGGCAGAATAGCGGGGAATTTTGCAGCGCGCAGCTGTTCGGTCATCGCCGAGAGTTTTTCATCTCCGCGAAGAAATCTTGCTTCACGCGCTTTCGTGGCATTCGGCGCGGCCTCCAGCAGAACGAGAAAAGCCGCTTTGCCATTGACAGGACCGGTTTTGTCTATTGAGATCGTGTGCATGCGGAGCAGTTCGGCGCTTGACCGTTTCAAGCGCGCGTCAATGCCGGCGTCGCCACCGAGCAATTTCGCGAGGCGTGTTCGCGCGTCGCTGGGCGAGCCTCCGGCAGCCATTGCGAGCGCGTATGTGCGAGTTGCGAGATCCTTGTCGCCGCGCTGTTCGTAAATTCGCGCGAGATGGTAGCCCTCATCGCCTCTTTGGTCGAGCAGCCACGCCGCGGCAATCAGATGCTCCGCGTCCTTCATGCGCGCCTGGCGAAAATAGACCCAGCCGAGGGTGTCCCAGAAAGACGGGAGCGCTGCCGTGTCCTCGAGCGCGTCATTCATCAGCCGGCGAAGATTCACATTGCTGAGCGCGGCTTCGGTCGAGTCGACCGCCAAATTTGCGAAATGTTCGGCGCGATCGAGCGCGACATCGTGTTCCGCCAGGTCGTAGGCGATCTGGTTCCAAATCAGCGGCGAAGGGGAGAGGCTGGCTGTTTTGTCGAATGCGTCCAGCGCGGGCGCGGTTTTTCCGACGCCGAGATACGCCTCTCCAAGGCGGAGGCGAACGGCCGCATTGTCCGGATCGAGGACGACGGCTTTTTCGAGATCCGCGAGGGCCGCGTCGAATTGTTTTTGATCGATATAAACCGCACCCAAATACGCGTACGCGTTCGGATCGAGCGGCTTGAGCGCAATCTGCTTCTTGAAAGCCGCTGCGGCATCGTCGTATTTCTTTTCGTCATAGAGGGCGATTCCAAGCAAATTATTCGCGGTTTCGTCGGTGGGATTCGTGGCGAGCTGCTTGCGAAATGCGGCGGCAGCGTCCTCGTACTTTCCAAGACCAAGCTGAGCCAGTCCGAGCGCCCGCCAGGCATCCTTTTGTTTCGGATTGATTTGCACCGCCGCTTCGAATAGTTGCAAAGCCTTAGCGTTATTTCCGGTCTTGAGCGCCGCCGTCCCGGATTCCATCAATTCGGTGGTCGTCGCGTCCTCGGGAACTCCCGGAATAATATTGGCGACCGTAACTCCCTGGCTCTCGTCGCTTTGGATCGCGTGCGCAAACGCCAGATAATCCGCGCGGCGTGAGGGCGGCACTTCAGGCGCGAGAAAGCGCAGTGTGCGCTCCGCCGTGACCCGGTGCTCCTGCGCGTCGTAACTCGATTTGTAAGTCGCGTAGTCGCGTGTGACTCCTGCGCCGATGGGCATTTGCGCCGAGTAGTTCGCGGGAAGAGTCAACGTGAGCTTCGCCGTCACGTCCAGAGGATTGCCCAGTTCAATCGGCTGCGCTGAATTCTCCGGGGCGTCGGGCATGCCAAACGCGGGTAAGGGAAGTGCTATAAGCGTTTTCGGTTGCGACCAGTCCAGAAAATTTCCGTCGACCAGGACAAAATCGAGAATGAACGGTCCACGCGTCGCCGTGGGATCGCCCGGCTTCGCGCTGGCCACTTCACCCCGGAGGCCATCGAGCGTCGCCATTGTCTGGGCCACCTGTTTCCATTGCGCCTCCGGCGTGCGATGAAACGCCATGCGCAAAGGGACTTCATTGTCGCCTCGCAAAGTGTAACGAACCCGCGCCACCAGTTTTCCAAGTGAGCTTACGCGCCCACTAATTTCCACAGTCTGCGTTGACGGGAATGGAAGATCGCGTGGTGTTTCCGCAAAATGCGGCGGGACGGCGGAGGAAGCAATCAGCGCTTGCTTGCCGCGCAAATTCGGCAACAACATACGAAACGGAAGCACATCGGAGGAAGGATCCATCCAGAGAACGTCTTTGCCCGCTGTGACGACGAGAAGTGCGTGATTCAGAGCGCCCGGCCAAGGCAGATGAGCATCAACCGCTGCGCTGGAAGAAAGGAGCGCGACACTGCCGTGAAATTGCGAGGCGTTGAGGAGAGCCGCGAGTAACACGCACTGGTCAATTGCGTCGCCGGAGCCGTTGGCGAGGGTCGTGGCGGCGTCATGCGGCGCAAAATCGAACTGCTCGAAGGGCAAGCTGACAAGACGAATTTGCTTCGCGACAAAATCGTAAAGCGCCTCGATCTTGTCCCCATCGGATTTCTTGCCTGCGGTGAGATCCTCCGCTTTCGCCGCAATGGCGGAGTTCGCGATTCCGGGCAGCGCTTCCAAGGACGCAAGCCATTTTCCGGCCGCTTCCCAGTTTGCAAAACTTGTCAGAACAACGTCCGGGACCTTGACCTTTGCCTGCGCGTCCCCATTTGTTGAATCGGCGGCCGTATCGTGGCTGGCGGTCTTAGGTGGCGGAGCGTTCTCAGCATCCATGCGTTTCCACGTATACATCCTCCGCGTACCGCTTGTGGTTACGGCCGGAGAAAATTGCGGCGCTGTTTTCAAGTGAATGGCTCGATCGGCAGGCAAATCAATCTGCAACTCTTCGTCGCGCGCTCGCGTGTGCGAAAGGAAGTCGTGAGAAAACCAGAATTCCCCGGGCGCAGCGGGCTTCACGATTTTCGTGTCCACTTCGTAGCTCAGCGTGTCGCCGATCGCTATCGGCGGCACGGTGACGCGCGCTTCGCGAATTTTTTTGAAACCCGGAGCGTCTTTTGCGGCGGGAATTGGCTGATCGTCAATCATTTTTGCAATAGCATCCGCATTTGATTGGGTGGCGCTGCCGTCCGGTTTTGCGATACGCAAATAGGCGAGCGCGAATGTTTCGTGCGCGGAGTTGTAGTCGAATGTGAGCGTGTGCAGTTGCTTGACGCCCGCGTCGTCCATCGGTTTGACGCGTACTTCCTGGATGCGCTCGCCCGTACCATCTGTTTCGAAGCGCACCTTCGTCGAGTACAGCTCGATGACAAAGGGCACTGTTGCTGTTTTTGCAGTTGGGCTTCTCGCGGGGGCGCTTTGCTTTGCGGCAGCTTGCGCGTGCAGCGCCATCGGCGTCAATGCAAAGATCATTACGCTAAGAGCGAAAAAAAGGGTGGCGGACAAAATTGGCGAGCGTGAGGAAACGGGAATGGGATGCTGGTGAATTCTCATTTTGGCTTCACGCAGTCTAGTGAGCTTTCGACCGTTGGTAAAGCATCGCGCACGCGAAAGTTTCCAGAAAAATCTTTCTTCGGACGAAGCTGCCAATGAAGGAGAAGTCGCGCGCAGCGCCCAGCGCAGGGCCGCTTTCTTTGCGACACAGGATCGGGAGGGACGGTACCTTGAAGGGAACTGCGAAACCCGTGAGTGATCGGCGTGACGCGCAATTATCACATAACATTACATTTACAGTACATACGCATGAACTTTACGGCTTGATGCTCTTCATTTCGGGCACAGCGAGAGTCCCGGAGCGAACGCCGGCTTTCGATGAAATCCGACCGCCAAAATCTTCGCCAAATCTTTACCGCATTAAGGGTTGACACATAACGTCTGTTTCCATATACTCGCGGGTTTGTAGGTGGAATTGCTTTCGTTATTGTGCTGAAAGGGTACTTCTCCGGCCCCGGAACATAGAACGAAGGAATGGGGTTTGGGAGAGCGGCCGAAATGGGGCGCCTGCCCCGCAAAGCCGTACTTGAAGCTCTTCGCTTTAGAAGTGGATGTGTTCTCGACTTCACGAGCACGCCCGCGCAGAGCACCTTAGCCGGTTCCTTCGGGTTTTAACCGGCCCTTTCTGTTCTACCACCGTCTGTTGAGCCTTGCACGCTCGGCAGCAAAACGAAACTCGGGTTACGTTCGGAGGAGAAGAGTGCCGACGTTTGCGCAACTGGTTCGACAAGGCCGCGAGAAACTGCGGACGAAGACGAAATCTCCCGCGCTCGAAGGCTGTCCGGAAAAGCGCGGAGTTTGCGTCCGAGTGTACACGCAAACGCCGAAGAAGCCGAATTCGGCGCTGCGCAAAGTGGCGCGCGCGCGTCTGACGAACTCCGCCGAAGTCACCACATATATTCCGGGCATCGGCCACAATTTGCAGGAGCACTCGATTGTGCTGGTGCGCGGCGGCCGCGTGAAGGATTTGCCGGGAGTTCGTTACCACGTAATTCGCGGAACGCTCGATGCCGCCGGCGTCGAGAACCGCAAGCAAGCGCGCTCGAAGTACGGCGCGAAACGGCCCAAGGCCGCACAAAAGTAGGAGAATCGCGGAATGCCACGCAAGGGATTCGTAGCTCGCCGGAAGATCGCCGGAGACGCCGTCTACGGAAGCGATCTGATACAGAAGTTTATTTCCAGCATGATGTACGACGGCAAGCGCGCCACGGCGCAGGCGATTTTCTATCGGGCGATGGAAAACGTCGCGAAGAAAACCGAAGGCGGGGATGCGTTAACGGTGTTCAAGAAGGCCATCGAGAACGTGAAGCCGTTGCTCGAAGTGAAATCGCGGCGCGTCGGCGGAGCGAACTATCAGGTGCCCGTCGAAGTGAATCAATTCCGGAGGCAGTCGCTGGCGATTCACTGGGTGATTCTGTACGCACGCCAGCGCGCAGGCAAGAACATGACCGACAAGCTGACTGACGAGCTGATGGATGCAGCGAGCGGCAAGGGTGGGGCAGTCAAGAAGAAGGAGGACGTGCACCGCATGGCTGAGGCCAACAAGGCCTTCGCTCATTATCGGTGGTAAGCGGATATTTATGGCGCGGCAATTCCAACTCGACCGCATGCGCAATCTCGGGATCATGGCGCACATTGATGCCGGAAAGACAACTTCGACCGAACGCATTCTTTTCTATACGGGCGTGACGTACAAGCTAGGCAGCGTCGACGAGGGCACGGCCACGATGGATTGGATGGAGCAGGAACGCGAGCGCGGCATCACCATCACTTCCGCCGCGACGACGGCTTCATGGAAGCGCTTCGGCACCGAGTATCGGATCAATATTATTGACACGCCGGGGCACGTCGATTTCACGGTAGAAGTCGAGCGCTCACTGCGCGTGCTCGACGGCGCCGTCGCGATTTTTGACTCGGTCGCGGGCGTGCAGCCGCAGTCGGAAACGGTGTGGCGCCAGGCGGACAAGTATCGCGTTCCGCGCATTGCCTTCGTGAATAAAATGGACCGTGTCGGCGCGGACTTCGACCACGTGATTCGCACGATGCGGCAGCGCCTGTCAGCCCACCCCGTTCCCCTCCAGTTTCCCCTCGGCAAAGAAGACACTTTCATCGGCGTGATTGATTTCATCGAGGAGCGCGCGATTGTCTGGAAGGACGAATCGCTCGGCGCGGAGTTCGAATACATTTCGCTTGAGCAGCTATGGGATCCGGAGTTTCAGAAGTCGCGCCCGGACATTGCTGCGGCGCTAAAATCGGGCGCGGTCAGCCCTGAATTTTATAAGGAGCATCGCGAGAAGGTTGTCGAATACATTGCCGAGCACGATGACGCCGTGCTCACCAAGTACTTGGCCGAGCATAAACTCGAACCGGCGGAGCTGCGGGCGTCCGTTCGCCGGTCGACCCTGGCCTTGAAGCTGGTTCCGGTGCTCGCCGGTTCCGCTTTCAAGAATAAAGGCGTGCAGCCGCTGCTCGATGCGATTGTCGATTTTCTGCCGTCGCCCGCCGATGTTGCGCCAGTGGAAGGCATTTCGCCGGACACAGACGAGCCGGAGTTGCGGCGTCCGGCGGACGATCAGCCATTCGCCGCACTGGCGTTCAAAATTATGTCCGATCCGTACGTCGGGCACTTGACTTATATCCGCGTCTACTCCGGCGTTTGCAAGACGGGCGCAACCGTTTACAACGCGACCAAGAAATCGCGCGAGCGCATTGGCCGTTTGCTGCGCATGCACGCGAACAAGCGCGAGGAAATCGAAGCCATTGATGCGGGCGATATCGCCGCATGCGTGGGATTGAAAAACGTTTCGACGGGCGACACGCTGTGCGACGAAGACAAACCTGTTGTACTTGAGGCCATCGAATTTCCTGCTCCGGTGATCTCTGTCGCGATTGAGCCGAAGACGAAGGCCGACCAGGAGAAGATGGGCAACGCGCTCGCGCGGCTGGCGCAGGAAGATCCCACTTTTCGCGTTCATACAGAGCCGGACACGGGCCAGACGCTCATCTCGGGCATGGGCGAATTGCATCTGGAAATCATTGTTGACCGCATGATGCGCGAGTTCAGCGTGCAGGCCAATGTGGGCCGCCCGCAGGTGGCCTATCGCGAGACGATCGTGAAGTCGGCTCCAGCGGAGGGACGTTACATTCGCCAGACCGGCGGCCGTGGCCAGTACGGGCACGTGAAGCTTACGGTTCATCCGTTGCCGGGCGCGGGCCATGAAGACATGCGCGAACTTTCGACCGACGAGCTTGACGATCTGGCGAAGCAAGTCGCGGGCAAGGGCGGGAAGTGGCGCTTCGACAAGGAGCACCGCCTGTTATTCATCGACAAAATCGTCGGCGCGGCCATTCCCAAGGAATATATCGCCCCCATCGAAGAGGGCATCAAGGAAGCCATGGAAAATGGGATCCTTGCGGGCTACGAAATGGTGGACGTTGCGGTGGTCGTTGACGACGGCAGCTACCATGAAGTGGATAGCTCGGAAATGGCATTCAAGATTGCGGGGTCGATGGCGTTCAAAGAAGCCTGCGGACGCGCTCATCCGAAGCTCCTAGAGCCGATTATGAAAGTGGAAGTGGTCGTGCCCGAGGAATACATGAGCCAGGTGTTCGGCGATTTAAATTCGCGCCGCGCGCACGTGCAGGGTACGGAAAATCGCGCGGCCAGCACGGTGATTCGCGCTGAAGTGCCGCTCTCGGAAATGTTCGGCTACGCCACGGATTTGCGCAGCCGCACGCAGGGGCGGGGAAGTTTCACCATGCACTTCTCGCATTACGCGCAGACGCCGGGAGCCGTTTCGGAAGAAGTGATTTCCAAGGCCACGGGAAAAGTAGCGAGGTAGCGGTGGACGAATTCCGGGACAAGTTCTGGTTCGAAAGGAATGCGAAGGAATTTATTCGCAGGCTGAAGGCGGGGCACACAGCCGATTCGCAGGCCACGCGCCAGCATCTGAGGCAAATGTTGGAGCGGCTGAATTCACCCGAACCGGCGAATTTCATCAAGGCCGAGTACCCGAAGTTTTTCAACTGACGAACAAGCGCACGCTGAGGAGCAGAGCGAGACATGGCGAAGGAAAAATTTGAGCGCAGCAAGCCGCACCTGAACATCGGGACGATTGGGCACATCGACCACGGCAAGACGACCTTGACGGCGGCGATCACGAAAGTGCTGTCGAAGAACAACCCCAAGGTGCAGTTCCGGGCGTTTGATTCGATCGACAACGCGCCGGAAGAGCGCGAGCGAGGGATCACGATAGCGGTGTCGCACGTCGAGTATGAGACGCCGAACCGACACTACGCGCACATTGATTGTCCGGGGCACGCCGACTACATCAAGAACATGATCACCGGGGCGGCGCAGATGGACGGGGCGATCCTGGTGGTGGCGGCGACCGACGGTCCAATGCCGCAGACGCGCGAGCATATTCTGTTGGCGCGGCAGGTGGGGGTGCCGGCGATAGTGGTGTTTCTGAACAAATGCGACGCGGTGGAGGACCCGGAGCTATTGGATCTGGTGGAGATGGAAGTGCGCGACCTGCTGAAGAGCTATCAGTATCCGGGGGACACGATACCGGTGATCCGCGGGAGTGCGCTGAAGGCGTTGGAAGGGGACGCGAAGTGGGAGAAGACGATCCTGGAGTTGATGGAAGCGGTGGACAAGAATATTCCCTTGCCGCAGCGGGAAGTGGATAAGCCGTTCGCCATGCCGATCGAGGATATTTTCTCGATTTCAGGAAGAGGGACAGTGGTGACGGGGCGCGTGGAGCGCGGGAAAGTGAAAGTGAGCGAGGAGATCGAGATTGTGGGTTTCCGTCCGACGGTGAAGAAGGTGGTGACGGGAGTGGAGATGTTCCGGAAGCTGCTGGACGAAGCGATGGCCGGGGACAACGTTGGGTTGCTGTTGCGCGGGACGGAAAAAGACGAAGTGGAGCGGGGGCAGGTGATCGCGAAGCCGGGGTCGATCACGCCGCACACAAAGTTCAAGGCGGAAGCGTATGTGCTGACGAAGGAAGAGGGCGGGAGGCACACGCCATTCTTCACGGGATACCGGCCGCAATTCTATTTTCGGACGACAGACGTGACGGGAGACGTGGCGCTGCCGACGGGAGTGGAGATGGTGATGCCGGGGGACAATGTGAGCGTGGAAGTGAAGCTGATCACGCCGGTAGCGCTGGAGAAGGGGTTGCGCTTCGCGATTCGCGAAGGCGGCCACACGGTCGGCGCTGGCGCCGTCACCGAGATCGTCGAGTAAACGACAATGCGCGAAACCATTACATTGCAGTGCGGCGAGTGCAAAAACCGGAATTATACGACCATGAAGAACCGCAAGAAGCACACGGAGCGGCTCGAAACGTCGAAGTTTTGCAATACGTGCCGGAAGCACACTCCGCATAAAGAGACGAAGTAGCTGACAGATTCTTGGTGCCGTGGCTGTGACGTGACGGCTTGCCCTGAGAGTGCGAAGCGCTCGAAGGGTCGACTGAACCGGACGATTTGATAGGCGGCGGGATATTTTAGGGTAAACCCTTCAGGCCGATGAAACCGGCCCTCAGGGTAAAGGGGAGTAGGTTCAACGGTAGACCGCCGGTCTCCAAAACCGGATGTGGGGGTTCAAATCCCTCCTCCCCTGCCAGTTTTTTGAGCGGCAGCGGGCCGGAAACAGTACGGCAAGGTAAGGGATTCGCGGGCGGAACGACACTGATGACAGAGGCGGTAAAGTTGAAAGAGGAACGCGAAAGTGGCGGAGGGTCTTCGCTATCCATCCCTGGGCCACTTCAAAAAATCGCCGAGTATCCGCGGCGGTGGAAACTGTTTTTCCACGACGTCCGCTCGGAAATGTCCAAGGTCGTGTGGCCGTCCAGGCAAGATGTGATTTCGATGACCGGCGTGGTGATCGTGACCGTGGCATTCTTCGGCCTGTTCTTTCTTTTGACGGACGCGACGTTCAGCTACTTGGAAACTCTGGTTCTGAATTACTTCAAACATTGAACGACACGGAACAACAAGGAATCAGCATGGCGAAGCAGTGGTTCATCGTCCATACGTACTCGGGCTTTGAGAAAAAAGTGAAAGAAAGCCTCGAAGGACGCGTGGCAGCTTTCGGCTTGCAGGACAAAATCGGCCGGATGATTATTCCGACCGAGTCGGTGGTTGAAGTGCGGGGCGGCAAGAAAATCGTTTCGCCGCGGATGTGCTATCCCGGTTACCTGCTGGTCGAGATGGACATGGACGATTACACGTGGCACGTTGTGCGCTCGACGCCGCGGGTCACGGGTTTCGTGGGATCCGGGCAAACACCGACGCCCCTCAGCGAAGAAGAAGTCGAAAATATTTTGAATCGCGCAACGACCACGGCGGAGAAGCCGCGGCCGAAACTCACTTTTGACCGCAACGAGTCTGTGCGCATTGTCGATGGGCCGTTCGCGAATTTCACCGGAGTGGTCGAGGAAGTCAATTCCGACCGCAGCACATTGAAAGTCAGCGTGACGATTTTCGGGCGCTCGACGCCGGTGGAACTGGATTTCGCGCAAGTAGAGAAAGTCGCGTAGCGGGGGCGCTGCGGCGGCTCGTTTTTCTCGCGCATAGGGAGCCAAGATGGCCAAGAAAGTTCAGGCAACAGTGAAATTGCAATTGCCGGCGTCGAAAGCCACGCCTGCACCGCCCGTGGGCACGGCACTGGGCCCGCAGGGCGTCAACATCATGGATTTTTGCAAGCAGTTCAACGCCAAGACGAACAAAGAGCCCGACGGAATGATCATTCCCGTTCTGGTGACAATTTACAGCGACCGCACGTTCACGTTCATCACCAAGACGCCGCCGGCGTCGGAATTGCTGAAACGCGCCGCGGGAATCGTGAAAGGTTCGCCTGAGCCGAATCGCACCAAGGTAGCGAAGGTCACGCGCAAGCAAGTGGAAGACATCGCGAAGACAAAATTGGTTGACCTGAACACCACGAGTCTGGATTCCGCGGTTCGCACCGTGATGGGCACGGCGCGCAACATGGGCATTGAAGTCGAAGGGTGAAACTGAGCGGTACAGAACGAAGCGCAGGAGAACGCAATGGGTAAGACAGGCGGAAAAAATATCGAAAAGGCGCGCAAGTTGGTGGAAGCACGCGCGTACAAGCTTGGCGAAGCGGCAGAGCTTTTGAAGAAAGCGCACTTCGTCAAGTTCGACGAGACGGTCGAGCTGTCGATCAATCTGGGAGTCGACCCGAAACAATCCGACCAAATGGTGCGCGGTACAGTCGTGCTGCCGAATGGCCTTGGCAAATCGAAACGCGTGCTTGTGATCGCGACGGGAGAAAAAGTCCGCGAAGCACAGGAAGCAGGCGCGGATTTCGTTGGCGGCGAAGACATGGTCGTGAAAATTCAGGGCGGCTGGACGGATTACGACGCGGTGATTGCCACTCCGGACATGATGAAGTCTGCCGGCCGGCTGGGGAAAGTGCTTGGCCCGCGTGGCTTGATGCCCAATCCGAAGACGGGCACAGTGACGTTTGACATCGCGAAAGCCGTGCAGGAAATCAAGGCTGGAAAAGTGGAGTTCCGTTTGGACAAGACGGGGATTATTCACTCACCCGTTGGGAAAATCAGCTTCACTGCGGAAAAGCTCGCGGAAAACGCTCTGGCGCTGCTTGGCGCGGTATCGAAAGCCAAGCCGGCGGCCGCAAAAGGCAAGTACATTCGGCGCGTGACGCTCACTTCCACGATGGGGCCGGGGATTTTGATCGACCACGCCGAAGTGGAAGCCGCGGCCGCAGCGTAACAAAATTCGAAGGAGCCGGGCATGGGAATGAAGAAGGCGGAGAAGAGGGAAAAGGCCGATTCGCTTCGCGCGGAGCTTGCGAACGTGTCGAGCGTGATTCTCTCAACGTTCCAGGGCATCACGGTCGAGCAGGACACACAGCTTCGCCGCGCGGTCGAAAAGGTCGGCGGGCATTACGAAGTGGTGAAGAACACAATCGCGGAGCGCGCGGGCGAGGGCACGCCCGCAGAGAAGTTGCTCAAGAACCTCGCGGGCACGAATTCGATCGCGTACACGACCGCGGATCCGGTCGCACTCGCGAAAGTGCTAACGAAAGTCGCGAAAGACGTTCCGGCGTTCAAGTTCCGGGCCGGCTGGGTGGAAGGGCGTGTGGTTTCGATCGAGGATATCCAGCATCTGGCGCAATTGCCCAGCAAGGAAGAGTTGATCAGCAAGGTCATGTTCCTGCTAAGCGCTCCGGCGCAGCGAGTGGCGTCCGTGATGGCGGCGGTGCCGCGCAATCTGGCCGTGGTGACGAGCGAGGCAGTGAAGGCCAACAAGTTCGGTTCAGCAGGCGGCACGGAGCAGCCTGTCCCGGCGGCGCAACCGGAATGATTCGGAGCGAATTCAGGCGGCGAGTTTCTTAATTTCTTCACGGAGGATAGGAAAAAGCAATGGCGAGCAAAGTGGAATCGATACTGGACGAGATCAAGGGCCTGACGCTTCTCGAAGCGTCTGACCTGGTCAAGAAGATGGAAGAAACGTTCGGCGTCTCGGCTGCGGCTGCGGCTCCCGTAATGATGGCGGGCGGCGGCGGGGCGGCGGGCGCTGCGCCGGCGGAAGAGAAGACGGAATTCACCGTTGTTCTCACTGAAGTCGGCGCGAATAAGATCAACGTGATTAAGGCGGTCCGCGAAGTCACCAGCCTCGGCCTGAAAGAAGCGAAGGATCTGGTCGACGGCGCGCCCAAGACGGTGAAAGAGGGCATCAACAAGGACGAAGCCGCCACGATCAAGAAGAAGTTCGAAGACGCCGGAGCCAAGGTCGAAGTCAAGTAGTGGGGCAGGCGAAGAGAATTCGCCCGGCGAAAAGGGATTCCGTCAACGCGCGTGCATTTTCGAGATATTCGATCTCGCCACGCGTCCTGCCCGGACTCGATGCCGTGGTGTCACCACGGTTTTTGTCCGGTTTAGCCACTAAAGGGATGAGGTAAGCCATGCGGAACGGTAATCGCTCAACAAGGGAACGGGAACGCCTGGACTTCGCGCGGATTCGCGCGGCGGTGCAGATCCCGAACCTGATCGATGTCCAGAAGAAATCCTACGAGCGCTTCTTGCAGATGGACAAGCTGCCGAGCGAACGCGAGGACGGAGGATTGCAGTCCGTTTTCACCTCCGTGTTCCCCATTCAGGATTTCCGCGGGCTCTCGCAGCTCGATTTCGTCGATTACGCCATCGGCGACTGGGAATGCAAGTGCGGGCATCTCCGCGGGCTGCATCATTTGCGCGCCACGTGCCGCAATTGCGGCGCTTCGGTAGTCACCAATCCATACAAGACGGGCGACGTGGTTTGCACGAAGTGCGGCGCGTTCAATCGCAATACGCCCACGTTCTGCAACAAGTGCGGCGACCCAGTCACGCTGCAACTGAAATACGACGTGAACGAGTGCCAGGAACGCGGCATGACGTATTCCGCGCCGCTCAAGGTCACGATTCGTCTCACGATTTACGACAAGGACCCGGAGACTGGCGCGAAGTCGATTCGCGACATCAAGGAGCAGGAAGTTTTCTACGGCGACATTCCGTTGATGACCGAGAATGGCACGTTCATCATCAACGGCACCGAGCGCGTCATCGTCAGCCAGCTGCATCGCTCCCCGGGCGTCTTTTATGAGTCTGCGAACAATCGCAGCTACTTCCTCGGGAAGATCATTCCGTATCGCGGGTCGTGGGTGGAGTTCGAGTACGACACGAAAAACATTCTGTACGTGCGCATCGACCGTAAGCGCAAATTCCTCGGCTCGATCTTCCTGCGCGCGCTGGGCATGAAGTCGAATGAGGACATTCTGCGCACGTTCTACCAGGTGGAGCGCATTTCGGTGCGCGACCGCGAGCTTTTCTGGAACGTCTCGGACGGCCTGGTGGACCGCAAGCTGTCGCGCGAAATCAAGCACCCGCACTCGAGCGACGTGCTCGTCGCCGCGCATAAGCGCATCACCGAGGCCATTCACAAAGAGCTCGTGAAAGCCAAGGTCAACCAGGTGGAAGTGACGCCGGCAGACCTGGAAGGCGCGGTGACCGTCGGTGAACTGGTGAACCGGCAGACGGGCGAAGTGCTGCTCGAAGCCAATAAGCCGCTCAATCCGGAAACGTGGGCCGCGCTGGTCGAGGCTGGCATCACGGAAGTCGACGTTGCCTTCCCGGAGCGCGACGATGCGGGCGTAATCATCAGCCGCACGCTGGAAAAGGATGCGGTTCGCAATACGCGCGAGGCGCTGATCGAGATTTACCGCAAGCTGCGTCCTGGCGATCCTCCGACGCTCGAAACAGCCACCGCGCTTTTCAACGGCATGTTCTTCGACGCGCGCAAATACGATTTCAGCCGCGTGGGCCGTTTGAAATTCAATATCAAGATGGGCCTCGAGACGCCGCTCGACAAGCGCACGCTCGATCCAGCAGACTTTGTCTCCGCGATCAAGTACCTGCTCAAACTGCGCAAGAATATCGGCTCTGTCGACGACATTGACCACTTGGGCAATCGCCGCGTCCGCGCGGTGGGCGAGCTGCTCGAAAACCAGTTCCGCATCGGCCTGGTGCGCATGGAGCGCGCCATCAAGGAAAAAATGTCCGTCTACCAGGAAATGTCGACGGCCATGCCGCACGACCTGGTGAACGCCAAGCCCGTGATGGCCGCGATTCGCGAGTTCTTCGGCAGTTCGCAATTGAGCCAGTTCATGGATCAGACGAATCCGCTGAGCGAGATCACGCACAAGCGGAGACTTTCGGCTCTTGGGCCGGGCGGATTGTCGCGCGAGCGCGCGGGATTCGAAGTCCGTGACGTGCATCCGACGCACTACGGCCGCATTTGCCCGATTGAAACGCCGGAAGGCCCGAACATCGGACTGATCAGTTCGCTTTCCTGCTACGCGCGAATCAACGAGTTCGGCTTCATCGAATCGCCATACCGCAAAGTGAGGAATGGGCGCGTGATTGACTACGTCCAGATCGTCAACGCGGGTGGCAGCGAATTCAAGGCTGGCGAAATCGCCGAACGGGAAAAAGTCGATTCGGCGAACGAAGAGCTTTCTCGTGGCAAAGTGACGGCAGAGGCTTACTGCTTCTACCTTTCCGCATGGGAAGAGGACCGCTACGTCGTCGCGCAGGCCAATGCCTCGCTCGACGATCGCGGGAAAATCACCACGGAGCTCGTTAACTGCCGGCAGGCTGGCAACTTCGTTTTGAAGTCGCGCGAGGAAGTGGATTACATCGACGTTTCGCCGAAGCAGCTCGTCTCCGTCGCGGCCAGCTTGATTCCGTTCCTCGAAAACGACGACGCAAACCGCGCGTTGATGGGCTCGAACATGCAGCGCCAGGCCGTGCCTCTGATCAAGGGAGAAGCGCCGCTGGTCGGCACGGGCATGGAGCGCGTCACGGCGCACGATTCGGGCGCGGTGGTCAGTTGCAAGCGTGACGGCATCGTCGACCAGGTCGATTCAGAGCGCATCATCGTGCGCGTGGAATCCGACCAGTCGGGCGTGCTCAGCCGCGAAGTCGGTTCCGACATTTATTTGCTCACCAAGTTCAAGCGCTCGAATCAGAACACTTGCATCAGCCAGAAGCCGCTGGTGCGCGCGGGCGACCGCGTTCGTCAGGGACAAGTGCTCGCCGACGGCCCGTGTACGGATCGTGGCGAATTAGCGCTTGGCCGCAACGTGCTTGTCGCCTTCCTGCCGTGGCGCGGATACAACTTTGAAGATGCCATCCTGGTTAGCGAAAAGCTCGTTCAGGACGATTACTACACGTCGATCCACATCGAGGAATACGAAATCGAGGCTCGCGATACGAAACTGGGCCCCGAGGAAATCACGCGGGACATTCCCAATATCAACGAGAGCTTCCTGCGCAACCTCGATGAAAGCGGCGTAATTCGCATCGGGGCCACGGTAAAGCCGGGTGACATTCTCGTCGGCAAGGTCACGCCCAAGGGCGAAACCACGCTGACGCCGGAAGAAAAATTGCTGCGCGCGATCTTCGGCGAAAAGGCTGGGGACGTTCGCGACGCTTCGCTCTATTGCCCGCCTGGAATCGAGGGCACTATCGTCGACGTGAAGATTTTCTGCCGCAAGGGCGCGGAGAAAGACGAGCGCCACAAGGCAATCGAGGCCACGCAAGTCTTCAAGCTCGAAAAGAACCTTGCCGACGAAATCCGCATTCTCACCGACGAGCGGCTGAAGCGCTTGAGCACCCTGCTTGGGGGCCAGACGCTCGTCGCCGACCTGCACGATGAGCGCACCAACAAGCGGTTGCTGACCAAGGGCACGGACTTGACGCGCGAGATTCTCGAAAAAATCTCCACGCGCAATTTGAAGCGCCTGCGGTTATCCGACAAAGATCCGTTGCTCATCGAGAAAATCGACGAGATCGAGGAAATGACCTCGCGGCAAATCGATGTGCTCCGCAAGATCACCGAGGAGCGCAAGGAAAAGCTGAAGAAGGGCGACGAACTGCCGCCGGGCGTTATTAAACTTGTAAAAGTCTATATCGCCATGAAGCGCAAGCTTTCCGTCGGCGACAAAATGGCTGGCCGCCACGGCAACAAAGGCGTGATCGCGCGCATTGTTCCCGCGGAAGATATGCCGTATCTGCCCGACGGTACGCCGGTGGAGATTGTGCTTAATCCTCTGGGCGTTCCTTCGCGCATGAACGTTGGCCAGATTCTCGAAACGCACCTCGGTTGGGCCGCCAAGGAACTCGGCGGGCAGATTTCGAAGCTGCTCGACGAAGGCTCGCGCGCGGAAGTAGTCCGCAAATGGTTCAAGGACGCCTTCGGGGCGACTTCCGTCTGGGAGTCGATCAAGGAGCTCGACGACGAAGAGATCATCGCCCTCGGGAATAATTACAAAGAGGGCATTCCAATGGCAACGCCCGTCTTCGACGGCGCGCGCGAAAAGGACATTCGGCATTTGCTCGAAGCGTCGGGCTTGCCGGAATCCGGCAAGATCACGCTCTACGACGGCATGACCGGCGACGCGTTCGCGCAGCAAATCACCGTCGGCTACATTTACATGCTCAAGTTGTCGCACCTGGTCGACGACAAGATCCACGCGCGTTCCATCGGCCCGTACTCGCTGATCACGCAGCAGCCTTTGGGTGGCAAGGCGCAGTTCGGTGGCCAGCGTTTCGGAGAAATGGAAGTGTGGGCGCTCGAAGCCTACGGCGCCGCGCACATTCTCCAGGAATTGCTCACGGCGAAGTCCGACGATGTCTACGGCCGCGCCAAAATTTACGAGGCCATTGTGAAGGGCGAACCCGGAATCGAGCCGGGCGTGCCTGAGTCGTTCAACGTGCTCGTTCGCGAGCTGCAGTCGCTTTGCCTGGACGTGGAATTAATGAAACGGCAAAAGCCGCAGATCGAAGCAGCCGCCGCCGATTAACTGCTCCCGGTTCTTTTGGGAGCCTTGCAACGAATTTTTGTCCCGGCTTCGCCGGGACGGGAGGTTCGCCCTTGTATCGTTCTAGCCCGTACGATCGTGCCAGCCAGATTGCCGACTTCGATTCCATCCGCATCAGCCTGGCGAGTCCGGAGAAAATCCGCTCGTGGTCCCATGGCGAAGTAACCAAGCCGGAGACCATCAATTACCGCACGTTCAAGCCCGAACGCGACGGCTTGTTCTGCGCAAAAATTTTCGGTCCGGTGACGGACTGGGAATGCTTGTGCGGCAAGTACAAGCGCATGAAGCATCGCGGCGTAATCTGCGACAAGTGCGGCGTCGAAGTCACGCTCAGCAAAGTTCGCCGCGAGCGACTGGGCCACATCGAACTCGCTTCGCCCTGCTCGCACGTGTGGTTTTTCAAGGGGCTTCCGAGCCGCATCGGCTACCTGCTCGATATTTCCATGCGCGACCTCGAGCGCGTGCTCTATTTCGAGGCGTTCGTCGTCGTTGACCCGGGAGAAGTGCCGGGAATCAAGGAAAAAGAGCTGCTGCTCGACGACAAGTATCGCGAGCTGCAAAAGGAATTCGCCGGCAAGTATCGCGCCATCATGGGTGCAGAGGCGATCAAGGAATTGCTGCGCCGTGTGGACATAGAAAAGCTCTCGGAAGAGCTGCGTGAAAAGATGAAGGCTGACCCGAGCCTGCAGAAGCGAATCAAATTCGCCAAACGGCTCAAGGTTGTCGAGTCCTTCCGCAAGAGCGGCAACCGTCCGGAGTGGATGATTCTCGATGTGATTCCCGTGCTGCCGCCGGAGTTGCGGCCGCTCGTGCCTCTGGATGGCGGCCGCTTCGCCACATCCGATTTAAATGATTTGTACCGCCGCGTCATCAATCGCAACAACCGGCTGAAAAAGCTGATGGAGCTTCACGCGCCGGACGTCATCGTCCGCAACGAGAAGCGCATGCTGCAGGAAGCTGTCGACGCGCTCTTCGACAATGGCCGCCGCGGCCGCGTGCTCCGCGGAACGAACAATCGCCCGCTCAAATCGCTTTCCGACACGCTGAAGGGCAAGCAAGGCCGCTTCCGCCAGAATCTGCTTGGCAAGCGCGTCGACTATTCCGGCCGCTCCGTTATCGTCGTTGGCCCCGAACTGAAGCTACACCAGTGCGGTCTGCCGAAGAAAATGGCGCTCGAGCTTTTCAAGCCGTTCATTTATCACCGCCTGGAAGCCGCGGGCCACTGCACCACCATCAAGCAAGCCAAGGAATTGGTGGAGGCGCAGGACGCGATTGTCTGGGACATTCTGGAAGAAGTGATTCACCAGCATCCTGTGCTGCTTAACCGCGCCCCCACACTCCACCGCCTGGGCATTCAAGCGTTCGAGCCGGTGCTCGTCGAAGGCAAAGCCATCCGCATCCATCCGCTGGTTTGCACCGCGTTCAACGCGGACTTCGACGGCGACCAGATGGCCGTGCATATTCCGCTTTCGCCCGAAGCGCAGGTGGAGGCGTCCGTGCTGATGCTCAGCTCGCACAATATTCTTTCACCCGCGAATGGCGGCCCGCTGGCCGTGCCGACACAGGACATGGTTCTCGGGATTTATTATCTGACAAAGTCCAAGCCCGGCGCGAAAGGCGAAGGCCGCGCGTTCGGCTCTATCGAAGAGGTCATTCTGGCGCTCGAAACAGGAGAAGTTGAACTTCTGACGCCGATTCGCCTGCGTTACACCGGCGAAGTCATCGACATGACCACCGCTTACGATGATCAGGACGTGACGCACACAGAACCCGTCACGCTCAATAAGCAGTTCATGCAGACCACCGTCGGACGAGCCATCTTCAATGACGAGTTGCCGGCGGAGATGCCGTTCGTCAACGGTCTGCTCAAGAAAAAGGGCACGCAGCAGCTTTGCCAGTATTGCTACTTGCGCTTCGGCCTTGAGAAGACCGTGCAGATGCTCGACAAGCTGAAAGAGCTTGGCTTCTTCTACGCAACCAAGGGCGGGCTTTCCATCGGCATCAGTGACATGGTTATCCCGGGCGATAAGGCGAAACTCGTGGACACCGCGGAACGCGAAGTTGTCAAGGTGCAGCAGCAATACCTCGACGGCGCGATCACCAACGGCGAGCGTTACAACAAAGTCATCGCCATCTGGAGCGACGTCACCGAAAAAGTCGCCGACGAGATGTTCAAGGCTCTCGAGGTTCAGGATAAAGAAGGCACGATGAATCCGATTTACGTGATGGCCGACTCCGGCGCGCGTGGATCGAAGCAGCAGATCCGGCAGCTTTCCGGCATGCGAGGGCTGATGGCCAAACCTTCGGGCGAAGTCATCGAGACGCCGATCACGTCGAACTTCCGCGAAGGCCTCACCGTGCTGCAATATTTTATTTCCACGCACGGTGCCCGCAAGGGTTTGGCTGACACGGCGCTCAAGACGGCCGATTCCGGCTATCTGACGCGACGGTTGGTCGATGTGGCGCAGGACGTGATCATCAACGAATTCGACTGCGGCACCGCGGACGGGATTTACGTCGAGCCTATCCTCGAAGCAGGCGTCGAAGTCGAGCCGCTGCGCGACCGCGTTATCGGCCGCGTGTCGCTCGAAAAGATCAAGGACTATGAAGGCAACGTCATCGTCGAGATCAACCAAGAAATCACCGAGGAACTCGCCAACGCAATTCAGGCGGCGGGCATTGAACGCGTGAAGATTCGTTCCGTGCTTACCTGCGAATCTCGCCGCGGTGTTTGCGCGCGCTGCTACGGCCGCAACCTGGCCACTGGACGCTTCGTCGAGATGGGCGAAGCGGTAGGCGTCATCGCCGCGCAGTCCATCGGCGAACCTGGCACCCAGCTCACGATGCGGACGTTCCACATCGGCGGCACGGCGACGCGCGTGACGGAGCAATCCAAGGTCGAAGCAAAGAACAACGGCTTCGTGAAGTTTATCGACCTGAAAGTGGTCGAAGGCCGCAACAAGATACTTATTTCGATGAACCGCTCGGGCTTGATCGCCGTGGTTGACGAAAAGGGCCGCGAGAAAGAGCGCTACCACGTCGTTTACGGCGCGCGCCTTCGGGTGGACGACGGCCAGCCGGTCACGCTCGGCCAGACCATGGTCGAATGGGACCCGTATACCTTCTCGATCCTCACCGAGACGGGCGGCACCGTGCAGTTCAAGGACCTGCAACCGGGCATCACCATCGAAGAGCAGGTGGATGAAGTCACCGGATTGTCGCAGCTCGTCGTCACGCTGCCTCCGGGCGATGAAAAGCACCAGCCGATGATCCTGGTTCGCGATCCGCAGGGCCGCGTCCGCAAGAAGTACCTGATGCCTTCGCGCGCCCACTTGATGGTCGCCGATGGCGATGAAGTGCAGCCGGGCGACGTGCTCGCGAAGATTCCGCGCGAGACCACGAAGACCAAGGACATCACCGGCGGTCTGCCGCGCGTCGTGGAACTTTTCGAAACGCGCAAGCCGAAGGATCCCGCCGTCATCAGCGAAATTGATGGCGTGGTCAAGTACGGCGAGATCGTCAAGGGCATGCGCCGGATTTTCGTCGAAAGCGAAGACGGCGGCAAGGTTGCCAAGACCATCAAGGAATACTCCATCCCCCGCGGCGTCCACATCAACGTTCAGGAAGGCGAGCGTGTCCGCGCCGGCGAGCCGCTGATCGATGGCCCGCTCAACCCGCACGATTTGCTCGCGGTACTCGGCGAAAAGTTCACACAAGCTTACCTGGTGAATTCCGTGCAGGAGGTTTACCGCCTGCAGGGCGTGAACATCAACGACAAGCACATCGAGACGATCGTCCGGCAAATGATGCGCTGGGTGAAGGTGGAAGACGTAGGCGACACGATGTTCCTCCTCGAAGAGCAGGTCGACAAGTTCCGCTTCCGCGAGGAGAACGACCACGTAATTCACGACGGCAACCGTCCGGCGACCGGGCGGCCGCTGCTCCTTGGAATTACGAAGGCGTCCCTCTCGACCGATTCGTTCATTTCCGCCGCCAGTTTCCAGGAGACGACGCGTGTTCTCACTGAAGCGGCGATTTCCGGCAAAGTGGATTATCTCCGCGGCCTTAAAGAAAACGTCATCATGGGCCGCCTGATTCCGGCCGGCACTGGCCTCGACCGTTATCGCAGTGTCCAGCTTCTCACTGAGGTGCCCAGAGAAGAGCCCGAAGCGGAAGAACCGCAGCTCACGCCGGAAGAAGCGGCGGCGCTGGACTTCCTGCGGAAAGACACGGACACAATCGTCGAACCCTAGTCGGCGAATCACAAGTGAATAACCGGGCGGTGTGCCATGCGAGGCGCGCCGCCCTTTTTTTTTGCAGCGCTCACATTTTTCTGGACAACGCTCGCGCTACGCGACCTCCGGTCGAATCTTCCTCATTGAACCTGTGGAAACTCGTTTCTCTTTACGGTTTGTCGCGGTAATCGTGCTGCCTCTACAATTGTTTCATGTATTCTGCTGTTTCAGATGATGTGCCGCGATCTCGGCCATGGGTCACGAATCCCTCATGACACGCGCAAAGAAAACAGGGACGATCAACGGGCAGGGAAAAGAGTTGTTTGAAATTGTTGCCCATTCGCAGCGCAGCTTCCGCGAACTCATCGATAGCTTTGACCGCGTCGCGTTCAACATTTCGCTCGACGGCCGGATCCGCGTAATCAACCGCGAGTTTGCCGATATCCTCGGACTGCCCTTCGCCGCGATCGTGAACCATTCGTTGGAGGAATTCATCGTTGAGCCGGCGCGCGCGCAAATCGAAGCGGCGCTGCCACAACTC
>DATEHB010000102.1:0-6287 GCA_035279805.1 Candidatus Acidiferrales bacterium
TTGAGTATCCGTTCGTAGAAAGCGCGCGTTTCAACATCGGGCGTTTCCGGCGCGGCGACGGCGAGCGGAATGGGAAGATGAATTTTGCGGCCGTCGAGCTGACCGTGATGATAGAAACGCATGCCAGGAAGCGTGGCAATCAAAGTGGCAAACGCTTCGCGTTTCGCTGAACCGAAAACGGTGGCGCTGCGAGCCTCGTCGTGATTTTCGAAGAAGCGTGCGGCACGGGTCTGCACTGCGAGATCGGCGGATAATCGCGAGTGGACTTCGTCAATGTTGCCATCGCGAAGCGCGTCGTACAAACCCTTGTCATAAGTGAACTGAAAGCCGAGCGCCTGGCAGGGTGCTTCGCAATTCCAATACACTTCCGCGAGCCAGACAAATTCCGGAACGGCGTCGATTGCTTCACTCCAAAATTCACGCGACGGAGTTTTGCGTCCGGCGAGGAATGGCGCCCATGTGCGCGCAAAAATATCGTTGAGGACAAGCATGGCCATATCGCAGCGAACGCCGTCGCAATGTCTGGCAATGGTGCGCAACGCGGCGATCAGCGCCGAGCGCGCGGCCGGCTCGAAATAATTGAGCTGGACGACGTCTCGCCAGGGAGGGAAGTACGGATCGCGTCCGTAAGCGAGCAGATCCGGTTCCGTCTTTATTTCGACGAGATAAAACTCCGGCGGATTTTTGCGAAAGTCGTCTTGCGTGCCGCGGACATAGTATTCGGGATGCGATGTTGTCCAAGGATGATCGGGCGCCGTGTGATTCGCGACGAAATCGAGTATCAGGCCAATATTTCGCGCGCGCAGTTTTTTGCGGACAAAATCGAGATCGGCCCAAGAACCAATGCGCGGATCCGGTTGATATCGATGTACGGAGTAGGGCGAGCCGACGATTTGACTCAGTTTCCAGCCGGGCAGCGCCGCGTCGAAACCCGTAAAACTGGCGGCGTCTGTTTGAAAAAACCGGCGGCCAACAGGGCTGCGTTCCCAGACGCCCATTAGCCAGACGAAATCGAAACCGAAGCTGGCAATACTATCCCATTCACTGTCAGGGACATCGCGAAGGCCGATTTTGCGTCCAAGGTTGGCGGAGAGTTCCTCGAGCCACGCCCAAGTGTTGATCTCGTAGAGATGGGGATGCGCGCGGTAAACGAAGGCGGATGATTTGCGCGCTGAGGACATCTCCGCTGTGGAGGCTATGCCGCACTGGGGACATTGTCAATTATGTAGAGCATAGTTAATACAATAAATGGGGTATGCCGATGGTGGTAAAGGCTAGTTAATGGGTCAGTTTGAATTTTGATTCTTTGTGTCACGATAAGGAAAATTCACCGTGACCCACTACCAAAGGCTATTGCATCTGGACAATTGGCCGCAAAATGTGACAAAGTGAAGGCGGAATCCGGCCCTCAATTTACCGAAGATTTATCCTGCTGAGGAGGATGCAAAACATGTTGAAACGTGCTCTGTTGTGTACGGCTGCGTTCGTGTTTGCCGCCAGCGCGGGCTTTTCGGCCCCAAAGGCCGCCAGCACGGCGAAGTCATGGCCTGGCTACGTGACGGACAGCAAATGCGCCACAAACGCCAAGGCGAGAACTGACGCCGCGTGCGTGAAAAAGTGCATCGACGGTGGCGACAAGTACGTGCTCTACGACACAGTCAACAAGAAGGTATATCAACTGGACCCGCAATCGGCGGTCGCGGACCATGCCACCCACCATGTGCGGATTTATGGCACGTTGGATGGCGATACGATCACGGTAACGTCGGTGAAGATGATAGGTGCAAAGGCGAAGGCCGCTCCGGCTGCTGGATACTAGTTCTGCATACCATCGCGATGTGAAGCGGGCAGGCCGCCAGGCGCTGTCCGCTTTTTTTTGCCGCGCCGACTTTCCTTCTTTTACACGACATGCAAAATGTAAACCACCGGAACACCGCGCATCGATTTGTGTTTGCCGCTTTTACAGTGCGCCCTGGAAGCAGCGCGCGTGTGATAACATCCGCGTTCGTTTGGAGGGAGAAATGGCGATGAGAAATCGCGTGGCTGGCGTGATGATTGCGTTGGTGTGCCTGCTGGGCGCAGCGCCAACGGCGCGGGCGCAGGGCGATTCGCAGTGGACGTCCGCGCAAGCGTCGTCACTGGATAATTTCATCGATTCGGCGATGCATCAGTGGAAAGTGCCGGGCCTGGCGATTGGAATCGTGCGCGGAAGCAGCGTCGTGTATCTGAAAGGATTCGGGGTTCGCGATATCAAAACCGGAGAGCGCGTGACGCCGGACACGCTGTTTGATATTGGCTCGTGCACGAAAGCGTTTACCGCCGGTTCCGTGGCGATCCTGGTGGATCGAGGGAAAATGCGTTGGGACGATCGCGTGATTGACTACGTGCCGTTCTTTCATTTGCATGATCCTATGGCGGACGAATACGTGACGATGCGCGATTTGCTGACGCATCGCACGGGGATGGGCGGAACGGACTTGCTTTGGTATGGCTCGCCATTTTCACTGGAGGAAATTATTCGGCGCGTTCGGTACATCGAGCCTTCGGCGGGATTTCGCGCACGGTTTCAATATCAAAACGTGATGTACGCGACGGCGGGCTATGCCGTGGGAGAAGCGACGGGCGGGACGTGGGAGAATTTTGTGCGGCAGAATATTTTCGAGCCGCTGGGAATGAATGGCGCGGACTTCAGCGCAACAGATGCGCAAAAAGCCGCGAATCGCGCGACGCCGCACTCGGAGCGGCCGAACGGAACCGTGGAAACGATTCCGTGGCGAAATCTGGACAACATTGCGCCGGCCGGTTCGATCAATTCCGGCGTGCGGGACATGACGAAATGGATCGCGATGCAATTGAATGATGGCCTCGCCGACGGAAAGCGGCTGATCTCGGAAAAAAGCATGAGGGAAATGCACACGCCGCAGATTGTCGTACCGCAGGGAGGTGAATTTCAGCTTTTTTTTCCGAAGTCGATGCAACTGAGCTACGGAATGGGGTGGTTCATCGAGGACTATCGCGGGCATCAGGTTATTCTGCATCCCGGGGACATCGATGGATTCGCGTCGCTTGTGGTCCTGATTCCTGAAGTCCACACCGGGTTCGTGATTTTTGCGAATTTGGACCACACGCCGGTGCGTGAAGGCCTTGCTTACCATTTGATCGATCAATTTCTAGGTTTGCAGGCGGAAGACTGGATTGCGCATTTTGACGGCGTCGCGAAGGGATTTGTGGCCGCGGAGGAAAAGCAAACAGCGGAAGAGGAAAAGAAGCAACGCGCGGAAACGCATCCGTCGCGGGAGCTGGCGGCGTATGCGGGGACGTATCGGAACCGGGCGTATGGCGACGTGGTGGTGTCGTTGGAAGGCGACCATCTGGCGCTTCAATTCGATACGTTCAAGTCGGTGTTGACGCACTATCAATACGACACATTTGTGGCAGACTTCCCAGGGTTGGGCGGGAAAATGCGAGCGACTTTTTACCTGGATGGTGATGGAGACGTGACGAAAGTGTCGGCGACCGGGCTGGAGTTTGAGCGTGTGAACGGGAATTCACGAAATTGAAGGCTCGCGGGCGCGCGAGTTAGCTTTCCGGCGTCAAGGGTGGTCCCACTCTATAGAAAAGCCCAGGAGTATGGTGCATTGGTGCGCGAGAAAGGAAACGGTATGAGACGACAGATCGCGATTGGAGTTGCGGCGCTAAGTATTTTGTTCGTGGCGATGATTCTAATGCAATCGGCATCGCGAGAGATTGCGAACGCGGCAGGGTTGGACACGGAAAGCTACGATGTGATTATTCGCGGCGGCCACATACTCGACGGCACGGGAAATCCCTGGTACGCGGCGGACATCGGCATTCGCGGCGACAAAATCGCGGCAATCGGCAAATTGGAGCACGCGGACGCGAAGAGAGTGATCGATGCAGAGGGCGGCGTGGTTGCGCCGGGATTCATCGACATGCTGGGGCAATCGGAAACGTCGCTGCTGATCGACAATCGTTCGCTCAGCAAACTTTCTCAGGGAATCACGACGGAGATCACGGGGGAAGGCGGGTCGATTGCGCCGCAGGACGAACGCACGCTCGCGCCGATGAAGCCGTTTCTCGATCAGTATCATTTGACAATTGACTGGACGGATCTCGACGGATATTTCCGGCGATTGGAGAAGAAGGGAACGCCGCTGAATCTGGGAACGTACGTGGGCGCGGCGCAGGTTCGCGAGGCGGTGATTGGCGACGATGATCGCGCGCCAACGCCGGCTGAATTGGAGCAGATGAAGGGATTAGTCGCGCAGGCGATGCAACAAGGCGCAATGGGCGTGTCGACGGCGCTGATTTATCCACCGGGGCACTATGCGAAGACGGATGAGCTGGTGGCGCTGGCGAGCGTCGCTTCGCAATACGGCGGGATTTACGCCACGCACATGCGCAGCGAAGGCCAGGCGGAAATGGAAGCGATTGACGAAGCGATTCGCATTGGACGCGAAGCGCATTTGCCCGTGGAGATTTTCCATCTGAAAGTGATCGGAAAAACGCGCTGGGGATCGATGCCGAAGGTGGTGGCGAAAATCGAGGCGGCGCGAGAATCGGGAGTGAATATCCGGGCGGATATGTACCCGTATCTGGCCGGAGGGACTGCGTTGGCTTCTTGTTTGCCGCCGTGGGTGGCGGATGGCGGGACGGCGAAACTGCTGGAGCGTTTACAGGATCCGGCGGTGCGCCAGAAGATTAAGGGAGAGATGGCGGCGGACCATCCGGACTGGGAGAATTTGTATTTCGACAGCGGCGGCGCGGCGGGCGTGATGATTGCGGGCGTAGTGAATCCGGAATTAAAAAAATATAACGGCAAGACGGTGGAGGAAATGGCGGCCGCGGAAAAGAAGGACGCCCTCGATGCGCTCTTCGATTTTATTCTTGCGGACAAGGCGCAAACAGGAGCGCTCTACTTTATTGCGGGTGAAGAAGATTTGCAGTACGGACTGAAGCAGATGTGGACGAGCATCGGGCTCGACGCAAACGAGACTTCGCTCGATGGGCCGATCTTCGAGGCGCACAATCACCCGCGCGCGTGGGGATCGATGCCGCGATTTCTGGGCCATTACGTTCGCGACTTGCATTTACTACCGCTGCCGGAGGCAATACGTAAGATTACTTCGATGCCGGCGGAACGGGAACACTTAACAAAGCGAGGGCTGTTGAAGCCGGGATTTTATGCAGATGTTACGATTTTTGATCCGGCGACGATCATCGATAAAGCAACGTACGCGGCGCCGAATTAGGTTTCAGAGGGCGTGCATTATGTTTTTGTGAATGGACAACTGGAATATGAGAACGGAAGGTTGACGGGAGCGATGGCGGGACAGGCGTTACGCGGGCCGGGTTGGTGGCAAAACGAGGCGGCGAATTAGAGGAAGGCGGACGGCGGAAATTCGATGTCGCGGATGATGGACGAAATCCGGGAACAGCCGCAGGCGCTGCGACGGACGTTTGAAGCGGAGCGCGCGCACGCAGTCGAGTTCAAGAAATTCGCTTCGCGGCGGGATTTCCGGTTGATCGTGCTGGTGGCGCGGGGGACGTCGGACAACGCCGCGCTTTTCGGGCGCTATCTGCTGGAGATTACGACGGGGATTCCTGTGTCGCTGTGCGCTCCGTCGGTGCACACATTGTACGGCGCGCGACTGAATCTGCGGCACGCGTTGGTGATCGGCATTTCGCAATCGGGCGAAGGAACAGACATCAACTCTGTGCTGAAAAGCGCGCGGCGGCAAGGCGCGTTTACGGTGGCAGTGACGAACGAAGCGAAGTCTGCAATGACGCGCGTGGTGGACGAGAGTTTTCTGGTGCGCGCGGGGAAGCAGAAGTCGGTGGCCGCGACGAAAACGTATACGGGGCAGCTGCTGGTGCTCTACCTGCTGGCGTCGGCGCTGGGCTCACATATCGAATTGGACTCGGTGAGTGAAATTCCGGATCACGTGCGCGAAACGCTCGGGCTTGCGCGGGAAATTAGAGAGAGGGTGGAGCGCTACCGGTATATGCGCCAATGCGCCGTGGTGGCGCGGGGAATCAACTACGCGAACGCGTTTGAATTGTCGCTGAAACTGATGGAGACGTGTTACATAGTCGCGGAACGGTTTTCGTCCGCCGATTTTCTGCACGGGCCGATCGCGATGATCGAACGGGATTTTCCGGTGATTCTTTTCGCGCCACCGGGGAAAACGCTGGCGGGCCAGCAATCATTGATCAAGCGCCTGAAAAAATTGAATGCGGAGACGCTGGCGATTTCTTCGAGTGAG
>DATEHB010000103.1:0-8546 GCA_035279805.1 Candidatus Acidiferrales bacterium
GCGATCCCGCGATCGACCGTCACAAAGAGCTGACCGTGATTTATATCTTCAACGGGCAGCAGTTTCGCACGACGGTGAACGAAGGGGATACGCTGAATCTCCCAGGCGCCAGCGACCGGGCCGGCAATTTCTCCGATGAGCCGCTCCGGATTTTGCACGCGACCTACGGCTCCGGCGACCGCCGAGCAGATGTTACCGCTCGAGTTGGCGCGATGGTGAACGGTGACCGGTTGCGATTCCAGGTGTCAAACGCGTCTCTCGGCGGCGATCCGACGAGAAATCAACCCAAACGGTTGAGAGTGATTTATCTTTGGCACGGAATTCGCTACGAAACATCTGCGCCAGAGGGTGGAACGCTCGCGATCCCCTGAGTGGGCGTTCGCAACATCGAAACGATTTCCGCTACGAGAAAGCCCGTCGCAACACTGCAACGAAAACCAAGGCTGCCGGTCCAAACTGCGGACCGGCCGCTACACAGGCAAGAGCCCAAGCACTTCACACAATGACGGCGACAAGAAAAAATGATGGCGCGCGCTTATTTACTGTAGACGCCGAAGATCCAAGGAATGCCGACCAGTCCGGATTGCACGCGAACTTCGACGGCGTCGCCATTGTGAAAGAGGTCGAAATCCTGCCGGGTGACAGCGAGACGTTCGAGGCCGCCGTCGCGCCAGGAAGTGACGATGAGCTGGTGCATGGGCAGGAGACCGGGCATGGCGAAGCGGCTGATGACGTGAGATTCGAAATTCTGTGGCGGCGAGCGGTCGAGCGAGCCATTGATAAAAAGCAATGCGCCGAGAAGCCACGGAAGCGGCACGAGGCCGTGAAAAATTCGCTTAAGCAACTCGACTTCCTGGCGTCGAAGGGCGCGACGCTCGACCCACACAGCGAGAAAAATCGTGGCGAAGAAAATCACTCCGATGAAAATGAAAATGCCGTCGAGTTCAAGCGGCGGGTAAAGAAAACATGGCACGAAAAACGCGACAGTGCCCAGCAGAAATATCCCGAAACGATTGACGAGGCCGCGGCGCATGGCGCGATTGGCTTCGGCGGGCGCGAGATGGCAATAATCGCAGACTTCGTCGGGGCGCGCGGAGGGCCGTTCGGCGCCGCAATTTGGACAGCGCCGCAAAAGAGAGGTCACGGGTGGGCGAGTTTCCAAATGAGGTGATTGAGGTTCATGCGCGTTTCCTGGCTGATTTCGGTAAACTCGACGACCATGCCCTTACCCGCGTCGACACGGCGAACGATGCATTTGACGTTGAGCGGTTCGGAGAGAAGAACACTCGCGGAGAATTCGGCGCGCGCCCAGAGAGGCTCGTGCGTTTCCAGATACATTCCCGAGGCGCTGATATCGCGGAGCGTCGCGTCCAAAGTGACTTCACCCCACGTGATTTTGACGTGCGCCTTGCAGGGATAACGCGCATGTCTGCGGCGCTCGGATTCCTTCACTCAGGCCGTCTCCAAAGAAGCGATGGGCCGCAAGCTCTCTCGTCAAAACGATGCTATGCAGGCATGCGGTACGTGTCAACGATTATAAGAGGGCGATGCGCGGAGAGCGAAATCCCGCGGAGCACGCGTTGGAGTATAATTTGCGGATGACGCTACCAGAATTTTTTTCAAAACAGAAGCAGGTCACACGCGCGCGAAGCGAAGACGTTTTCCGATTGCTGCGTCCGGAGCATCTCGAATGGAGTCCGGGAAATGGCGCGCTGAGCGTCGGCGAAATGCTGCGGCACCTGTGGGTCTCTGAAGAGGGCGTGCGGCGCGTGGCGCTCGATGGCAACTTTGCGTATTACGAAAAACGTATTCCGGGAGGACTGCCGGCTGTGCTCGGGGGCGCGGCGAAATCGGTAGAGGAAGAACTGCGGCAGATTGCGCGGGTGCATCAGGAGACGCTCGCCGCCGCAAGCAAATTGCGCCCTGAAGAATGGGACACGGAGCGCGTGAACGATGCCATTAGGTTCCGCAGGAAGGTGAGCGTGATTTTATTTGGCATCAACGAACACGAAGTGCATCACCGGGCACAATTGATGACTTATTTGAGAATGCTGGGTACGCCCGCGCCAGAGCCGTTTGCAAAGCGATGAAGTTCAGTTTATTCGTTTGTTGATTGCAAAGGAAAAGCAGGTTCCCTCCTCCGGCGGGCAGGCCCGTCCCGCAGAAATTTCCGGAACGCAAAAGGCGCGTGGTACGGCGACTCGGAGTGACAAGATTTTGAGTTTGGCCTGCGCCTGCTACTTTTGGGGCATGGTGCGGACACTGGATGGCCGCTGATCGAGGCAGGACATGTTTTCGTCGCGACCGTTGGCGAGCATTTCGCAGTCGATTTCCTGGGCGGTGCGCACAGCGTCGTTGCGATTTGTGCCAGAGGCTTGCGCGCAATGGCTGCGGCCGTGGAAATCGACGCAGACTTCGTAATGATAGACGCTCTGGTGAAATGAGGAGTAGGCCAGCGCGGCGACAAAAATCGCGCCGGCGGCGATGATGTACCATTTCATGTTGATGCGCTTGGGTTGCAGAGACATGAGCTACTTTTTACCACGCTCGCGGAAAGTGTCCTACATCGTAGTGGCAACGAAGCGGATTTCCTGTCTGCCCGCCGCAGCGGGCAAGCGGCAGGCAGGCTCGTCGTTTCACTTCCGTGGAAGAACAATGAAATATTTCAGCCTTTCTGGACGGCGCGGCGGGCCACTTCCTGTTTGATGTAGGCGCGGAGATTTTCCGGGAGCGTCGCAGCGGCGGAGAGTTCGTGAAGATCGCGCATGGTGATTTCAGGGAGAAAGCGCATCACGGCAGCGAGAGGCGCGGTGGGATGACGAACGAGAGCCATGCGGACATTGTAATCGAGCGACCAGCGCGGATGGTCCGCGATGGCGTGGACGACGCGTTCGTGAGCATCGGGGTTCGCGAGCACGCGAAGAATTTGCGCTTCGTTCAGAAACGGATTATTGAGCGCGAGGGCCGCGGCCTGGGGATGTCCTTCGGCGAGGATTCCTCCGGCGACGCGGGCTGATGCACGGCGCGCGAGCGCCAGTTTTTCGCCGACGGGAAGTTGCGGCAAACGCTGGAGAAGCAGTTCCTCGGACACGCGACGAATGTCCGCAGGCGCTGACGGCAACAAGCTCACCTGCACGAGATCGAAAAGAAAAAGCTGGCGAAGCAAAGCGAGGGCGACGCGGTGAGGTGTTCTCGGATGGCGCGCGAGGCGCAGGCGCACGCCTTCATTTTTTTTCCAGGATGGATGGGCGGCGATGGCGCCGAGAAGCGACGCGGGAAGATCGAGGCGTTCGAGCAAAATGCAGACATCGCTTTCAGTAAGACCGGGATTGGCGAGAACAGCGACGAGGACTTCCTCGGCAGGATCGTGGAGAAGTGTGCGGAGGGCGTCGCCGGAAGCAGCGCGCGCCTGGGCAATCCGATCGGTGAGTTCACTTTCCATCGCCGGCAACGTCCGAGATGCTCTTGCGCGCGAGTTCGGCCGCCGCGCGCGCTGGAGAAATGTAAAGCGAGCCTATATGGGCAGCGGGAGCGATACGCGACAGTTCGTGATCGAGAGTAGCGTCGAGATATTTGCTGTGGCCGAAGACGCCGCCGGATTTGGCGAGAATGAAGGGCTGATCGTTGAGACTGAGCGAGTCGATGACGGCTTTTGCGAGGCTTGCGAGCGACTTCGCTGCACTCGCGAGAATTTGCTGGGCGACGGCGTCACCCGCATCGGCGGCGGCGATCACGACAGGAAAAAGTTTGGGAAAAACGGCGTCAGGATGCTTGGCGATGCGCTCGAGGATGGAGTCCCAGTCTTCCGCTTTTAATTTCTCGGCTTCTTCGGAGCGAAGGATTTCCGCGCCCAGCGCGGTGGAAGGGCCGAGATGATCACGCGCGCGCAGAGCGGCTTCGACGGCGCGGCGGCCAATGTCGTAGGCGCTGCCCGGATCGCCAATCCACGGACCCCAACCTCCTGCGCGTGCTGTCTTTCCTGAGGAATCGCGCCCGCAAGCGGCGGAGCCAGTGCCGGCGATGATGACGAGTCCCTGGGACTGTTCTTTTTTTTGAGCGACCGCGGCTTCGAGAGCAATCTCGATGTCGGTGATGACGCGAACGAATGCTCGCGGAAAGGCGTGGCTGAGAAAACTGGCGAGCCGGCGAGCGACGCGCGGACGCCCGGCGCCGGCGACACCTGCGCAAATGGCGCGAACGCTTTCCGTATCCTGCCGGGCTTCGGCGAGGGCACGGCGAGCAGCGTCTTCGAGCGCAAAAAAGGCTTTCGCGAATCCGACGCGCAGAGGATTACCGGGGCCTCCGGTGGTCTCGGCGAGGAGGCGGCCGGTGGCGTCGAGAACAACGCAATTTGTTTTTGTGCCGCCGGCGTCAAAGCCGAGGAAGATCGCCATTTGTTCCGCAGTTCCCTCTCCACGAATATTACTTCATTCCGGGTTGAGGCGTCTCGCATGCGATTGTTGTGGTATTTCACGTGCGGCTGACGTCGCGAGCGTTATATGAACGCATTTCCGCGCCGCATGACGAACCACTTACGCCACCGCCTGCCTGCGGCAGGAGCAGACTACAAAAGGAAAGGCACAGGACGCGGGGGATTTGTTGACACGGCTCTAACGAGGCGGGTAGCATCGCGCCGCTTCTGTGGGTGAGAAGTTAACCAACACGCGGACACCACGCGATGCGCATCGGCACAATCGACGTTGTGATCATTGTTGTGTACCTCGCGGGCGTCACGCTGTTCGGCGCCACGTACGGGCGCAGCCAGCGGACGATTCGCGACTACTTTCTCGGAGGGCGCACCGCTCCGTGGTGGGCGCTGGCGTGTTCGATCGTCGCCACGGAAACTTCCACGCTGACCATCATCGGCACGCCGGCAATTGCTTACGCGACGAATCTGGAATTTCTGCAACTGGTCATTGGATACGTGGTGGCGCGCGTGATTTTGTGCATCATCTTAATCCCGCAATATTTTCGCGGCGAATTTTATACGGCTTATCAGCTCCTCGAAAAAAGATTCGGCACGCGGACGAAGTCGGCAGCGGCGAGCATTTTCGTGGTCACTCGGGCGCTGGCGGAGGGCGTGCGGTTCGCGGCCATCGGAAAAGTGGTGAGCATCCTGCTCGGTACCGGCGACCGCGTCTCCGTGGCGGTGATCACGCTGCTGACATTGTTTTACACGTTCCAGGGCGGGATGCGTGCGGTGATTTGGACGGACGTGATGCAGTTCTTTTTGTATATCGCGGGTTCAGTGGTGGCGTTCTTTCTGTTGCTGCACAGGATTCCCTTTGGATGGTCGGGCGTGGTGCACGCGGCGGCTGCGGGCGGAGACAAACTGCGCATTTTCGATTTTCATTTCAGCCTGACGCAAAGCTATACGTTTTGGTCGGGGCTGATCGGCGGAACGTTCCTGACGATGGCCAGCCACGGCACGGATCAGACGATGGTGCAGCGGCTGCTGGCGGCGAAATCGGAGCGCGACAGCAAGAAAGCGCTGTTGACGAGCGGCGTGATTATTTTCGTGCAGTTCGCGCTGTTTCTGGTGATCGGCGTGATGCTGTATGTTTACCGGCAGCATATTCCGTTTGCGATTCCAGAACATGATCCCGATCGACTTTTTCCGGAATTTATCGTGACGCAAATGCCCGTTGGGCTGGTGGGAATTGTGCTGGCGGCAATTTTTGCGGTAGCGATGTCGAATGCGAGCGGATCGCTGAATTCGCTGGCGTCGTCGAGCATGATTGATTTTTCGCGCGCGCGAGGGATGGACGTGAACGATCCGGCGAAGCAGGTGCGGCGTTCGCGTCAGTGGACGATATTCTGGGGCGTCCTGCTGGGATTATTTGGGATGATTCACTGGGGGTCGGTGCTCGTGGCCGGGCTGACGATTGCGTCGATTACATACGGGAGCCTGCTGGGGACGTTTCTATTGGTGATTTGGAATCCGCACGCGACGGCGCGAGGGGCCATTGCGGGAATGATTGCGGGACTGGTGGGAATGACGGCGATACATTTCTATACACAGTTGGCGTGGACGTGGTACGTGCTGGCGGGGACGCTTATTACTTTCGCCGTGGGATCAGCGGTGAGCATGACGGGGCGGCATCGAGTGACCGCGGCGTGACGACAACGTGAGCAAATCGTGAGTACAGCGAACAAGAAGCTGCCGGAACTGGTGCGCGGGCTGGGGCCGTGGGCGGCGGCGGCGATCGTCGTGGGATCGATGGTCGGCACGGGAATTTTCATTAAGCCGGCGTCCATGGCCAGCGCGGCCGGTAGTGTGGGACTGGTGGCGCTGGCGTGGGTGCTCGGCGGCGCGCTGTCGCTTTTCGGCGCACTGAGCGCGGCGGAACTTGGCGCGGCCATGCCCGAAGCCGGCGGAACCTACGCCTACATGAGCCGCGCTTTTGGGCCAGTTTGGGCGTTCCTCTTCGGCTGGACATATTCGATCATCGGCGGGCCCACTTCCATCGCGACCATCGCAGCAGGCTTGCTGGTATTTGCGAGTTTTTTGTTTCCTGTAATCGCGACGCCGCTGTGGGTGCTTCACTTTTCCCTTCCTTTCTCGCATGTGGTGTTTAGTTTCACTTTCACGTGGGCGCAGCCGCTCGCCGTGGCAGCCATTGCTCTGGTGACGCTGATCAATTACTTCGGCGTGCGCCTGGGCGGCCGCGTGCAGGTGGTGCTGACGATTATCAAGATCGTCGCCGTCGTCGCGGTGATTGTCATCGGATTCGTTTTCGGCAAAGGCAGCGTGGCGAATTTTCATTCCGCAGCGGCGCCCGGCGCGGGGCCGGCGACGATGGCCGGATTTCTGACGGCGCTGGCGGGCGCGCTTTGGGCCTATGACGGCTGGATCAATCTGACTTTCGTCGGCTCCGAAATTCAAAATCCTGAACGGAACATTCCTCTTTCGCTGATTCTGGGCGTGCTGGTAGTTTGCGGAATTTACACGGCGCTGAGCGCGGCATGTTTCTACGTGCTGCCGTTTGCGAAAGTTGCCGCGTCAGCACACATCGCTTCGGATGTGATCGCGCGCGCAATGGGAGCCGGAGCTGCGGGCTGGCTGACGATTGTGATGGCGATCTGCGCGCTCGGGACGCTCAATTCCTCGATTCTGACGAATGCGCGAGTGGATTACGCGATGGCTCGCGATGGGCTGTTTTTTCGCGCCGTTCGCGGCGTACATCCGCGATTTCGCACGCCGGCGAATGCGCTTGTCTTTCAGGGAATCCTCGCCTCGGTACTTGCGCTCACTGGCACGTTCGACGATCTCTCGTATCTTTACGTTTTTCTGGTATGGATTTCTTATGCCGCGCAGACTGCAGGTGTGATTGTGCTGCGCGTCAAGGAACCGGCGATGCCGCGGCCATATCGCACATGGGGCTATCCCGTGCTGCCGCTGATTTTTATTCTTGGCGCGCTGGCGCTGACGGTGAATTCGCTAGTGCAGAGGCCGCTGCGTTCGACGATGGGGCTTGGTGTGATGCTCGTCGGACTCATCTTTTACGCGCGCTGGCGTAAACGATTCTCTCCCGGATAAATTGCAAGACAATTCAACTGATTTCAATTGGGCAGAAGGCGTGCGCGGGAATGCCGGGAAGAGCGCATTCTTGATGGAACGACGTCGGGTGGAACAAATGCGCGAGGATGGCTAGACCGTTGGCCAAGCGTGGGCCTGAACGAGAGAAATAACTGTTGGCATCCACCGCGAAGACGCGGCCGGAGCGGACAGCAGGAAGATCAGTCCATCCCGTTGGAAATTTTGTGCGGCGATAATCGTCGCGATTGCGGGCGACGCCGTAGCCGCATTGCATGACGACAATGACTTCGGGGCGTGCTTGGACGACCTGTTCGTGAGTCACGCGAAAAGATGGTGCGCCTGCACGACCGAAGAGATCGATGCCGCCTGCAAGCGTGACCATCTCCGGAACCCAATGTCCGCCGACGTAAAACGGGTCAAGCCATTCGAGACACACGACGCGCGGGCGCGAGATTGAGGGTGTGACTGCGGTTTTGACGGCGGCTTCTGTTTGCGCGACGCGCCGAGCAAGATCCGACGCGAGACGATCTGCCTCCGGGAGGCGGCGAGCGGCTTCGCCGATTTTGCGGATGTCATCCCAAACTCCGGCGAGCGTTTGCGGTTGAAGCGACAGAACCTGGGGCGCGAACGGCATGCGCGAGAGAGCGGCGGCGAGATCGTCAGGCGAAGCGGCGCATACGTGGCACAGATCCTGAGTGATTATGAGATCAGGAGCAAGAGAGCGAAGCAGCACGTCATCGACAGAGTAGATGCTCTCGCCGCGGCTGACGAGAGCGCGCACCTGACGGTCGAGTTCGGCGGGCAGCGCGGCGGGATCGACGCGCGGGCGAATGAGCCGCGGCTTGCTGGCGGCCGCCGGAGGAAAATCGCATTCGTGCGTGACGCCGACGACGGAATCACCGAGGCCAAGTGCGTAAAGAATTTCCGTGGCGGACGGGAGAAGCGAGGCGATACGCACAGTGCGAGTTTGCATGTGCAAAAATCTGAAAGCAAGGTTAACGCGGAG
>DATEHB010000104.1:0-18051 GCA_035279805.1 Candidatus Acidiferrales bacterium
GGAAACGCTGGGAATTTACGGCGCCCTCAGCGAAGATGAATTCGAGCGTGTGCAGCATCGCGTCCTTTCACTGTTTCGAAGCGTCTGGCCCGCACCGCCGAACCTCTCGGGAGCCATCGCCGTCGCGTCGGGAGGGAATGCGGAGGCGCTGGCCCGGATCGCTCCCGGCCCTCGCGTTGCGGGAGTCCCAACAATCAATCTTCGTCTTCTTCGCGAGCGTCTGTGGGGAATTTTGGGACTCGATATCGCGGAGCGCATGGACGCTCTGCATCTCCGCCGCGATCGCGCCGAAGTGGTCGGGATCGCTTCCGTGGTCTTCGCCACTCTCGCTCAGTGGCTTCATTTGCGATCCCTATTGGTGCCGGGAGTGGGCGTCAAAGAAGGAATTCTGTGGGATCTTGCGTCGTCCCAGTTTTCTGGAGCGGCGGCAAGCGCCTACGCTGCCCGTTTTCAGCCGCTGCTCCGCGAAGCGCGCCGTGTCGCCGCGCGTTTCCATTATGAGCCATCGCACGCGGAACAAGTTCGCCGCCTGGCAGGTTATCTTTTCGATCAGTTCGCGCGCGTTCACGGCCTTCCCTACGAGCTACGCTTGCCGCTGGAAGTAGCGGCCATATTGCATGATGTTGGCTATGCAATCGATTCGAGCTCGCATCACAAACATGGTGAATACATCGTTCGCCATGCGCACATCCCCGGACTGGCGGAGGCGGACCGCCTCCTCGTGGCCTGCTTGATCCGCTATCATGGCAAGGCGAATCCTGATCCGCAGCACAAACTTTATTCGTCGCTTGGCCCGCGCCGCCGGGCGCAGGTCCGCGCGCTCACCGCCATACTCCGCATAGCGATCGCTCTCGATAAGGAGCGCCGTCGAGCGGTGCAGAATGTGGACGTAATCATCGGCAAGAAAGAAATTCTTCTTCGCTTGTATTCAAGCGACCGCAAACCGTTGCCGATTCGCGACTGCCGTCGCGCGGCAAAATTATTCGATGAAGTATTTGGAAGGCAAATTCGCTTTGGCCGCGCTCGCACCGCGCGAACCGCATCCGGCCTTGAAGCGCCGCTCGCGCGCTCGCATCGAGCTGCGTAACGTCCGCGTGCTGCGCGGAATCGTTATTCATGTATTCATCTAGCCATAATGTCCTGCGGAATCGGAATTCGACTGGACCTGATGTAAGCCCAGGATAAAGATAAAAAGGAATCTCACATGAGAGTCCATCTCTTCCGCCATGGAATCGCGATTGATCGTGATGATCCTGATTCACCTCCAGAAGCAGATCGCTTCCTGACACCCAAGGGCGTCTCTAAGACAGAAGCCGCCGCGCGCGGCCTCCATGCGCTCGGAATCAAGCCCAGCCTCGTCCTGACCAGCCCTCTTTTGCGCGCTGTACAGACCGCGGAGATCGCCTGCAAGGCGTTGGGCTATCCGGTGAAAAAACTCCGCTATACGGATGCGCTCAAGCCAGAAGCCAAACCTGCGGAGCTATTCAAAGAGTTGTCGGGAAT
The DNA here is from genome assembly GCA_035279805.1 of Candidatus Acidiferrales bacterium. GTDB lineage: Bacteria > Acidobacteriota > Terriglobia > Acidiferrales > UBA7541 > DAHUXN01. Next base: position 1,504 of record DATEHB010000104.1, read on the forward strand.
AAAGGTCAACGAACTCGTCTGTGTCGGGCACGCTCCGAACCTGGACGACGTAATCGCGTACGCAATTGGTGGCCGCTCTCCGTTTACATCGCTAAAGAAGGCAGGCTTGGCGTCATTGGAAGTTAAAACGTTTTCGCCGCCTCAGGGCTCGATCGTCGCCATTTATTCGCCGAAGGCTCTCAGATTTCTCGCTAAGTGATGCGTAATTCGCGCACGTTCCGATGAGCCAGACGCGACGCGCAGAATTTGTTAAAGGTGATTAGGCTGCGTACGTCTTTTCTCTGGTTTCCACTTGGCGAAGTCCGGCGCCCGTCGTGCCGGGTAAAATGACGATTGGCTTGCGGCAAGCGATTTCAAGCAGGTGCTTGGCATTGGCCAATTTCGATAGCAATGGCTCCTGCCCATCATAGCCATACACGCGAAGGGTGAGTCCTTCGGATGTCTCGCGCAGATCCATTTTTCGTATCGGCTTTGCCGCTTGCTCGAAGCAGTTTGCAAGGCGCACGACGCCCGCCAGGAAGAGCGTGGCCTGCTGCATCGCCGCCGGCAGGCCACTGAATTCTTTATGCTTCGCTTGCGGCAGCGCCTTTCGGTGATAGCGCGCGACCAGCGCTGCTAACTGGAGTTCCGCTCGCTTCCATCCGAGCGGCACGGACTGCTTGCAAATTAACCGGTACGATTCCTTGTGATGCCCCTTGTTTCCTTCGCTCATACCGACGTCTTGCATCAGCGCCCCCGCCTGCAGAACCCATCGCGCGCGTGCCGTCGGCAGCCCCGCCGCAAATCCGTTCGCAACCAGCGCGTCGTATAACTCCACGGCCCTCTCCGCAATATGCTGCACAGGCGCGAACTCAGGCGTTTGAAAAGAAGCCCAAGCGCCCATCTTTGCTACCGCAGCTTCCTCCAGCTTTTCACCTTGAGGCAACGCAGCTCGCCAGACGTGCCAAACGGAATTTTTCCCTGTCGCTCTCGACCGGTACTCCGCAAGACGCTCTCTTTTTTCGCGTTCGATCGCCATCTTCCAGGCTGTGAGCTTTGCGCGATCGCTCGCGGGCTTCACTCGGATCACTCGGGACCACAGCACATCCAGATCATGCACGTCGCCCAACAGGTCCTGGAGTCCCTTTAGGTCGTCGCCCCATCTTGCATTCAAGTCCGGAAGGAAATTTTCGACGGTGTAGCGAAAATTCTTTATTCCCACTCGCAGTCGGTGGTGTCCAATCCTCGAATGGCTATGCAGCGCGAGCCGATGCCGGCGGTAACCTTCTTCCCATCTTTCCAGAGCGATGTATTGCGCCGCCGGGCTGCCTGTTACCACCAATGCTGCTCGCGGAGTCAAAGTCTCTTCCCAGGTTTTCCATTTTTGCTGATCGAAATCATTGAGCGCCTTCAAAGCGGTGTCTTTCAGATCTTTCTGCTCCTGCTCGATTCCCATTCTTAGCGCGGCGCCCAATTCGTCCCTGGCGATCTCCAGCTTTCCGAGCCACTCAAGCAGCACTTGCGAATCGCGCAGTTCACCCAGATTTCTCAAGACCTTTTTGCCGGCGCGCTTCATCTTTTCCCAGTCGGAATGCGGGTCGCATTCCGCCAAAACACTCTCGATTGCCAGGCATCGCCGCAGCGCCGTTCGCAAGTCATGGACATTCTTGGCGCTCAGTTCCTTGCCCGCCTTCTTGCACATCTTCCTTGTGCGCTGCATCCATCGCGCTAAGCCAATCTCGGTCGATTGGGTTTTCTGAACTTCGCCGTTCACAGTTCTGTTTCTCCGATCGCCATAGGGAACTCTTAAAGGGGTCCGGGGGAAGACATCTTACTCCAGCGTCCGCGACACTGGCAAACCACCTGGTCCCTGGCAGAACTTTTTGAAGCTCCAGAGAACGTTTATTGTCAGCCAAACGTTGAAAGGTCATAATTGAATGTGGAATCTTCGATAAGGAGATGTGGGTGAAACCGACCAAGCCTGCGCACGGTTTGCGAATCCTTGTTATTGACGTTGGCGGAACGCACGTCAAAGTGCTCGCCACGGGCGAGCGCGAAGAACGGAAAATCAACTCTGGCCCCCGGATGACTCCCGCCCGGATGGTCAAAGGCGTGAAGAAGCTGACCAGCGGTTGGAAATATGACGTAATTTCTATCGGCTATCCGGGTCCTGTGGTGCAGGGCCATCCATTGCATGAACCCTGTAATTTGGGCAAAGGATGGGTGGGATTTCATTTCAGCAAGGCCCTCGGCCATCCGGCAAAACTGATCAACGACGCGGCCATGCAAGCGCTCGGCAGCTATCACGGCGGCCGCATGCTTTTCTTGGGTCTGGGAACGGGCCTCGGCTCGGCGATGATTGTCGATGGAACCGTCCAGCCTCTGGAGCTCGCGCATTTGCCGTACAAGAAAGGCCGCACGTATGAAGACTACATAGGCTTGCGCGGTCTTAAACATTCAGGGAAGAAGAAATGGCGCCGCCACGTTGCGGATATTGTCGAGCGTCTCAAGGTCGCGCTCGAACCTGATTACGTCGTAATTGGCGGCGGAAATTTAAAAAAATTGAAGAAATTGCCTCCCGGCGCGGAACCGGGAGACAACCGTAACGCGTTTCGTGGTGGCTTCCGCCTCTGGAAAGCTGAGAACTCAAAAGTTTCCGATGCACGCGCCTAAAGCGCCCGCGGCAGCAGCTCCCTAGAGCTCTCGCGTTTTACCGCGATTTTTTCCTGCTATTTCCACGCTGCCGCACATGGAGTGCGTTGCACACATCGCTTTGAAGTTCGGGACAACTCACCTGCACATGCGCGAATCGAATCGCTGTGAGCTCCGTAGGAATAATTTTCGTCAGATAACGACAAAACCTTCTAGCGAGGGAACTCTGAGATGCGGGGAATTGTTCTAGGCGTTCTCGTTTTGATCATCGGAATTTCGCCTTCCCGGGCAAACGTCACTCAATCCTGTCCGGGAAGCATGACGGTCGGCAGTTTCAAGCTTCTGGTTGAGCCGCCCGCCGGCGGCGTTGCCCTTCCGTTGAGTTCCGTAAATTCGATTGCGCCGGGCGACAAATTGAAATACGAACCCGTTAATCTGCCCGCGAGCCTGAAAGGCAAGGCCAAGGTCGCGGTTCTCCTGGCGCCGCTTTCCACAGACACTTCAGGTCACGTGGATGTTCTCGAAGTCAAGCCTGCAAATGCCGTGGCCGAATGGCGCGTTTCGATGCATGCCTCCGTGGTCGGCCTCGTGTTTGGTCCGCAGGGCCTCGACGTTCACAAAATCAATTCGTTCGTCAAAAAGAATCCAGATCTTGTTTTTAAGCTCAGCGACTATGTTGAGCAAACTTCGAAAGTCGAGGCTCTCGTCCAGACGCTTTCGACATACGAACAGTCCACGCCCGGCAGCACGAATTTTCAATCTATGTTGAACCATTTTTCTTCGCAATATGGCGTGGCATTGCCGGCTCTCAACGCCAGCACGCCGCCGGACCAGCAAGCCGCGCAGCTTCTCCATGCTGTGCTGCCGGCATTTTCGGCTAACCCGCCCCGGCCCACAATCGCTCAACAGTCGACCGGTTTGGCCGCTTCGGCCGCGTCGTTTTTCTTTGGCCCCCAAGTTCTTCTGGCAGCGGGCGGCGCAAGTCTCTTTGAAGAATTGCATGCTACTTTTTTCCCTCGCGCGGAATTCCGAGCTGCATTTGCGGAGCCTGTGCCCTCGAGAGGCATGAACCTCTGTACCAGCAAGCAGCCATCGCAGCCGTCGAGTCACGTTCGAATCGCATATCTCTGGATGCTTCCGATTCCGGATGCCACGCCACCATCCGTCTCGTTGCTGAAGCCGGTGCGTATACCAACGAAATGGATTTCAGCGATTGACGTCTCGTGCGCCAGCGTCTCTCAACTGAGACTCCTGGCTCGCGTGCGCGATTGGCATTTGGTTTCAGCAGCGAAGGATGTTGCCGTTCCCCTGAAAGTCAATATCGGGCCTCAAGCGGATTCACTGATCCTCGATCTTACGCACGTCGAACTTCCCGCAGGCCAATATCGTCTGGCCGCGAAATGGGATTGGACTCCGCTCGTGGTACGAGGTTCTGTCGATGTGCTCAACTTCGCCGATTATTCCAGCGTGAAGCTCTCTTCCTATTCTGCGGATCATTTCGTCACAGGGAATGGCCCAGTTGATCTGGAGCTCACGGGCGCGGACTTCGAATTTCTAAGCAACGTCACCCTGATGAACTCCGAAAATCTCGCGCCTCTTGCGCATGTTCGATACAACCTCCCCGATGCCGGTCACTCGAGCCGGGCCCAGACCATGACAGTAACCATCGACACGAGCCATCTGCAATCCGGCTCCTATTTTTTGCGCTTGAGCCAGCTGAACGGCAAAACGCACGATATCCCTGTGACGGTGCATCCGCCGAATCCCACCCTCAATCACTTGCCGTTGCGGGTCAATCTTGGACAGCCGGAGCAAATCGTAAGTCTGCGGGGGACGGATCTCGATCGCATCGAGAAAATCACAAGCGCCGATGCGTCGTGGGAACTTGTGCCGGTCGCCACGCGAATCACGGGTCTCACCGAGCGCCAGGCAACCCTCAAGGTCAATCCAAAAGCGCACAAAGGTGCGCGCATCAGCGCCAAGATGTTTATCGACGGGATTCAGGAACCACTCGACGTTCCAGACGTATTAGAAGTGGTGGGCCCTCGTCCCAAAATCGTGAGTGTAAGAAAATCCTTTGCCTCCGCATCCAGCGTTGCGCTTCGTGAAGGCGAAATTCCCGCCAACTCCGCCGTCAGCTTCGCGATTAACGCGCAAAACGTCGACCCGCGTTCCACCCTGCATCTCGCCTGCAGCGCACCCGAGGACACAAAGCGCGACTTGACGCTTTCGCCGGGCGAACGAAACGGCTCGGACGAATTGGACTTTGCCGGCGAACACTCGATATTTTTGTCGTTGAATCCTGGCAACGTCGGTCAGTCTGGATGCTTGCTGATGACGACTTTAACCAGCCAAACGGCCGGTACGTCGGATCCCTATGCGCTTGGCCTTATTGTTCGGCTGCCGCGAATCGAAAAATTCGCGGTTACTGACGAGACTCTGGGCCCTACTCTTTACGCTGGCACATTGACAGGCGAAGATCTTCAGGCCATCACAATGACCGGATGGGACGCGAAGCACGGAATACCGGTGCAGAGCATTCCCACTCCAGTTCCTGGCGAACCTGAGCAACAAACGCTGAAAATCAGGATGTCCTGGCCGCCGCCTTCTCCGCACTCCATTCTGTACATTTGGCTCGGCGACGAAACTCAGGGCCGCGCAACGAACGTCAAGTATTAACGATGAACTGATCCAGTCGAGAGGACAGCGCGCATGTCGCCCGATTCAGATGATGCGAAGTCAGTCGCCCGCACGATTTTCAAATTCTCCTGGATTATTGTCGTCATTGCGATTTTGATCGTCGCTGGCATTTTCTATTCGCGCTGGCAGGAAAATCGCGACATCGAACAAAAAGTCGCGGAGGCGAAGCGCGCAAAAGCCCAGCAGCTCGTCGAGGATTTTGGCGGGAATGATTTCAAAATTCTCAATTTCTACGCCGCGCCTGGCGCGATTCGCCGCGGAGATTCGGCTGCGCTCTGTTACGGTGTATCGAACGCAAAATCCGTCACCCTCGAACCAAAGGGATCCGAAGGCGTTTGGCCTTCCCTCAATCGCTGCGTTGAAGTCTCTCCCCGGAAAACGACCACCTACACGTTAACCGCATCAGATTCCTCCGGGCACAAGAAGACCGCAACGTTGGAACTCGAAGTTCAGTAAGACTTATGGCTCCTCCACTTTCAAGATCAACGCCGGGGCTTGACTCACGGCGCACGCGGTTGGACAATGCGCCGCCGGGATCAGCGACGCCCAATGCGGAAGCACCTGAACGAACTCGATCTCGCCGAGGCCAACACACATGCCAATCGCAGAACCAAAGTCCACAATCGACCGCCGCAGCTTTCTGACCGCTTGCTCTAAGTTTGGAGTTGCTGGGACGCTCTTTCCGGGAGTGCTCTGGGCCATGGCCGAAGGCGAGCCGAAGAAAATTACGGTAGAGATGATCAGCGATGCGGCCACCATCGCCGATGTGCCGATTCCCGACGAAGATCGCGAGATGATGCTGCGCAATCTCCAGAACGCGACCAAGGGGTACGACCAGATTTACGCGCTCCACATGGCGAATGGCGTGCAGCCCGCGATGGTCTTTGATCCGTTGACGACCACGAACGCGCATTTCGAACAAATTAAACGCCCGCTGCAAATGTCGGCTGCGCCCACCATGGCAACACGCAACGTGCCAAAGAATTTGGAGGAAATCGCGTTCGCGACGGTTCGCGATCTCGCAGAAATGATACGCACGAAGAAAGTTTCGTCTGTGGCGCTGGCGCAAATGTATTTGTCGCGCCTGAAGCGCTATGACCCGCTGCTTCATTTCGTCGTCACGCTTACGGAAGATCGTGCACTCGCCCAAGCTAAGGAAGCCGACCGTGACATCGCTGCAGGAAGATATCGCGGCCCGCTTCACGGGATTCCCTGGGGCGCGAAGGATTTGCTCGCGGTCAAAGGCTATCCCACCACGTGGGGCGCCGAGCCTTACAAAGACCAAACCATCGACGAGGATGCCACAGTCGTCAAGCGCCTCGACGCTGCGGGCGCGGTGCTTCTCGCCAAGCTCACGCTCGGCGCGCTTGCGAACGGCGATCACTGGTTCGGAGGCGTCACGCGCAATCCTTGGAATCCGGATCAGGGCTCGAGTGGTTCTTCCGCCGGACCATCATCCGCGACGGCTGCAGGTTGCGTCGGATTCGCGATTGGCTCCGAAACACTCGGCTCGATTTCATCTCCCAGCACCCGCTGCGGCTGCACGGGGCTGCGTCCCACGTTCGGCCACGTGCCGCGCACCGGCGCCATGGCTCTCTCATGGAGTCAGGACAAACTCGGCCCAATTTGCCGCGCGGTGGAAGATTGCGCGCTCGCGCTCGATGCAATTCACGGCCCCGATGGCGAAGACCGCTCGGTGCGCTCTGCCGCGTTCAGTTGGAACGCTCACCAGGACTGGCGGAAATTCCGCATAGGCTTCCTCGAATCGGAATTCAAGTTCGATCGCGCCGCACTCGAAGAACGCGTAAAGAATTTTCGCAGCGTCACTGACGCGGAGAAGCAGCAGATCCTTGCTTCGGCGGAATACGATCAAAAATTTAACGACGCGGCGTTGCAAAAATTGCGCGGCATGGGCGTGAAGATGACGCCGATCGAATTGCCCAAGCTGCCGTATCAGCCGATGGTGACGATCCTCGACGTTGAAGCCGCGGCGGCATTCGATGAGTTGACGCGCACGGGCCGCGACAAGCTTCTTAAAGACCACACCGCGGGAGGCTGGGCAAATTCATTCCGCGTTGCGCGCTTCGTTCCCGCCGTGGAGTATGTCCAAGCGAATCGCGCGAAATTTCTGGCGATGCAGGGCGTCGCCAAAGCATTCGAGGGCTATGACGTGATTGTTGCGCCCACCAGTGGCGAGCAGTTGACCGTGACGAATCTCACTGGCCATCCGGCGCTGATTTTGCCGAATGGCTTTCGCGGAGATGACGCTCCGCCCGCGGTTAAAGGCAAAGACGGGAGGGTCGGCAATTACGGCGGTCCCGGCACTCCCGTGAGCATCACTTTCCTCGCGCCGCTCTACGGAGAAGAAAAGTTGCTGGCATTCGGGCGCGCCTATCAGGAGGCAACGAAATTTCACTTACAGCATCCAAAGCTCCCGGCATAGAGCAAAGAGAACTGGATAAGAATCACGGCTAGCGGTAGGCGATCAGAAATATTCGCAGGAACGGAAATAGAATGCGTCCATCCGGCCTCGGCGGATAAGCAACGCGGATTTTTTCAACGTATTCTGCTGTGAAGCGTTCGCGGTCCGCGTCGTCTTCAATCGCCTGCAGGTACGGCCGCATCCCCGTGCTCTTATACCACTCCACAATCGCCTCGGCATTCGGGAGCACGTGAAAATACTCTGTCTGCCAGAAATCGACGCGCTGAGCAAGCGGTGCGAGCAGGTCGTAGTAAAAATCTGATTCGTGCGCGTTCCAGTTCCGTACTCGCCCGGTCGGAAACCACTTTCGCCACGCAATCGCGGCCGCCATTTCACGCAGCAGCCGAAACGCAGGCCGGTCGAAGCGGCTGGGAATTTGAAAGGCAAAAGCGCCGCCTGTTCCGACGCGCGCGAAAAGTTTGGGGCAAAGAGTGGCGTGGTCCGGAAGCCATTGAAGCGCTGCACTCGAGAAAACGACATCGAACTGCTGCTCTTCTTCTCCGGCCCACTTCACGATATCGCCGACGATCCATCGTCCCCGTGGATGCGTCTGGATTGCCGCGTTAATCATTTCGGCGGCGCTGTCGAGGCCCGTGATCTCCGCATCCGGCCATCGTTCCGCAAGCACTTGTGTACTGTTGCCGGGGCCGCATCCGAGGTCAATCACATGGCGAACGTTGGGGACGGTGACCCGTACAGCGAGGTCGCGGCAAGGTTGCGTTCTTTCTTCGGAGAATTTCAGATACTGCTCGGGATTCCAGCCTGCCATTTCAGGACGAGACGTCTACTCCATTCTCGGCGCGAGTTTGAGGGGGCGCGCGAGATGCATCCACGTCAATAATTTCAGCACCGGCCACGAGGGATCGAATTCGCCGCGAAACACGCTGAACCGCGCCGATGTCGGGTATGCGTGATGATTATTGTGCCAGCCTTCGCCTGCGGTTATCAGCGCGATGAAACCCAGGTTCGTCGCGGTGTTATCGAAATTACGTTTGCCAAACGCGTGATTCGCGCCGTTGATTACAGCATTCAGGAAAATGTAGGTCGCTGCCTGCACGAGGTATGCAAGACCCCCCCAGACTGGCCCGAGCAGCAGCATGAAAATTGCAATGCCCGTGATCACGCCCGCAAGCCCAAAGCCGAAAATATGGCGGTCCAGCCACCCGTTGCCAACGTCGGGCGCGAACGTCGCCAGCGTCTCAGGCTGTTTTGCCTCGCGCGCATAGTAATAAACGTTCCCGAGCAGAATGCGCCACAGTCCCTCCAGAACTGGACTATGAGGATCGCCTTCGACATCCGTGTGGCGATGATGTTTCCGGTGCACCGCCACCCATTCCTTTGTGTTGATTCCGGTCCACAGCCAGAGCTGCAACCTCATCGGAAACGCGACGACAGGGCTTAGGTAGACGCCGCGATGCGCGAGCGTTCGATGCAGATAAATGCTGGTGGAAAATGAAGACAATTGGACGGCCACAACCACAGCGATAACCGCATAGAGGAGATGTAGCAAGAGCGCCTCGAATCTGTTCTGCTTCTTGTTCAAACAGCGAACGCTTAAGAATAGACCGCGGATGATGGTCAGTCAAACGCTTCGTAGGAAATTTTTCTAGAAAATTACAATCCCACGAGCCAATGAATTTAATCTGAGCGGAGAAGTTTTACTGCCGGCTCGTTGGGCTTGTCTTGACGGGAGACGCGTTTGTTTCAGATTTCCCGGATGCGACCTCGCGAACGATTTTATTCGCAATGCCGCTGCTGATGGGGCAGGTGGTATCGTTGATGCGGCATTCGGCCAGCGTCAACTTGCAGCGGCAGGTGCAACTTCTCGCGTTCAAACGGTGCAGCGCGATTCTCTTCTGCGCCGCCGTCAAACCTGCAAAGCTCACACCCGGCAATTCGGACGCATGGGCGGCATTTTTCAGGAAGATCTGGCCTGTGTCTTTGAATGTTTCGATGCGCGCCGTAACCGGTATGCCCATCAGCGATCGCACTTCCATGTCGTAAAACTCGAACGGATACACTCCCACGTTCTTCTGCACCACGCGGCCGTCCGCATTGATCACAAACGTCGTCGGCAGCGCGGCAACTCCGCCGTATTCACGTTCGAGCTGTGGGCTCGCCATAATCACGGGATAATTGATTCCGGCCTTCTGCGCGAATTTTGCGACTTGCGCCGGAGGTGTTTCGTCTTCCGACGCACCAATCACTTGGAGAGTGTCTTTGTATTGCGCCTGCAGCTTGACCATTTCAGGAATTTCTTCGCGGCAGGGTCCGCACCATGTGGCCCAGAAATTCAAGAGCACAACTTTGCCTTTCAGCGCAGCGGTCGAGACCACGTTGCCGGAAAGATCCCGCACCAGGAACGGGGGAACGGCCTCAGGATCTTTTGCAAAGTAAAGCACGGGCACATTCTGAGTTTGAGCATTCGGCTTTTCCGCTGGCACGGCAGGACGGCTACGGGCAGCGTGTGGCCGTGCGGCAGCCAGGGCGCGAAGCACAAAAAAAGCCGTCGTTGCCGCCAGTGCAATCAGCACCGCCGACCCAATAACATTTAGGCGATTCATACGCATGCGATTTCCAGTCCTGCCTCTTATTATGGGGCTGAACTATTATGAGTACAAGCCGAACGGCCCATCTGGATTCCTAATCCGGGCCAATTCGCACCTTTTATTTCGCAATTTCATGCCGACGCCCTCAAATTTGCACCAGACTCTCGCGCCTCTTGCTCTCCCGAGTGATCCTGAATCGGAAAACCGCTTTTCTGCCACGCTGCGAATCCCCCCGCGAGCGGCCGCACGCGCGTGATCCCTTGCCTTCTCAGGAGCAGCGCCACACGGGCGCTGGTCGCCTCATTGGGTCAAGTGCAGTAGAGCACCACGTCGCGGTCGCGTGGAATCTCCTGCTGCCGTTGTTCGATCTCCTTCGGGTCAAGGCGCAAAGCCCCGGGGATCGTCAACGGGTCCGCTTCAAATTCCACCGAGTGCCGCAAATCGACAATCTGAATGTTTTCGCCGGCATCAAGCATGCTTTTCAACTCTTCGGGTGTAATCCGCGCAACGCGCAAGTCTCGCAGGAATCGCCGGCGCTGCGTGTATTTGTACAGAATGTATGCAACGAGCGCCCCCAGTGTCAGCACGACCAGCATCTCGCCCAATCTCATTGCGTATCGCGCCATGCGCTCAAGCTCACTGGAAAACGCAAAACCTAATCCCGTGAACGTTGCCGTCCATAACAATCCTCCGCATGCGTCATATATCAGGAAGCGCGAGAAGCGCATGCGAAAGATTCCCGCAAGCGGGGGCGCCACGCTCGAAAGCCCCGGTATGAATTTCGCAATCAGCAAAGATTTTGCGCCCAGCCGCGCATAGAGATCTTCTGTCCGCCGCGCGCATGAATCAGGCTCGATCGAAATCCGGCAGATCCAGTTCAGTACGCTTCCCCCTTTCCGCTTGCCGATTTCATACCAGCAGAGGTCGCTGGTCGTCGCGGCAATCACCGGCGTGGCTAAGCACAAAGCCAGATTCAACCTTCCTGCTCCTGCCAATGCGCCCGCCGCCAATAAAACCGGAATCGACGGAATCGGCAGCCCACCCTGTTCAAGCAATACCCACACGAACAGAACCACGTAGCCGTGCGCCACCAGAAAGCCAATGAGAGTCTGCATAGCGATTGATTAAGAGTGCTGGAAAGTGTTATCTGCGCGCAAGCGGCAAATCCTGGCGAACAGGAAGATCAAAATTGGCAGTTAGCTTCAACAGTAAACCGAGTTTCAAAGAGAGATTCGCATCCCGAATTGGTTCAGCTAATCTTCACACTTCGTCTCTTCCTATACGCAACCTGTTTGGCCTCAACAAAAACAAATCGCATCGCGCCCTCTTTCTGTGGCAGCACGCGTGCATTTGGCGAGCATGGGTCGCGTTCCAAAACGTAACTCATCACACTGTGGCAGAGGAGGAAGGGGCTCGGTCACGGAGTGGCGAGAAACGTTCCCACCTGCCTCTGAGAGGGAAGCTAGGATGGATGACCCCTGACTCGGTCTCGCCTAGGCCGGGTCACCGGAGCGCGACTTTCGGGGCTGCCGATCCCAAGCGGTGGCCCCTCTTCCTTTCGTCTCGTTGCCCGGAAACACTTCAGCAAAGCTTTCCAACACGCTGCTAGTTCGCGGAAACTCTTCCTACCACCGGTATCTTCGCCATTCGCAGCACGTGCTCGACTTCCGTTTCCTTCAGGCGCGAAGCATCATAGTCGAAATGGAGCCAGTTCTTCTTCTCGTCGATGCGAAATTTCTGCAGCCCGTAGGTGTTCGCGAATGACGCGAGCGCGCGCAACTGCTCGTGCTTCAGCGGCGCTTGCAGTTCATAGGTCATGGTCATGAATGTCATGCGCGAATTATAGCATTGCTTCAAGGGCGGAGACCGTGGGCAGTCTAAGCATCGTGCACTACAGCTCTACGTGCCGCAACCGCAGCGCGTTTGTGATTACAGAGACGGAACTAAACGTCATCGCCGCGCTGGCGATAATGGGACTCAGCAGCAAGCCAAAGAACGGATAAAGCACTCCGGCAGCGATGGGCACGCCAAGTATGTTGTAGCCAAATGCGAAAGCGAGGTTCTGGCGAATGTTGCGCATAGTGGCCCGGCTCAGCCGTCGCGCGCGCACAATGGCGCGCAGGTCGCCATGCACCAGTGTGATTCCGGCTGACTCGATGGCCACGTCTGTGCCCGCGCCCATCGCGATGCCGACGTCAGCCGCCGCCAGCGCAGGTGCGTCATTGATCCCATCGCCCGCCATCGCAACTCGCCGGTTCTCTGCCTTCAGCCGTTGCACGATTTCCCCTTTGTTCTCGGGCAACACCTCGGCAATCACTTCACCAACTCCAAGCTTGCGCGCAACGCTCTCGGCCGTGGCCCGGCTGTCCCCGGTCAACATCACCAGTCGCAATCCCTCCGCGCGAAGCTGCGCAATCGCCTCTGGCGTGGATTGCTTCAGCGGATCCGCTATGGCAATCAGTCCGGCTTCCGCTCCGTCAACAGCTACGTGAACCACGGTCTCGCCATCGCCGCGCAACGCCGCTGCTCGCTCGTTCAGCGTGATTTTCGCGATTCCGATTTCACTGAGCAGCGTCTGATTACCAACTGCGACTTCATGACCGTCCACGCGTCCTGTAATCCCTTTCCCGGTCAGCGAGCGAAATTCATTGGCCGCCGCGGGTTTCACGAACTGCCGCGCCGCTTCAGCAAGAATCGCCGCCGCGAGGGGATGCTCGCTGCCTTGCTCGATGCTCGCCGCGAATCGCAACACATCTTGTGCTGACCGCCCTGCCACAGTCTCGATTGCAGCGACCTGTGGTTTGCCTTCCGTCAACGTGCCGGTCTTGTCGAAGACAAGCGTGTCAATTTTTTCAAGCGTCTCGAGAGCTTCCGCATTCTTGATCAACACTCCCGCCGTTGCGCCGCGCCCTGTGCCCACCATGATCGCCATCGGCGTAGCCAACCCAAGCGCGCACGGACACGCAATGATCAGCACCGCAACGGCGTTCACCAGCGCATGAGCCAGCCTTGGCGGCGGTCCGAAAACCGCCCAAGCTACGAATGCAAGCGCCGCGACGACGATAACGGTCGGAACGAAGTACGACGCAACCACGTCGGCAAGCCGTTGAATCGGCGCGCGTGTGCGTTGTGCCGCGCTGACCATTTGCACGATGCGCGCCAGCAGCGTCTCGCTCCCCACGCGCTCCGCCCGCATCAAAAAACTTCCGGTCCCGTTGACCGTCCCGCCGGTGACGCGCGCGCCGGCCGATTTTTCCACCGGGATCGGCTCGCCGGTCACCATCGACTCGTCTACCGAGCTTGAGCCTTCAACTACTTCGCCATCCACTGGGATTTTCTCGCCCGGCCGCACCCGCAGGCGGTCGCCGCGTTTCACCACTTCGAGGCCCACATCCTTTTCCTCGCCACTCGCGGAAACCAGCCGCGCGGTCGTGGGCGCTAGCTGCAAAAGTGCGCGAATTGCGCCGCCCGTTCGCTGCCGCGCGCGCAGTTCCAGCACTTGCCCCAGCAGCACCAGAGTGGTGATCGCAGCTGCCGCCTCGAAATAAACGGGAACGCGGCCTCCGTCTCCGCGAAATCCAGCCGGAAAAATTCCCGGAAAAAGTACGGCAATCAGGCTGTAAAAATAAGCAGTGCCCGTTCCCAACGCGATCAGCGTGAACATATTCAAGCTGCGATTTCGAATCGACGCCCATCCGAGCCGGAAGAAGGGCCATCCTCCCCAAAGCACCACCGGCGTTGCAAGAGCCAGTTCGGTCCAGGTCTGCGCGCCGGCGGAAATTACTCCGCGCAAAAACATGTGCCCAGCCATCGCAATGAAAATCAGCGGAGCCGTCAGTATCACGCTCGCCCAGAATCGTCCCGTCATCGCCGCAAGTTCTGGGCTTGTTTTTTCTTCTCCGGCAACCGTGCGTGGCTCCAGCGCCATGCCGCAAATCGAGCAAGCGCCCGGCTCGGCGCGCACGATTTCCGGATGCATCGGACACGTATATTCGGTTCTCGTTGCAGGAGCCTGCGCAATCAAAGGTTCGAGAGCCATTCCACATTTCGGGCACGCGCCCGGTTTAGAAGCATGAACGTCCGCATCCATCGGACACACGTAGCTTTGCCTCGCCGCCTGATGAACTTCGTGTGCGCTCTGTAATGCCGCGGGCGCCGCGGGCGTTGCGATAGCGGGGAACTGAATCGCGTGAAGCGGTTCCTCGGGCAAGGTCTGCGTTTGTCCGCCGAGGTATTTGTCCGGAGCGGCCGCGAATTTCTCCGCGCAGCCATTGCAACAGAAATAATATTTCGTGCCGCGATACTCGCGGCTTGCCTTGGCCCGCGCGGGATCCACCTTCATTCCGCATACGGGATCGGTGACAAGCTGTGCCGCGCTTGCCGTTGCAGAACTGGATTTCTCCTGGTTCATTGGTTCTTCGGCTTCAAACGGAAATGCAAATACATATTCACGCCAAACGGATGCTCTCCATAGAACGGAGTGATTGTAGACGGCATCGTGTATGTCGAAAAATTCGCACCGAAGCCAGTCTCGATCGGCGGCCATAGGTGCACATATCGCGTGTAGCCCAGCGTATACGCGCCAATTCGGAACGTGTCGCCAACGGTGCTCGCGAGTTGCTGCTCGATGGCAGGCTCCGCGGCGAAAAGCTCGTTCTTGTCGACTATCTCCCAGCGGCCCGTGAAGTAATTCTTCTCGCGAAAGGGAATTACCGATTCCAGCAGAAACGCATTGGTTCCCCGGCCCGTCGCCGTGCTGTGATTCCGCCCGAAGATAAAACTCGTCGCCCAACTTGCTCCGCCCACCGGACGCGAATACGAAACAGAAGCTGTCGCGCGCACCACGTCGCCCGGTTCGAGCGCTTCCGGATGCGTCAATCGCCCCGCCGAAACCTGCGCAGCCCAGTTGGACGTTGGGAAGATCGAAAAACGCGCTGCCCAGGAATCCATTGCGCCCGCGGCAATATTCCAGCGGTTCTCATTCGGCTCCGCTCCATGAAAGCCGCTGACTTCGAGCCGCGCAATTTTGTGCTTCACGCCCACTGTGGCGACCTCGTATGCGATATGGCTCGAGTCCTCCCAATGATGTCCAATCGGCGCCTCGGGAAGCTCGGCAGCCGAATCACGATGCGGAAACGCCACAGGCCCGAGGGCAGGATCGCCGACGGGCGCAAAATAAGCCTCGAATACGGTGTTCTCGCCGGCGGGTCGCGCATAATGAAGCCCAATCGCCATCACCAAATTGTGCGGATGCTGCCCGTTCTCGATGCGCTTGCCGAAAGCCACCTCGCCCGTTTGAAACAGCAGCGGATAACGGCGGTCTGTGATCGTGGCAGGCTCCGCGCTCAGCATCACGTCAAACAGAACGCTGCCCTCACCAATCGCGTGCTCCGCCGATCCCATAAAAGCGTTCGTCGAATAGAATTTGTCCCCGCCGCGCGGGCCCGACTGCTGCGTATCAGTGATAAATCCATTCGCCATGAATCCAAAATTCCATTTCCCGCCGCTCATCATGCGCATCGGCATAGTTGATGACATGGGATTCATGCTCGTGCCCGACGCTTCATTCATTAGAAGTCTCGCCGCCGCATTCGACGTCATAGTCATGCCCTTCATCCCCTGCATCGGAATCTGCTGGTTCGCGGAAACTGTATTTTCCGCATTCGCTCGATCCAGCGTCATCGCGGCGGATTTCGCGATGCACGCTACGGCGCATTCTGAAGGCGTCATCTCGCGCGCAAAGCAGCTTGGATTTGCGCTTGCCATTGGCGCAGACAGAAAAAAAGCGCCCACGCACGCAAAAATGAATGGAGCACTTCCACGCCATAATCCATGCAAATGTCGCTGCGACTGCGCTCTCATCTGAATCGTCTCTTTCTTAGCCTCAGCGCGAATACCGGTAAATCAATTCGAGCAACTCATCATAAGTCGCTTCCGCGTGAGCCCGAGTGCCTTTTCGTATCGCTTGCGTCGCGCAGTGGCGAAGATGATTTCGCATCAAATTGCGCCCCACAGCTCGCAGCGCTTCCTGCGCCGACGAAATCTGCACAAGAATATCCGGGCAGTAGCGATCCGCTTCGACCATCTTTTCAAGCCCGCGCACTTGCCCTTCGATGCGCCGCAAACGCTTTAGGTTCGAACTCTTGATATCAGAGTCCACGCCGGTCGCCTTCCGCCCGCGCGCCG
>DATEHB010000105.1:0-10698 GCA_035279805.1 Candidatus Acidiferrales bacterium
GGCGATCCGGAGCGGCGTTCGATTGCGCGCGGCGAGCAAATTTTCAATACGCACGCACTGACGATCACAGGAGTTCGAGGGCTCAACGACGCGCTCAATCAACCATCGCTTACGGGCACATGCACAACCTGCCACGATACACCAAACGTCGGAAACCATTCTCTACCGGTGCCGCTCGAAATTGGCACCAGCCGCACGGTGAATTACGAAACGGATCCCACGATTCAGGCGGCGGTCAGCGAGCTCTCCATGCCGGACATGCCTGTGTTCCAGATTGTTTGCAACCAGGGGCCGAATTCCGGCGAAGTCACATATACTTCCGATCCCGGCAAGGCGCTAAACCCCAACAGTGGATTATGCAGCGATGTGGGAAGAGGGAAGGGGCCGATTCTGCGAGGGCTCGCGGCGCGCGCTCCGTTCTTCCACAATGGTTCGGCGGCGACGCTGGACGAAGTGGTGGACTTTTATAACGTGCGGTTCCAGATGCACCTGACGCGACAGGAAAAGCGCGACCTGGTTCATTTTCTACAAACGCTGTAGCGATCCGTCGCAGCGAAAGTAGAGGAGAGAGGAGCCGGAGAACGTCCCTCGGGGCCATTTTCGGCTCTTCTTGATCCTTGACCGCGCGATTATTTTGGAATTGAACAAAACGACCTGCCCAGGATTTTTGACCGATTCCCCGCTGCAACCATCCCTCGCGGATGAGCATCCTCAGTAGTTCATTCTTGAAAATCTCGTAGGTAAGGTTCGCGTGTTCGCTTAAACTTATGGATCGTGAAACGGGCTGATCTGAGCGAGTGATGTAGACTGCATCGCGCATACAGCGCGCTCGCCACTGGCAATTGCGGGATACCGGGGGAATTGGGCGTCCGACTCGGACAATATATTCCGCAGCTCGCTCCGCAATCAAAAATCGATGGAGGAATTAATGAGTTTGAAACGCTCGCTGTTCGTGGTCTTCGCGCTGCTGATGGCGCTTGCGTTTAGTTTCAGGCGCGTCGCCGCCCAGACCATGACGACCGGAGGCATCGCCGGCGTGGTGACGAATCCGAAGAATGCCGTGGTGCCGAATGCCACAGTGACCTTGACCAGCGGTGCGAAGGGCACGACGCAAACCACGACGACAAGTGACACGGGAACGTACCAGTTCGGATTGCTCGATCCCGGATCGTACACGGTGACCGTAACAATGACTGGTTTTCAAGCGGCCAGCAAGGAAGTGACGGTCCCGCTGGGCCAACCGGTGATGGTTGACTTCGAATTGAGCGTGAAAGCAAAGCTTCCGACCGAGCGCGTGGGACCATCGCTGATCGAAAGAGAAAACGGCAACCTGGACATCACGCTGACCCACCAGCAAGTTCAGCAAGTGCCCAATCCGGGCAATGACATGACGTATCTTGCGCAGCTTGCTCCCGGAACGATCATGAATACGCAAGGTGGAACGGGAAATTTTTCAAACTACGGCATGCCGGCGACGTCGAACCGGTTCAGCCTGAATGGAATGACCGACAACGAGCCGTTTGTGAATATCAACAATTCCGGCGCGACTCGATTGCTGCTGGGCACGAATGAAGTTCAGGAAGTGAATATCGTGAGCAACGGGTACACGGGGAATTACGGAGAATTCGCGGGCGCGACGATTAACTACGTGACCAGTTCGGGGGGGAATAGAGTCCACGGGAATGTGAACTATGGGTGGAACAGCCGCATTCTCAATGCAAACGATTTCTTCAATAACGCCACGGCGACTGCGAGGCCGTTCGACACGGCGCATCAATGGTCGGCGTCGCTGGGCGGGCCGCTGAAAAAAGACAAACTGTTTTTCTTTTTCAACACCGAGGGGCTGCGGGTGTTGATTCCGACGAGCCCGCTGGTGGTGCTGCCGAGTCCGCAATTCGAAACGGCCACGATAACGAATCTGCAAAATAGCGGGCGTCCCGACGTGGCAAATTTCTATCAGGGAGCGATTTTCGGCAATCTGAATAACGCGCCCAACGCCAACAGCGCACTGGATAATCAGTTTCCGGGGCAATTCACGGACGTCAACAATCAAGTGGTCCCGACGGGAGATGGATGCGGGGCGTTCAATCAGAATCCGCTGTTTTTCGGCTCCGGCGCACAGCCGTGCGCGCTGGGCTTCCGCGCCTCGGCGAGAAATTTTACGCATGAGATGCAGTTCGCCGGACGCGTTGACTACATCGCCGGGCCAAATGATCGCGTATTCGTCCGGTACCAACGCGACATGGGCACGCAGGCCACTTACACGGACCCGATTAATTCCGCATTCAACGTGCAGAGTTCACAACCGGAAGATCAGGGACAGTTAGAATGGACGCACGCATTTGGGCCGTCAACGGCGAACCAGTTTCTACTCGCCGGGCAATGGTATTCAGCCGTGTTCAACACTGCCAACGCCACGGGAGGCACATTCCCGACGACGTTGGGACTCGCGGACGGCACATTCTTTAACACCGCCGGGCCAAATCCGTGCGCGAATCCTCCCATTGGGCCGGGATTCCCGCTGCTTCTCGGGGGGCGAGGTTGCGTCAATCCGCAGGGGCGGAGCACGACACAGGTGCAGGTCTCCGATGATTTGTCGAAAACTTTTGGAAGGCAGACGATAAAGATTGGCGGACAGTTCCGAAGGGTGGATGTGAGCGACCATGATTTCGGGACGCTGCAGAGCGGGTTGCTGATCGTCAACACGATCAATGATTTCTACAATGGCGGAGCCACGGGAGACACGTTTACGCAATCGTTTCCCCATTCGCTGAATCAACCGATTGCGTATTACACGGCGGGCGGGTATCTGGAGGACGACTGGCGTTGGAGCAAGACGCTGAGCTTTACGGTTGCGCTGCGCGTTGAGCACGATTCGAACCCCATTTGCAGGCATCTGTGTTTCGCCCAACTGGTGGCTCCGTTCAACGCCGTCGCGGGCGTGAGCTGCACGCCAAACGCGGATGGGTCGCAGACGTGCGGAGGAACCAGGCAATCATTTCTGCTGACCGTTCCCTACAATCAGGCCATCAACGTGAACAAGCTTCAGGCGCTGCCGGGTTTTCAGAACATTTTATTGCAACCGCGTGTCGGTTTTGCGTGGCAGCCGTTCGGAACGGAAGGCAAGACGGTGGTGCGGGGCGGGGCAGGCATTTTTTATAATCTGTTCCCGGTTTCCGTTGTCGATAATTTCGCGCAAAACCCGCCCAATGATGCGACGTTTGTGAGCAGAAACGATTTTATCGTTCCCGCGGAGAATGCCATAGGATCCAGCATATTTCAGGACTCAGCCTCGACGAACACAGCGTTCCAGAACGGCTTTTTGACCGGCGAGACGCTTGGGACCATCCAATCGAACGATCCGGCGTTTACGCCACCGAATATTTTTACTTCCGAGGCGCAGACCAAAGTTCCCCGGTATTACAAATGGAGTCTGGGCATTCAGCGTCAACTGGGCCAGACGACTTCGGTGAGCGTGAACTACGTGGGGAATCGCGGCGCTCACGAGCCCGTGCTGGATAATTCAGCGAATGCTTTTGGATTTGGGAATTTGCCGGCGCAATCGGCAGACCCGCGATTCACGGGCGTAACGATTCTCTATTCGGGCGGCAACTCGAAGTATGACGGCGGGACGGTGACGTTGATCCATCGCTTGAATGGGACATGGGGCACGGGGATTGTACAGGCAAGCTACACCTACAGCCACGCTTCGGACGAAGTGTCGAACGGAGGGTTCTTTCCGTTTTCCTCGACCAGCGTGTTGAACCCGCAGGATCCCTTCAACACGCACGGTAACTACGGACCGGCGGACTACGATGCGCGCCACTCCGTGAACGCGAATTTCGTGTGGCAGCTTCCGATCCGGCGGCTTACGGGTGCGCGAGGGCCGAACCGGCTCACCGACGGCTGGGAACTTTCCGGAACTGTGTTTGCGCGCAGCGGGTTTCCGTACACCGTGGTTGACGGAATGCTGAGCAGCCAGTTGGCCGGGAGCAATAATTATTTTTCGCAAGTGAGTCCAACATTCCTGGGAGGCCCGCATACATGCCAGGTGACGCCAGCCGGGCCGAACTGCTTTGGGAGCGCAGCTGAATTCAACGTGGGCGGGGAGCCGGGCTTTACGACGGGTCAGCGGAATATCTTCCGAGGGCCGGCCTACATCAATATTGACGCAGCGCTGATGAAGTTCACGAGAATTCCGAGCTGGGACAGCGCGCGACTGGGGATCGGCGTTCAGGCATTCAACGTGTTCAACCATCCGAATTTCGGTTTGCCGAACAACAACGCGGCGAGTCCGAATTTCGGAGAAATATTGTCCACGGTCGGTTCGCCGACGAGCATTCTGGGCTCGCAACTGGGTGCGAGCAGCTCCGCGCGGGTGCTGCAATTAAAGGCGCAATTTATCTTCTAAGAGGCTCGCGCAGTATCGGGCAATATTCGTTCCGGCGGCTCTGAGGAAAAATCAGGGCCGCTTTTTTTTTGCGTTGGCTCGGTGGTGATGGTTGTTAGCTGCGCCACACGTTAGTCCACACTCTGGACGGCCAACGCCGTGGGGTTGCGTAATACCGGGGAATTGGAATGCGTATGATAGGGTGAGGTCACGGGAGAGCGAGATTTATGGCACGCAAGACGACGCTGGCGTTCGCAGAGGCGGTGCGCATCGCGCTGGGCAGTCTGTGGGCGCACAAGATGCGGAGCGTGCTGACGCTGCTCGGCGTGGTGATTGGCGTGACTTCCGTGATTGCGGTGGTGAGCATCATCAGCGGGCTCAATGTGTACGTCGCGGAGAAAGTCTTCAATCTAGGCGCGGACGTTTTTGTGATTAACCGCGGGCCTTCGATCATTACGAGCATCGAGGAGTACAACGAGACGCAGAGGCGGCGCAAATTTACGATGGAGGATTATGACGCGATTCTAAGCGCGTGCAGGACGTGCCGCGACGTGGGGGCGGCGATGAGCCGGCAAACGGCGCAAGTGAAATACGGAATGGATTATCTGACAAACGTCAACGTGCGCGGATGGACGCCGTCGATGACGCGGATTTATGACACTGATCTTGTTTCCGGGCGGCATATCACGGAAATTGACCTGCAGCAGGCATCGCCGGTTTGCACGGTGGGCATGGATATCGTGGAGAAGCTGCTGCCGGGCGTTGATCCGATGGGAAAGGAAATTCGCGTTGATAATGAGAATTGCACGGTGATCGGCGTGGGGAAAAAGCAGGGCTCGGTGCTGGGACAGTCGCGCGACGACTGGGCGATCATCCCGATCACAAATTATTTGAAAATGTACGGGACGCAGGATCAGTCCGTGCAGATTTGGGTGAAAGCCTATTCGGCGGCGCATCTCGAGAATACGATGGATGAAGTTCGGCAGATTCTGCGAGGGCGGCGGCACGTGGCGTACAGTGAAAAAGATGATTTTGTGATGGAGACGAATCAGTCGTTTTTGGCGCTGTGGGGGAGCATCAGCGGCGCGTTTTTCGGCGTGGTGGTGGTGATTGCTTCGATTTCGCTGCTGGTGGGCGGAATCGTGATTATGAATATTATGCTTGTTTCGGTGACCGAACGGACGCGCGAAATCGGCTTGCGAAAATCGATTGGGGCGCGGCAGACGGATATTCTGTTGCAGTTTCTTATCGAGTCTTCGACGATCGCGGCGATTGGAGGATTGTGGGGAATTGTATTCGGCATACTGCTGGCGAAGCTCGTTTCGCTGGTGACGTCGCTGCCGAGCGCGGTTGAGGCGTGGTCGGTGATTGCGGGGCTGTTGGTGGCGACGAGCGTGGGCGTCTTCTTTGGAGTTTATCCGGCGTCGAAGGCGGCGCGATTGGATCCTGTGGTGGCGTTGCGTTCCGAGTGAAAATCACCTGGCGCGGCCGCTAATATCCTGGAATGACTCGAAAAAAGAAGCGCCGGCGCTTACGTCAAATTCGCGCCGACGCTTTTTGGGGACGGAGTTGCCGGACTTGCTAGAAGCGAAGGATCAGGCCGAGGTTCGCCTCGCCCTGATTAATATGACCCGATTGCCGAAAGCAGAAGCCTGAAAAGGGATCGCAAACGGTCTGCGGCAAGCCGCGAGTCGGCGCGTAGCGCAGGTCAAAGCGCAAGCCGGCATACTTGCTGAAGTAGTACTTAAAGCCGCCGCCGATGTTGTAAGTGAAACGGTTGTGGAAGCCGAGAAAGACGTTGTTGGGATTATCCGTATTCGTGAAATTCGTGAACCCCAATCCTCCGGCGATGAACGGCTTCATTTTCGCATCGACCGGCTTGAAGGAATACGCCGCTCCAAAGGTAAACGAATCGAGATCCGAGTTCGTAAGCGTGGTAAGGGAGTCGTTGGTGGAATCGTGAGCTCGTAAATCTGTTGGCTGGCGAACCCACATGACTTCGGCTTGAAAATTGTCCCAAATGGTGTAATCGAACATGGCGCCATAGTCGATGCTGCTCTTGACCGCTAGATAGTTGATGTTTGGATTGTTCTGGTCATTGATGGCGATTTTCCCGCCGAATCTGGTTCCACCGAAGGGCGTCAACTCGATTTTCTGCGGGATGGATCCTTGCGCCAATGCGCACGAAGCGCCGCAGCTCAGAACAAAAACGAGTACCAAGATCTTCCGCATGAGCATTCTGTTCTCCTCTATTGTGGGGTTGACTCGCTCCCCAGGGAACGCATTTCCCCCGCTCTCCACGAGCTGGGCACTGCTCAAAAAGTCTACAATACGTTCCGTGGACGCGGAACTTGTGAAGCTCTCAGAGTGCTCAAAATTAGACGATGTTGACGCCGTGGAAGTTGCCCCGCGACTTCCTTTTCGCGAGTTTAGATGATGAATTCGTGCGCGCGACGCAAGAATCTGGCGCGCCTGGCGCGTGTTATGAAAGGTAGAGAGCAGTGAAACTGACGCGACGACTATTTGATTGCAAGAGCTGCGCGAAATATGATGAAACCATGGAAGGAGAAAGCGTTAGCTTCAGTCACAAGGCGGCTAAGATCCGGCGAAAATTTCACGCAGCGAGCCCATCGCATGCTTGGCCGGTGAAATCTTGGCGGCGGCCATGCGTAAATAGTTGATGCAGGATAACAAGTATGATGCCTATGAGGCAGCCAACCCGGGGTTCGGGCGAGATTCGCGAAGCGGTGGCGCTGGCGTTTGACGCGCTGCGCCGCAACCCGATGCGGTCGTTTCTGACGATTCTGGGAATCGTGATTGGAGTCAGCTCGATTATTGCCATCGGCTCGGTGATCAACGGGCTGAACTCGAACGTGATTGGCTCGATCGAGGATCTGGGCTCGAACATTATTATTGTGTACCGGTTTTCGTGGGCGACGCTGGGGCGCTTGCCCGGAAGCGTGTTGCAACGCAAGGAAATGAAGCCGGAATGGGCGGATGAAATGAACAAGCTGCCGCACGTGGAAGCGGCGGCCGCATCGTTGAGAATCTTCAATCCGCAATTTGGGGTGGGCAACTCAAACGTGCAGCGCGGGAAAATCCGCGTCGCGAATGCGATCCTGCAGGGGAATCCTCCGCCGATTCAGCAAATTTTCAACATCGACCTGCAGGAGGGACGCTGGTTCAATCAGGTGGACGAAGATCACCACTCACCGGTGTGCATTCTGGGACACGACACCGCGGCGTTGCTGTTTCCCAATCCTGGCGAGAACCCGATTGGCCAGGAAATTCTGGTGGAAGGAAAAGTAGTGACGGTGATCGGCGTGGCGAAGCACCGGCGGCAGGCTTTCGGCAATGGCGCGAATCCGGAAGACAATCAAGTGATCCTTCCGCTTTCGACGATGGAGAAGATGCATCCGGAATTTCACGACTTCGTGCTGTTTGTCAAAGCGGATGACGCGAAATTTGTTCCGATTGTGGTGGACGAGCTGGATGAGTTCATGCGACGCAAGCGGCGGCTGGCAGCGGGAAAGGCCGACGACTTCGATATTTTTACACCGGATTCGTTTATCGATTTGTGGCGCGAGATTTCGAGCGGCATTTTCTTGCTGATGTTCGCGGTGGGCTCCGTAGCGCTGCTGGTGGGAGGAATCGGCGTGATGAACATCATGCTGGTGAGCGTGACGGAGCGGACGCGCGAAATCGGTGTGCGCAAGGCAATTGGGGCGAAGCGCAAAAATATTTTGTGGCAATTCCTGTTTGAAGCCGTGGCGCTTACGGGGATCGGCGGGGCAATTGGCGTCGCGATTGGGGCGTCGTTGGGACTGGCGGTACGGCTGATTTTTCCGTCACTGCCGGCGACCACTACGCTGCTGTGGGTGGTTCTCGGCATCGGAGCCGCGGCGATGGTGGGAATTGGATTTGGAATTTATCCGGCGTGGAAAGCGGCGCGACTCGATCCTGTGGAAGCACTGCGATACGAATAAATTCAAACTGACCCACCACTCACGTTCGGGAATATGGCAAAAAAGGAAGGATTCGATGCTTGCTTACTGCGCAGCGGGAATTTGCACGCTTGCGGCGAGGCGGTGCAGGGATTCTTCGTAGGGAGCGCGGGCGACGCCGCGCTCGGTGATGATTGCGGCGATGAATCGCGAGGGAGTCACGTCGAATGCGGGATTCGCGACGTTTACTTCAGGGGCCACGCGGACTCCGTATACGTGCGTGACTTCCGAAGAAGCGCGTTGCTCGATGGGGATCCGGTCGCCCGACGGAATCGAAAGGTCGAGCGTGGAAATCGGAGCGGCGACGAAAAACGGAATGTGATGTTCGCGCGCGAGCACGGACATTGAGTATGTGCCGATTTTATTTGCAGTGTCGCCGTTCGCGGCGATGCGATCCGCGCCGACGACAATCGCGCCAACGCCGCCTGTCTTCAGAAAATGCCCCACCATATTGTCGGTGATCAATGTCAGCGGAATATTATCCTGGTGCAATTCCCAGGCGGTAAGGCGCGCGCCTTGCAGATACGGTCGCGTTTCGGGCACGAGGATCTCGAGCGCATGGCCCGTTTCGACGGCGATGCGAATCACGCCGAGAGCCGTGCCGATTCCGCCCGTGGCGAGCGCGCCAGCGTTGCATTGCGTCATCACGCGGCCATGTGCAGGCATCAGTTCCGCGCCGAAACGGCCAATGGCTTCGTCGGCGGCGCGGCGCTCGCAATGAACTTGCCGGGCTTCTTCGACAAGCGCTTCCTGGAGCGGAGCGAGATTATTTGGGGGGGCGTTGCGCGCGAGAGATTCGAATTTGCGCTGAAACCTTTCGATGGCCCAGAAAAGATCAACGGCCGTGGGGCGAGTGCGCGCGAACGTGTCACAGATGGTTTTGAACTCGGCGCGTAATTCTTCGAGCGTGGCTGCGCGTGAGCGCGAAACGCCAAGAGCAATTCCCATCGCGGCGGCAACGCCAATCGCGGGCGCGCCTCGAATCACCATGTCTTTTATGGCGGCGGCGAGTTCGCGGTAGTCGGTGTACGTGAGATAGATGACTTCGCCGGGCAGGCGGCGCTGGTCGAGGAGCACCACGCCCTGATCCGTCCAGCGAATTGGTTCGACGTTGCGCAATGCGATTCTCCCGAGTTTCTACGCGATATACGCGAAAAATCATTGTACCTGATTTGCGCGCGAGAAATTCAGTTCAGGGTCAGTGCATGGGCGGTATGTGTCTGAGGCCTTGCGTACCAACGAAGAAGCCCAGAAATAAGAATGAATTGTAGCTGACATGCATGAGGTATGACGCGAGAACCGAACGGGCGAGCGCGCGGACAAGCGTCAGAACAATGCCGACAAAAATCAGCATGCCTATTTGCACCCAGCCTCCCCAGAGCTGGAGCGCGTGCATCAGGCCGAAAAGCACGCCGGTGATAATGACTCCGGCTGGGATTCCCCACTTGCGGGCGAACGCGGGATACAAATAGCCGCGGAAAATCGTTTCTTCGAAAAATGGCGCGAAGGCGATGCCGAAGACCATCAGCCAGATTACGTTCGCGCGAGTGTGGAAATACTCCTGAATGGGAAGATTCGTTTTTGCTCCAGCGAAATGAGAAACGAAAACGACGAACATCGCAAGGGAGATGCCGCCAAAAATGCACACGAGGTAAACCGTGGACGCGGGGACGGTGCGCGGACGCAAAATGGTCCAGTGCAGCGAGCGCCAGAATGGCGCGCCGTAATACCGGCGAATCAATAAAAGCAGGAAAAGAAGAATGATGCAGGACCAAATTGCCTGGAAGCCGACGGCGTATGCGGCATTGGCAGTCAAGAAGCGCGTGATCTGCGCGCGATTCATGTGTAATCGCGCCAGCAGAAATATTTCCAGAAGCACCTGGAGGACGATGAGGCTGACGATGGCGAAACCGGCGAAAATGAGCAGCTCCGTGCCGCCCCAGGGAGTGCGGATGTCTTCAGGAGCGTTTACGTTTTCAAAATGACGGGGCGAGAGATAAATTTCCGGGACGGCGGCCGATTCCGGCGGCAGCGAGGCGTTCGTTTGCGAATCGTTAGCCTGGGAATCGTCACGAAGCGGATGATTTTCAGGATCGGAGAAAGTCATCGGGCTCGCGGCCGGCGCTGGCGGTGAGAAGGCGTCGAAGCGCGCGAATTTTGTTGGCCGGAGGCAGGCTCATCGGCTTCGACGAGAGCGGCGGCGAGAAGGGGCAAGAGAATTTCGTGATGGCCAGTGATGGCGAAGCCTTGGGATTTTTCCACTTCGTTTTCGCCATTTGCTTCGCGCGCGCCGGCGGTGGGGCG
>DATEHB010000106.1:0-21135 GCA_035279805.1 Candidatus Acidiferrales bacterium
CGTAAATCTCAATGCCGCTCCACAGGTTGCCGATGCGGAGATTCTCATTCGGGCTGTGCTGGTTGTCGTCAAAATTGACGATGGGCACGCCGATCACCGGCAGTCCCATGCGATCAAAGACGTACATCGGCGTGCTGCCGCCGACCAGCGGAATTTTCACCGCAGGCTGTCCGGCAGCTTCATCGACCACGCGCATCAGCGCTTGCGAAATAGGCAAGTCCATCGCCGTCCGCGTCGCGGGGTAGCCCTTCTCGCGCGTCACTTCCGCGATCCGCAGATACTTTGCGCGTTCATCCATAGTGGGCGTGTGGTCGATTACGTAGAACCCTTGTTTGCGGATGTGCGCGACCAGACGCTCGAATTCCTGATCAGGTCCGGCGTTTTTCACCAGCCGCATGTCGAGCGACGCGGACGCCGTATCGGGAATAATCGTCTTTGCCTGCGCGCCCGTCCACCCGCTCTCGAGGCCGTCGATATTGAGCGACGGCTCGTTCAACAATTCGAGCAGCTTCTTGCCGCCGCCATCGGACGCGGCGATGCCGAACGTGCGCAGAAGACGAGCGTCGTTATTGGGCGCTGCAGCGATCGCTCTTTCTTCTGCTGGACCGAGCGGAACAACGTTGTCATAAAATCCCGCGACGAGCACGCGGCCGTTCGCGTCTTTCAGCGTTGCCAGCAGTTGCGCAAGACGCATCGCGGGATTGGGCGCCCAGTTCCCGTAGTGTCCGCTGTGCAGCGGATGCAGCGGGCCAAAAACAGTGACGCGCACGGAAATCACGCCGCGATTGCCGAAGAAAACGAGCGACCGTCCACTTTGATCAACGGGCCCGTCGGCGGTGATAAGCAAGTCACCAGTGAAAAGATTCTTGTGTGCGTCGACCGTTGCGGCTAGATGCTCGGAGCCGGCCTCCTCTTC
Source organism: Candidatus Acidiferrales bacterium (assembly GCA_035279805.1). Lineage (GTDB taxonomy): Bacteria > Acidobacteriota > Terriglobia > Acidiferrales > UBA7541 > DAHUXN01. Next base: position 917 of record DATEHB010000106.1, read on the forward strand.
GCCTTCCATGATGAGCTTTAAATTCACGGCGAGTGGAATGTGGTTCGCACGCAGGGCGTCGACTGCGGCGAGCAGAGCGATGATTGGGGCTTTGTCGTCTCCCGCAGAGCGCGCGTAAAGTCGCCAGTCATCTTTGTAACTGCCGGGCTGAGTGGGAAAAGGAATCAATTGGCCGCTTGCGTCGATCGTGCCGCTGCGCAGCGCGGGGACAAACGGCTTCGTCCCGATCCACTTGTTGACGTCGACAGGTTGGCCGTCATAGTGGCAGTAAAAAATCACCGTGCTCTTGGCGGTCGGCGATTCGAGATCGCCGAAAACGACGGGGCCGCGTCCCGCAATCGGCAGAAACTCAGTGCGAAAGCCGCGACGTTTGAGCATTTCGACGAGCATTGTCGCGTTGCGCTCGATGTTAGTCGTGTCAGAAGCCACGTTGGGAATCGAGAGGAGGCTGACGAATTCGCCGATGATCTGCGGTTCGTGGGCGACGCGATAGGCCCTGACGGCGGAAACGACGCGTGACGTTCCGTCATTGCTTTGACCTCGTGCCGCCGTGACGAAGAGCATCATTGCGACGATTAGAATGGCAACGCGTTTCATGCGAGCCTCCTGAAGTGCTCCAAGCGCACAGCCACGCCTAAAAGAATCGAGCGGCGAGATTATAGCGTTTTGTCTCGAAGCGCAGACGATTTTACGTTAGCATCCTGACAAAGCAGATTGGCGTGCTCGAACAGCAAAAATAATTGACATTTGCGCGAGCGCTGCGTAAAGTTTCTGAACGCAACACGAAAGGGCAGGCCGCCCATGAAGATCATCGCAACTCTCCTTTGAGTCCTGGCCGGAAGCGAAGCTCCTTCGCGCGCCGGCTCTCCAGTTTTAGTTTTCCGACTCACATACTCTGATTATTTCTTGCTGCGTGCGCAGCCCAGCTATGGAGAACTTTAATGAGCAACTTTGCTCTGGAAGTCGAGAATTTGACGAAGGTATATGAGCGGCGAGGGCAATCGCCGGTACGCGCGGTCGACGGGATCAGTTTCTCCGTCCCGCGAGGCGAAATCTTCGGGTTGCTTGGACCGAACGGCGCAGGTAAGACGACCTTGCTGAAAGTGCTGGCCACGCTGCTGCGCCCGTCAAGTGGTGCGGCGCGCATTGAAGGCTTCGACGTGGTTGCCCGGCCGCTTGAAGTCCGCCGCCACATTTCCATGGTGCTTCAGGAGACTGCGGCGGAGTTATTTTTGAGCGTACGCGATAATTTGCTTACTTTCGCCCGTTTTCATGGGCTGCCCGCGGTGGAAGCGCGGCGCCGCGCCGGCATCGTGATGGAGAAATTCCAGATTTTGCCGCACGCGGACCAAAAGGTCCAGGACTTGAGCGGGGGCTCGCGCCGGCGCGTCCAGGTGTCAAAGGTCTTCATGGTGGAAACGCCCGTAGTTTTCCTTGATGAATTTTCCACCGGCATGGACCCGATTTTGAAACGCGCCGTAATGGGCTATTTGCGCGAGGAATCGGCCAAGGGCAGGACGATTGTCTTGACCACGCAGATCCTCAACGAAGCAGAAGAGCTTTGCGACGATATTTTGATCATGAACCGCGGACGGCAAGTGGCGCGCGGCGATTTGAACGCGCTGAAACTGCTCTCGGCAGGCGTGTACGAAATTGTGCTCACATTCGACCGTTTGCCGGAAACTATTGCCGAAGATGTCGCGCGCCTTGCGCCGCTGCGGTCACATATCGACGACAACACGGTTGAAATCGCACTCAAGCTCGAGGAAGCGCAAGTGCTCGACATCGTGGGTGCGCTATCGAAGAAGGGCCGCGTGCTGCGCGTGGAAGTGAGCGGGGCAAGTTTGGAAGATATTTTCGTTGAGCTGACGAAGGAGGCGTGACGCAATGAATCCGCTGGCGGCGATTGTTTACCGGGAAAGCAAAATCCGCGCGACGAACACCACGTTCCTGTTCTGGGATTTGTTCTATCCGTTGTGTTACTTGCTCGTGTTCGGCGTGGGCGTCAACGCGGCGCTTGGCGGGCCGCAGCTCGGTGCGCACGTGAACTATGATTCATTTTTTCTGGCCGGCGTGCTGGGAATGGCAAGCTTCGGCATCGCGTCGAATAGCTCCTGGTCATTTTTCCTGGACCGCGATAACGGAATTTTCTACGAGATGCTGACGTACCCCATGCGCCGTTCGCAGTACCTGCTCGGGAAAGTCCTTTTCAATGTATGCATCGGCGTGGTACAGACGATCATCACGGTGACGATCGGATGTCTGCTGCTGAAAATCCATTTGCAGTGGCGGCTAGTGCCCGTGTTAGCGGTGACAGTAGTTGGCGGCACGGCCGGATGGTTTTTCTTTTACACGATTTTTGCGCTGAAGATCCGGCGCAACGATATTTTCAACAGCGTGACGTCAGTCTTCTATTTCGTATTTTTGTTCGCCAGTTCGATGTTCTACCCGCTCGCGCCCTTGCCGCGCTGGTTTCGCATCACCGCGCTCGCGAATCCCATCACCTGGCAGGTCGATTTGCTGCGCTACGGGTCGATTGGCCTGGGCGCGCCACGGCAAATCCTGTTCGAGGCAATCGCATTTACGATTTTCGCCGTCGCGAGTTTTGGTTATGCAGTGCGAAGCTTGCGCGAGCAAGGCTGAGGCAAAAAGATCGTTTATCCGGCGGCGCTGGCATCTTGGTCGTGCGAAAAGCGAATCAAGGCGTCAAGCTTTGTGCGGGCGGCGCCGGAGTCGATGGATTCAGCGGCGAGCCGCACGCCATCGAGAAAATCCGTGGCTCGGCCGGCGGCAACGAGCGCGGCAGCAGCGTTTGCCAACACGATATCGCGATGCGGACCATGTTCGCGGTAAAGCATTCCGCGGCCAAGAATCTTGTGAATGATTTCGGCATTATGTTTGGCGTCACCGCCTCGAATGGACTGCGACGGCGCGCGACGCAAACCGAAATCTTCAGGCACCACTGTATAGCTGCGAATCACGCGATTGTTCAGCTCCGTGACGTACGTCTCTCCGCTCAGGGAAATCTCGTCCATGCCATCCGCGCCATGAACCACAAAAGCGCGCCGCACGCCCAACTCATCGAGCGCCCGCGCTAAAAGTTCCGTCGCACCCGCCGCCGACACGCCAACGATTTGCGCCGAAGCTCCGGCGGGATTGGTCAGTGGCCCCAGAAGATTGAATACCGTGCGCATTTTCAATTCCCGGCGCGCGGGCATGGCATGTTTTATCGCAGTATGCATCGCAGGTGCGAACAAAAAACCGATGCCAACTTCATCGATGGCTCTGCCGGCGCGCTCAGCGCTTTGGTCCAGCGAGATTCCAAGCTGTTCGAGCACATCCGCCGAACCGCAGCGCGAGCTGACGGAGCGGTTACCATGCTTGGCGACGCGCGCTCCCGTTCCGGCAACAACAAACGCGGCAGCGGTCGAAACGTTAAATGTGCAGGAACCGTCGCCGCCCGTCCCGCATGTATCAACGAGCATTTCGTCGGCGCGCACGCGGCTCGCTGGGAAAATCGGCGTGGCGTGACGCCGCATTGCCGTGGCGAAGCCGACGAGTTCGTCGACGGTTTCACCTTTCATGCGCAGAGCGATGAGCAGCGCGGCGATCAGCGCGTCGTTGGCGTTTCCGGAAAGGATTTGCTCCATCGCGGCTTCGGCTTCCACGCGCGAAAGATCTTCGCCCGCAATGATTTTTTCCAGCGCCTCGAGGATCATTGGGGAAAATTCCTGTCCATTATCTTTGCGTGAAGATCCAGCGTGCGGTTTCGAACTTGTCGCATAAAAAAAGATGCGGCGTTCACCTTGCCCGCTCTTTGTATTCCGCAGTAAACTTGCTGGCTTTGAGCGAGTGATAATTTTAGCACTAGTGGAAGGACAATCAGGAACATGAAGATACACGAGTATCAGGCGAAGGGGATTTTGGCGAAGTTTGGCGTGCCGATTCCGCGGGGCGAAGTGGTGTTCAAGAAAGAGGATGCGAAGGCCGCGGCGGAGAAAATCGGGACGCCGGTGGTGGTTGTGAAGGCGCAAATCCATGCGGGTGGTCGCGGAAAGGCGGGCGGAGTGAAACTGGCGCGCTCGACCGAACAGGCGGCGGAACTCGCCGGGCAGATTTTGGGAATGAAGTTGGTGACTCCACAAACAGGCGCGGAGGGCCGCATCGTTCATCGCCTGCTGATTGAAGAAGGCCTCGACATCAAGCGCGAGCTTTACTTGAGCATTTTGGTGGATCGCACGGCGGAAGCGCCCGTGTTTATGGCCAGCGCTTCGGGCGGAATGGAAATCGAGGAAGTGGCCAAAGAGCATCCCGAAGCGATTTTGCGCGAGACGATTCATCCCGCGACGGGCTTGCAGGCGTATCAAATCCGCAAGCTGGCGTTTGGGTTGGACCTCGCGCCAGAAATTGTGAGCGTCGCGGTGCCGTTCTTTCAGTCGCTCTACCGTGCGTTCACGGAAACGGACGCCTCGCTTCTTGAAATCAATCCATGCGTCGTTACGGGAGACGGCCGGCTGGTGGCTCTCGATGCAAAAATGGTTTTTGACGACAACGCGCTGGCGCGCCATCCGGAAATTCGTGACATGCGTGACCTGGACGAGGAAACGCCGCTCGAAGTCGAAGCGTCGAAATTCAAGCTGAATTACATCAAGCTGGACGGCAACGTGGCATGCATGGTGAATGGCGCGGGACTCGCGATGGCTACGATGGATATCATCAAGCTTTCGGGCGGCAGCCCCGCGAACTTTCTCGACGTGGGCGGCGGCGCTTCGGCGGAGCAAGTGAAAAACGCGTTCAAGATTCTGCTCGGCGATCCCAACGTCCGCGCGGTGTTCATTAATATTTTTGGCGGTATTTTGCGTTGCGACGTGCTGGCGACAGGCGTGGTGAACGCGGCGCACGACCTGAAGATCAAAGTGCCCGTCGTGGTGCGAATGGAAGGCACAAACGTCGAGAAGGGAAAGGAAATCTTGAAAAATTCAGGATTGAATTTCACGGTAGCCGCCGGGATGAAAGACGGCGCGGAAAAAGTGGTGCAGTTGGCCGGAGGAGCACGATGAGCGTGCTGATTGATCAGAAGACACGCGTCGTCGTACAGGGCCTAACCGGGCGCGAAGGCGGATTTCATGCGGAACAGATGATCGCATACGGCACAAACGTGGTTGCCGGAGTCACCCCGGGCAAAGGCGGGACGAAGCATCTCGATGTGCCCGTATTCAACACCGTCGCCGATGCTGTGAAAGGGACAGGTGCGAACGCGTCAGTTATTTTTGTCCCACCCCCGTTTGCTGCGGACGCAATTCTCGAAGCCATCGATTTGCGTTTGCCGCTGGTCGTGTGCATCACGGAAGGCATCCCGACGCTCGACATGGTACGCGTGGTGGTGGAGCTGCGTGCCTCGAATACGCGCTTGATCGGGCCGAATTGTCCTGGGCTGATTTCGCCGGGAAAATGCAAAATCGGAATCATGCCGGGGCATATTCACAAAGCTGGACACGTTGGGCTCGTGAGCCGCAGCGGCACGCTGACGTATGAAGCGGTCGATCAGCTCACGCGGCTCGGCATTGGTCAATCGACGTGCATCGGCATCGGCGGCGATCCGATTATCGGTACGAATTTTCTCGACGCCATCAAAATGTTCAATGACGATGCGGATACGCATGCGATTGTGATGATCGGCGAAATTGGCGGCAACGCTGAGGAAGTTGCGGCGGAATTCATTAAGGCGCACGTTAAAAAGCCGGTCGTCGGCTTCGTCGCGGGGCAAACAGCGCCTCCGGGACGCCGCATGGGCCACGCAGGCGCAATTATCAGCGGCGGAGAGGGAACTGCGAAGACAAAATACGCGGCCATGCAAGCCGCCGGGATTCACACCGTGCAGAGTCCCGCGGAAATCGGTCACACGATGGACGCAGTCCTGGGTAAAGCCGCGCAGAGGTAGAGCAGGATTTGGACTAAGAACTTTCGAGGGGGGGAAATCTTGGCGATCGAACGGACTTTGGCAATTATTAAACCAGATGCGGTTGGCCGCGGGCTAACGGGCGAAATCCTGAAGCGAATTCACGACGCAAAATTTCAAATTGTGGCCATCAAGTCCTTGCGGCTGACTAAAGGCGAGGCGGAAGGATTTTACGCCGTGCATCGCGAGCGGCCATTTTTCAAAGACCTGACGGAATTCATGAGCTCGGGCAAAGTGGTTGTAATCGCTCTTGAAGCGGAAGGCGCAATCGCGCGCTGGCGCGAGACGATGGGCGCCACGGACCCGGCGAAAGCCGCTCCCGGCACGATTCGCAATGCGCTCGGCGCCAGTATTCAGAATAATTGCACCCATGGATCAGACGCTCCGGAGACGGCGCGATTTGAAATCGGATATTTTTTCGCCGGCCTCGAATTAACCTAACAGCTCGGGTGGCCCATCCTTTGCGCCATGAGACAAGCTCGGAATGACAGCCGAAAGCTTTTTCAATAAGCTCCTAAGCCCGCACTCAGATCATCATTAGCGAATAGGGTTGAATCCAACCGCGCATATTCGTTCGACAACAGTTGCAACACAAAATTTCTGCCGGTCTGATTCGCAACCCTCCATTGTCAGGTAGAATGAAACGCGAGAATGCATCATGGAACCCGCGCGCGAATTAGGGAAGATGCTGCTGATTTGCGGGCTCGTAATTGCAGCCATCGGCGCGATTTTGCTCGCGAGCTCCAAAGTGCCATTTCGCATCGGGCGATTGCCGGGAGATATTTCCTACCACGGCCGCCACGGGACCTTTTATTTTCCAGTCGTCACGTGCATTGTGCTGAGCGCGGTTTTGACTCTAATTTTTTGGATCATCGGGTCATTCCGCAAATGAACATGGCGCATGCAATCCCCGAAGGCCAAAAATGACGCAGTTTTCGCTGAATCTGATTCCTGAGAAACACGTCTGGCGCGTGAGCGAGCTCACTCTGCGCATTTGCGATTTGCTCGAAAACGAATTTCCGGATTTGTGGGTGGAAGGCGAAGTTTCGAATTTTCGCGCCGCGCAATCGGGGCATTTTTATTTCACGCTAAAGGACGAGAAGGCACAGATTCGTTGCGTTTGTTTTCGCGACCAGGTGCGCGGCCTGAAATTCCGTCCTGAGGATGGCCTCCGCGTCACAGTACGCGGCTCGGTCAGCGTCTATGAGCCGCGCGGCGAATACCAGATTTACGTTTCGCATATCGAGCCGGTGGGTTTGGGTGCGTTGCAGCTCGCGTTTGAGCAGCTGAAAAAGACACTTGAAGCCGAGGGCCTCTTCGCGGCGGAGCGCAAAAGGCCGCTGCCCGCGCTGCCGCGACTCATCGGAATCGTGTCATCGCCTCAGGGAGCGGCGATACGCGACATTTTGCGCGTGCTCCGGCGGCGGTTCCCGAACTTGCATGTGTTGTTGTATCCCGTGAAGGTCCAGGGCGAAGGCGCGGCGGAAGAAATTGTTCGCGCAATTCGCCATTTCAACCGGGCAGTGCTTGTGGACGTGATGATTGTCGCTCGCGGCGGCGGGTCGTTCGAGGATTTGTGGGCGTTCAATGAGGAAATTGTAGTGCGCGCGATTGCCGCCTCTGAAATTCCGATCATCACGGGCATCGGGCACGAGACGGACACGACAATTTCGGACTTCGCCGCGGACCTGCGCGCGCCCACGCCTTCCGCCGCCGCCGAAATTGTGGTGCGCACACGCGCCGAATTCGAAAAGCACATCTCGGACTGCACGCGGCAACTTGTGCAGCACATGCGTTATTTATTTCTCGAAAAGCGCCACCGGTTGCGCGATCTCGCAATGCACCGCGCCTTTCGCCGGCCGGAGGATTTGGTCCGCCGCAGCCGCCAGCGTCTCGACGACATGAATGCGGCGCTCGCGGCGGGATTGCGCGGACGACTCGACGGCGTACAACAGCGCATGAGAATGGCAAGCGCGCGAATGGGATTGTTTGATTTGCGGGGACGGGTTGGCGTGACGCGAATTCGCGTGGAGCGACGAAGCGGTGAATTGCGCGCCGCGTTGGATCGCGCGGTGACGCGGAAGCGAAGGCGATACGCAGCCGTGCAAGTGCGAATTGCGTCCCTCGATTTGCGCGCGCACGTCAGCCAGCTGCGAAGAAAGCTCGAACGTGACGCAAGCGAACTTACCGCTCACGCGAGACGATACTTGGTCGCGACGCGCAGAAAACTGGAAGCAGCGACCGTTCGATTGGAGGAGCGAAGCCCGTTTCAGTTGCTCGAACGCGGCTATGCCATTGCATACGACGCCAATGGCCGCGTGCTGCGCTCTGCGGAACAAGTGGCCGCCGGTGATGACATTGCGGTGCGGCTGGCGCGCGGCGAAATCGCCGCGACCGTGCGGACGAAAAAAGAGTCAGCACCATGATGCCGCCCCTGTTCATAAATTTAGGGGCACTCATTCATCCGAGTCGGCGCCAGCGGTAACTTTCAGCACCGCGAGAAAAGCCTCCTGCGGGATGTCAACTTTGCCGACCCGCTTCATGCGTTTCTTGCCTTCCTTTTGGCGTTCGAGAAGCTTGCGTTTGCGCGAGATGTCGCCGCCGTAGCATTTGGCGATGACGTTTTTGCGCAGGGCGCTGATCGTTTCGCGCGAGATGACGCGGCTGCCGATGGCGGCCTGAATGGGAACCTCGAATTGCTGCCGGGGAATCAATTTTCGCAGGCGCGTGACGAGTTCGCGGCCGCGTTCATAACTTTGCTCGCGATGGCAGATCAGCGTGAGCGCGTCGACAGGCTCGCCGCCCACCAGCACGTCGAGCTTCACCAAATCCGCTTCGCGATAGCCCGCCAGATGATAATCGAGCGAAGCGTAGCCGCGCGAAACGCTTTTCAGCCGGTCGTAGAAATCGAGAACAATTTCATTCAGCGGCATTTCGTACGTCAGCATGACGCGCGTGGGCGATAAATACTCAAAATTTTTCTGCACGCCGCGCTTTTCTTCGCAAAGAGCCAGAATCGCGCCCACGGAATCGTCCGAAGTGATAATCATCGCGGTGAGAATCGGCTCTTCGATGCGCGCGATTTGCGCGGGCGGTGGAAATTTAGTCGGATTATCGACTTCGAGGGTTTCGTTCGCCGTTGTCGTGATGCGGTAACGGACGCTGGGCGCAGTGGTAATGAGCGCGATATTGAATTCGCGTTCCAGGCGTTCCTGCACAATTTCCATATGCAGCAGGCCCAGAAAGCCACAGCGAAAACCGAAGCCGAGCGCCGCCGAATTTTCCGGCTCGTAAAAAAATGCCGCGTCATTAAGTTGCAGCTTGCCGAGCGCATCGCGAAGAATTTCGTAGTCGCTCGCGTTCACTGGATAAAGACCGGCGAAGACCATCGGCTTAATGGCTTCGAAACCGGGAAGCGGCGCGGCGGGACGCTCGGCTTCGACGATAGTGTCACCGACGCGCGCATCGGCCACGCGCTTGATGTTGGCGACGACAAACCCCACGTCGCCCGCGGCGAGTTCATCGAGAACGACTGGTTTCGGCGTCAGCACGCCCAATGCTTCGACTTCGTAAACCTGTTCCATCGCGCAGAGGCGGATTTTCATTCGCGGTGCGATGCGTCCTTCCATCACGCGCACAAGAACCACGGCGCCGCGAAAAGAATCGAACCACGAGTCAAAAATCAAAGCACGCAAAGGCGCATCGGACGAGCCGGTGGGCGCGGGGACGCGCGTCACCACGGCCTCGAGAACTTCAGCGACGCCGATGCCGCTTTTCGCGCTGATCAGCAAAGCGTCAGCCGCCGGGATCGCGAGAACGTTTTCGATTTGCTCCTTGACGCGTGCAGGCTCGGCGGCGGGCAGGTCGATTTTGTTGATCACCGGAATCACGAATAGGTTATTGCGCGAAGCGAGAAAAGCATTCGCGACGGTTTGCGCCTCCACGCCCTGGCTGGCATCGACGACCAAGAGCGCGCCTTCACAAGCGGAAAGGGCGCGGGAAACTTCATAGGAGAAATCGACGTGGCCGGGCGTGTCGATCAGGTTGAGCCGGTATTCTTTACCATCCCGCGTGGTGTAATGCAAACGAATGCTCTTGGCTTTGATGGTGATGCCGCGCTCGCGCTCCAGGTCCATCGAATCGAGAACCTGCGCCGTCATTTCGCGCTCGGATAGCGCGCCCGTAAGTTCAAGCAGGCGATCAGCCAGCGTGGATTTACCGTGGTCAATATGGGCAATGATGCAAAAATTGCGGATGAGCTGCGGGTCCATTTTCAGTTTTCGCCGGGCAATTTCATTTCGGGGATTTCGATTGCGACACGCGCGGCCTGCAAATCCTGCCGGGCTTTCCGAACGTTCGAGTGTGCCACAGATTTTCGCGTGCGGCCAGCGACACGCCGCTCCGGGTGGCCCATCCTTTGCGCTTTTTGCAAAGGGTGGGGTCTTTGTCGTTGTTCTTGTTCTTGTTCCTGTTTTTGTAGCGGCGGCCTTCGAGTTGCTTCGCTTTGTCTCTGCAGGGCCCGTCTTTTAGACGGGATTGCCTCTGCCGGGAGGTTACAGTAGGCTGTAGCAGTTTTGCGCGGGTGTGGTCGAGGGCACGATGGCTGGTCATGTGGGCGCCCCAGGAGTCGGTCGGCGTGTCTAATGACGGTGGAAAGATGCGGCGTCACGTAAGGATAACGTTGCCCGGAGGCGATTCAGCATTTTGCCGCGAATTGATTCCATGACGAAGCGAGAAGACGCGCGTTGAACGCAACCGCAGCAGGACCAACAGCGCGAAGCCCGCGATCGCGGACTTATATATGGTTCGGCTACGCGATTTCGGCTGCTTGCTTGATCTACGTTCTTCATGGTTTTCAGATCAGACGGGCAATCGAGCAGCTCGCGGACGTGAGCTGGCGGTGGGTGGTCCTGGGAATCGGATTCGACATTGCAAGTTATGTTGTACAAGCGTTGAGATGGAAGCTGCTGCTGGCGCCGTTCGGGCGCGCGAAACTCCGGGATACAGTTCGCGCAGTCTTCGCGGGGCTGTTTGCGAACTTGATTTTTCCATTGCGGCCGGGCGAAGTGTTGCGCTCGTATCTGGTATCGAAGGCCGAGGATATCGGGTTCGTCACGGTGGTGGGTTCAGTCCTGGTGGAGCGGCTGATCGATCTGGTGGTGACGACGGCGGCCCTGGCGGTGATGTCGCTGTTTGTGCCACTCCCCTCGCGTTTCCGCCATGGCGCTAACGCGCTGGGCATAGCGACGTTAGCGCTGCTGGGACTCTTCATCGCGATGATTCTCTACATCGAACTTCGCTTCGGCGGCGATCCGCGGCGGATGTCGGGTGGCAAACGCGTCCCTGGAAAATTGATGTCCGCGCTTATCGGGTTGCATGCCATGGGGACTTCGCCGAGCTTTTACCCCGCGGTGTTCACGTCATTGCTGATGCCGTTTTGCCAGGTGCTCGCGTTGTGGGCGCTAATGAGGGCGTACGGAATGGGCCTGCCGTTTCTGGCGGCAGTAGTGGTGCTGCTGGTCATCAATCTGGGGGTCTCGCTGCCGAACGCGCCGGCGAATGTGGGATCTTATCAATTCTTCTGCGTGCTGGGACTCAACATCTTCGAAGTGGAAAAAAATACCGCAGCCGGTTTTTCATTTTTTGCCTTCTTCGTACTAACGATTCCGTTCCTCTTTCTCGGCTTCTATGCGGTGGTTCACAGCGGACTGTCGCTGCGGTCGATGCGCGAGCAGATGAGCCGGTTGCCGGATGAGGCGGGAGTGGCACAGACGTAGGGACTGCCGCCTCTATCAAAGTCCGACGTTTCACACTATTGTGTTGCAGCCTGGCGATTGTATTTCTTGAGTAGCTCGCGCAAACGCTCGTGAGGCAGAGCTTCGACTTTGCGATTGTCGACGCCGGTCATGGTCTTTGCCGCGACCATGGCATTGACGACGGCTTCCTCGACCGCCTGGACGGTTGCCTCGAAGAGCGGGTCCATGTGATCGTTGGGTATCATCGTCACTTGCGATGGCTTTTGAGCGAGTCCGGCGCCGGGATTCGCGGTGGAGAAAGCAATGAAAATATCACCAGAGCCGTCGCCAGAAATGCTACCGAGGCGGCCGAGGCCGAGCGTGACGCGGCGGGCAAGGCGTTTGAGTTGGGTGGAAAGCAGCGGAGCGTCTGTGGCGACCACGACGATAATCGAGCCGCGATCTTCAACGACCGGATTTCCCTTGAGCGACCAGATTGGCGTTCCGGGAATTTCCTGACCGACAGGCACGCCCGCGATGCGCAACAGGTGGCGCGAACCGAAATTGCATTGAACGAGCACACCCACCGTGTAGCCGCCGAGCTTGTCGGAAAGTTTGCGGGAGGCCGTGCCCGTCCCGCCCTTGAATTCGAAACAGATCATTCCCGTGCCGCCGCCGACGTTGCCTTCGTCGACCGAGCCGCCGCGCGCGGAATCCATTGCAGCGAATGCGTCCGCTGGCTTGACATGGAATCCGTTGATGTCGTTCAAGTAGCCGTCCCAGGTTTCCGCCACGACGGGAAGCGACCACCAGTCTTCGGTGGGGGCCTGGAAGCCGTGGTGAAATTCCCAGTCGATAACCGCGTCGCGCACCACTCCGACGCTGTGCGTGTTGGTGATGAGCACCGGGCCAGTGAGGAAGCCTGATTCCTCGACCCACGTGGTGCCCGTCATTTCGCCGTTGCCATTTTCAGTAAACCAGCCAGCGAAAACAGGATCGATGGAATTTTTGCCGCGTGGAAAAACGGCGGTCACGCCTGTGCGCACGGGTCCCTGGCCGACGAGGAGTTTGCCGGGACCCGAAACGAGAGTTTTGAAGCCGACTTGGACGCCGGAAACGTCGGTAATCGCATTGAGCGGACCCGCTGTGCCTTCAAAGGGAACGCCGAGGTCACGCGCGCGAAATTGGCGTTGCTGTGCGGGACATGCACAAGAAAATGCCACGAGAAATGCAGCTGTGGTCAACAACGGTTTCGCGAATCGCATGAGTTGTTCTCCCTCCGATGCTGCTGCGGTTTATCTTGAAATAACGACGTGCTTAGTTTTTGCGTTTGAGCGCGGCTGTGAAATCGGCGCGTGCACGCCTGAGCAATTCGGTATTTTTCGCGAGATCACCCTCAAGGATTTTGTCCTGCTGTGCTGCGAGCGTCCAATTGGCCGCCTCGGCGGCTTCGGTCATGCCGGGCAATTCGAGATGTGCGTAGGTGAAGCGCGCGGCATACAGCGTATGCTTGAACCACGGGCGTCCGGGAATGCCCGCGGGGTCGCACCAGTTGCGCTCGACTTGCATCAATTCGCGATTCAGATTTTCGGCTGCGGCGGAGTCAACGCGGCCCGAAGCCAAAGCCTGAGCGGCGGTAGTATTCAACTCCTGCGCGGATTTTTCGAACTCGGAGATGCTCTGGTAGAGGCGATCGAGATTCATGTGGCCGCTGACGTGGCTGGCCGCGTCGAGATCGTGGACGAAGTCGCGGATCTGTGCGGCGTAGAACGCGAAATCGTAAGGGAGGACGTCGCTATTCGCAAGCCGGACGGAAAGAGTTCCCCATAGTTGCGACATCAGTGCGTGATAGCGGTACCCCGGATCGCCGAAGTGATTCATCCAATAGAAATCGTCATACATCGAGTGATAGACACCATAAGGTCCGTCAAATTGCAGGAGCATCGTCGGGATGCCGAGATAATTCAGAAAGACAGTGTGATCGGAGCCGCTGCCGATGCGCGTTTCGGCGAGAGCGGCGTCGGTGAGACTCGTATTTTTCAGTTCGCGGGAGCGGGACGCGCGCCATTCGTCATAAAGAGTGCGGCCAGAAGGAGCGCGGAGATCGCGAGTCACGTCGACAAGCAGGGGCGCGAGCGAACCAACGGCGCTGCCGTGGAAATTCGGGCCAGAGGCTGAAGAATCGACGTTGAGATAGGCAATGGCGTTATTCTTCAGGTCGTCCGCGTACTGCTCGCCCCATTCCGTTGAACCAGTCAGGGCATATTCCTCGCCGTCCCAATCGCAGAAGACGAGGGTGCGTTTCGGGCGAATACCCTTGCGAAGCAGCGCGCCAAGGTCGCGCGTGAGTTCGAGCATCGAAGCGGTGCCGCTCGACGGATCGACGCCGCCAAAAACCCACGCGTCGCGATGATTGCCGAGGATGATCCATTCACCGGGATGTTCAGAGCCACGAATGCGGGCTTCGACGTCGTAGTAAGGCTCGATCTGCGTGTTCATCTCAACTCTAACGTGGAGTCGCGCCTCTTCGCCTCCGAAGTGGTAAGTGAATGGGAGTGCGCCTTGCCAGGATTTCGGAGCAGCAGGGCCACCCAGATTCTTCAGGATTGGCTCAGCGTCGCGCCAGGAGAGCGGGACAGCGATGATGTGCGGCATGGAAACGGCGTCGTTCGGCGAAATGTGTCTTGCCCCGGGCAGAGAGGCCCAACCCGGCGTTGTGGGATCGCCGGCCTCGAGAAAATCGTAGGTGATTGCACCGCGCTGGATGTGGCTGGCGGGCCCCCACGGGCCATTCGGGAAAACTTTGCCTTTGGCATATCCGTCCTCGGCAGGGTCAGAGTAAATCAGCAGAGCTGCGACGCCGAGTTTTTGAGCTGTGTACGCCTTGAAGCCGCGATAACTGTACGGGTTCGAATAACGAACGAGAACGATTTTGCCGCGCACGTCGATACCGTGCCGGTGAAGAAGTTCGTAATCGGCAGGATTGCCGCTATGGGCATAGACGACAGGGGCAGTGACGTCGCCGGAAGCGGAATAGCCGAGATACGCGCCGGAAACAGCCGGATTTTTCGTGTCGGAATCCTGAGGATATGTATCTTCGCGGAGACTGGCGCGAAAATGCACCGGGCTGACGAGTTCGACGAGCGCGGAGCGCGGAGTGGAATTGAGGACGTCGTAGCGATGGATGGTGACATCCTCGAGGCCCTGTGCTTTCCATTGCTCAGCAACCCATTGCGCGAGAGCGTTATTGCGCTTCGAGCCCGCCGGATGCGGCTGAGCAGTGAGATAGCGATGGAACCTGGCGATCTGCTGCGGCGAGGCAAGCGCGCGAAATTGTCGTTCGGTGGATTGTTCGCGCGCGGCGGATGCGGGCAAAAAGCCGGAGAACTTTGTTTGCTTTGGTGTTTGTAGGTTTGTGCGCGCAACCACGGCGAGCGAAAGGCCGATTATCACGAGAATTGCGAACGAAAAAGTTGCGCGACGAAGTGTGTTACAGAATTTCATGCGACGCCTTTCTTTACACAGGAAGTTGCATTGAGATGTCCTCGATTGCGGCACGAAGCGAATCCGCGAGTAACTTAATTTCGTTGGCCGAAATGATAAATGGTGGCGCAAGGAGAATGTGATCGCCGCGGGCGCCGTCAACGCAACCCTGAATCGGATATGTGAGCACGCCGCGCGCGAGGGCCGCATCGTAAATTCGTGAGGCGACACCGGCGTTTACTGGAAAAGGCTCGCGTGTGCGGGAGTCGCGCACAAATTCGATGCCGAAAAGCAAACCGAGTCCGCGAATATCTCCGACGATGGGAGATTGCTTCAAGGGTTCGAGCGCGGCGCGGAGTTCTTCGCCTGCCGGACTGACGCGAGCGAAAAGATTGTTGTCGGCCATGTAATCGAGAACCGCAAGACCGGCCGCGGTCGAAACGGGATGGGCGCTGTAGGTGAATCCGTGCAGAAACGCTTGGGAGCCTTTTTCAATCGCACGCGCGACCCGTCCGGTGACAATGACCGCACCGAGGGGCGCATATCCGCTCGACATTCCTTTGCCGAGAAGAATGATGTCGGGTGCGACATCCCAATGATCGACGGCAAACGGCTTGCCTGTGCGGCCCATTCCGGTCATCACTTCGTCGGCGACTAGGAGAATTTCGTGACGGCGGCAGATTTCTGCAATGCGTGGCATGTAGCCGGCCGGCGGGACGAAGGCTCCAAGAGTTGCGCCGGAGATGGGCTCAATAATAAAGGCGGCAATGCGATCGCTTTGCCGACTGGCGAAATTCTTGCCAAGAACATCATCAAGCTCGGTGGCGCAAGCGACGTCGCATTGGGGATAATGCAGGTTCAGTGGGCAACGATAGCAATAACAGGGATCGATGTGAGGCCAATCGCGCAAGAGTGGTGCGAAGGGCGCGCGCCGTTTGATGTTTCCAGAGACAGCCAGCGCGCCGAGCGTGCTGCCGTGATAACTCTGCCAGCGAGAAACGAACTGGCTGCGATGGGGTTCGCCGCGCTCGAGAAAATATTGGCGGCATAATTTGAGGGCCGTTTCGGCAGCCTCTGAGCCGCCTGAAGTGAAAAAAACACGGCCCGGCCCGTCGGGGGATTCGTGAAAACTGCGAGGGGCAAGTTCAAGTACGCGGCGAGCGAGCTCCGCGGCGGTGCGGGTCGTGAACTGCGAGGAATGAACGTAAGCGAGGGAAAGTGCGCGTTCGCCCATCGCGCGTGCCACGGATTCAACTCCGTGTCCGATAGAGACGACGGCAGCGCCTCCGCACGCATCGAGAATTTTGCGGCCGTCGGCCGTTTCAATGAAACAACCCTTGCCGCGCACCGCCTCCGGGTACGATTTGCGAAAATTGCGCGGGAAAAGGGCGTCGCTCACGTTTTCATCTGGCGCTACCGGAAAAGTGCCGGGCATACGATGTCTTCAAAACGAGATTCCCATGCACGGGCGGCCCGATTCTAGCAGAAATGCTTGAAATACATTCTTGATGAGTGTTCCGTTTTCAGACAACCGCAGCGCTGCCTGGGGAATCTACGTGAAGGAAAGACAAATCGTAAGGGAGGGCTCATACATGAAAGAACAACTGCTATCCAAGAATCGAGATTTGCAGATCGCGAAGCATCCGCAGTCATCACGCCCGGAATTTGTGGGTTTTGATGAATTGTTCGACCACGTCCAAGAACTTCATGATTCCATTGAGAAGAGAGCATACGAACTTTTCGAGCATGATGGGTATGATCAGGGCCGCGCGCTCGAACACTGGCTCAGCGCAGAGAAAGAGACACTGCATCCGATTGCCGTGCAGTTGATGGAAACCGACGATGCACTGACCGTGCGCGCCGAGGTTCC
Organism: Candidatus Acidiferrales bacterium; assembly: GCA_035279805.1. GTDB lineage: Bacteria > Acidobacteriota > Terriglobia > Acidiferrales > UBA7541 > DAHUXN01. Next base: position 17,964 of record DATEHB010000106.1, read on the forward strand.
GGGATTCCGCGGGGAAGACTTAAAGCTGAGCATCGAACCGCGAAGGCTGGCGATTTCAGGCAAGAGGGAAGCGCGCGAGGGAGGGAAGTCGCGCCGGACGATTTATCAGGAGTGCCTTTCAAATCAGATTTGCCGCTCGCTGGAGCTGCCGATCGAGATTGATCCGTCGCAGACACAGGCGGCAATTCAGGATGGAGTGCTGGAGATTTCGATGCCCAAGGCGCCACGAACACGGCAACTCCGCGTGGCCGGTCGCGCGATGTAAGTCCGGGACCCAGAATGACGCTTCGATATAATTTCTCAGTGCCGCGCAAGAGAGCCGTTGACTGGGATTGGGGCTCGCGCGGCGTTTTGCGCGAAAGTTTGTGAAATTTTGAAAAAGCATCTGTTAACCTAAGATGGCTGTCGATATCTCAACGAGACGAAGGGGGACGATGCCCATGAAGAAGCATGCACTGATCTGTGGACTTCTGGTGGCGGGACTGGCGATGCCGGCGCTGGCAGGATCGTCGCGAAGCGATGACGTAAGCCGTATCCAAGCGGCCACAGACGTCTTCAAGGAGATCGTGGACACGCCGGAGAGTTCCATACCGCTGGATTTGCTTCAATCAGCGGCGTGCATCGCGATCATTCCCGGGCAAATGCATTTCGCATTTATTGTGGGAGGGAACTACGGCAAGGGAATCGTGATCTGCCGCATCGGCGACAAGCCGACCAGGAACTGGAGCGCGCCGGCATTTGTGATGATCAGTGGCGGGAGTTTTGGATTTCAGATTGGCGGAGCGTCGACCGATTTGATTCTTGTTTTTCGGAACCGCAACGGCCTGAAAAAGCTACTGAGTGACAAATTCAAAATTGGGGGCGAGGCGACCGCAGCTGCGGGGCCAGTCGGACGGCACGCCAGTGCGAGCACGGATCTGCAATTACACGCCCAGATTTTGTCGTATTCACGCAGCCGGGGCATTTTTGCGGGCATCAGTTTGAACGGTGCCGTTTTTCAACCGGATCACGATGGGGATGTGGCAATGTATGGCGAGACCATGGATTCGCAGACAATTCTCAACGGTAAGGTGGTTACGCCGAAGGAAGCCGCGGACTTGCTGGCGGAGGTCCGGAAGTACGCGTTGTAAAAAGTTTTGGCAAAAAAGCGAATTCGAGAAACAAAATTACAGAAGCAAAATCAGAAGAGGCAGGCGGCTATAAGGTTTAGTGCAGGGGGCTGCTGGACACATTCGCCGACAGCTTTGAACCGCCGTGCTGTCCATTACGGCTTGACGCGTCAACGCTCCAATTTTCCATCATTCCGCGAAATTCCTGCATCAGATGTCCGTCCCACCAACCTCGATTGACTTCTTCCTGAAGAATCTTCCACGCTTCAGCGGGAACCAGCGCGGGCCGATAAGGCCGCTGCGTGGTAAGCGCGTCGTAAACGTCGGCAATTTGCAGGACGCGCGCGGTCAGAGGAATTGTTTCGTTGCGCAACCCGTCCGGATAGCCGGAACCGTCCCAACGTTCATGATGATGGCGAATAATGCCGAGCACGGAGCGAAATGATTTCAGCGGTGAGCAGATATGTTCGCCTATGGCGGGATGATGCTTCATGACGGCGCGTTCAGCGGTCGTAAGCGGTCCGGGTTTCAGAAGAATTGCGTCGGGGACGACAATTTTGCCGACATCGTGGACAATTCCGGCGCGGCGCAAAGCAGTAATTTCGTCGGCAGGAAGCCCGATACGTGCACCGAGACGTGCAGAAAATTCAGACAACCGTGAGCAATGGCCGTGAGTGCAAGGGTCGCGGGCTTCGATAGCCAAAGCCAAGCTGAACAGCACTCCTTCCGCATTCTCGAGTTCGTCGGTGAATGACTTCAGGCGCAACAGGGAACGGACGCGTGCGTCCAATTCCGTCATGTCGATTGGCTTGCTGAGGAAATCGTCGGCACCTGCTTCGATGCCGCGGATGCGATCACTCTTGTCCGAAAGGCCGGTGACGAGGATGACAGGAATCAAGCGCGTTTCAGGCCGAGATTTGAGTTCATGGCAGACTGCGAATCCATCCAGGCCGGGCATCATTACGTCGAGAAGAACCAAATCCGGCTGAAACGACACGCATTCATCGAGAGCGTCATTGCCGTCACTGGCTGTGCGCACATCATAGTCCTTCCGGCGCAGCAGAAGTTGCAGGCCACTGCGGACATCAATATCGTCATCAACTACGAGGATCTTGCCGTTCATGAAAATTCCGTTCGTGGTGAATAAGCTGAATACGGGGTGGGACTGAAAGAATACGATTTCATGGCGACGTGTGCAATAGAAGAAAGCAATCTTTTTTTGGAAACGACTGCCTTCGGGTGAATTCCTGACAGCTGCGTGCACGTTTCCAGTCAGATTTCCCGGCGCAATGTTACGTTTATCAATCCGCGAGGCTCCTCCGCGGGTATGAAAACCTCAGCGTCGTTTTCCATGCCAAACGGTTTGAGATCAATGACGGAGTAAAGGTTGTCCGCAAGCGCGAGGTGAACTTCAACGGTCGTTTCGAAATTATCGAGCACGGCCTGGCCCATGGCAAAGGCGGTATGCTGAAGCGAACGACCCTGGTGATTCGCGAATGTTTCGAGCAATATTTTTCGAATACCATGCCATGTCGCGGAAAATGGCGCGTCCGACTCGGACGATGTGTGGGTCCACGTTGCGCTGATTTCCACCGAGACAATGGAATTTGGGGCGTTCTGCGGCGTGGTGTAGGGATCGCGAAGAAAACCCTCAAAAACGGTTCCCGTGGTTTTCAAAACGAGCAGATTTTCGATGCCAGATTGCAGAATCGTATTCTCCCGTGTTGCGGTGATGTGGGTGATTCGCCGTTCGCCTGCGTTCGAGATGAACGCGGAAGCATGAGGCTTTTCGGCGATGAGGATGCGAGACCACTGGCGCTCGCTGGCGGTGACTCGAATGCGAGAAAGCTGCGGGTTATACGTCAGGAAATGTTCGACGATGTGGAGAACGAATTCCTCGACAGCTTCCGCTGGATATTGGCGAGCGAGAACGTATACGGTGTTTACCATAGTGTTCGCCGGGAGGATTTTGCGATTGTCGCCGACACTATGTGCGGCGTCGAAATCGCCCTCAAAACGAACCGAGAGGGTGAGGTCTTTGAGTTCGTGAACGCTGCCGCGGC
>DATEHB010000107.1:0-7298 GCA_035279805.1 Candidatus Acidiferrales bacterium
CATGGTTTGGTCGATCACAACGACGTTCGCCGAGCTCATTGTGTCTGCATCGGTGAATTCTCTGCCTTCGATGATCGGAATGCCCATAGTGCGGAAGAAATTCGGGCAGGCAACGGTGTAGCTCGCGCCGGGCATTTGCCCCGGCGGTGGCGCTGGCCTGCCCTCGATGATGAAGCCGCGTCCAGCACCGCCTCTCAGGGGCAAATGAGCGACAGCGCTCACGGAGACGACACCGGGAATGGAACCGATCTGCCGGGTCATCGCCTCACAGAAGTGCGCATCGACCGGCGGACTGTAATAGGCGTTTTCCTGAGCCGTCGAAACGCCGAACGTGAGCACCTTCTTTGCGTTGAATCCCGGATTCACGCCGAGCAAGCGGGACATGCTGTCAATCATCAAACCTGCGCCGGCAAGGACGATCAGCGCGAGCGCGACTTCCGCCGCAACCAAGACGTGGCGCAAACGGTTCCCGCCTGCGCTGGTCAGCCCGCGGCCCGCGCTTTCCTTGAGAGCGTCAACCAGATGGCCGGGACGCGCGGCGACCGCGGGTGCAAGGCCGAAAAGAACTCCGGTGATACACGAAAGCAGCAGCGCGAAGAAAAACACGCGGCCGTCGATGGAGATGGCTCCTAACTGGCGAAATGGCAGCGTGTGCAAACCGGCAGGCAGGAAAGGCATGAACAGGTTCAATCCTACGGCGGCCACTAGCAAGCCTGCTCCGCCGCCGAACAAGCCGAGCAGGAGGCTTTCGGTGATCAACTGGCGCACCAGGCGGCGACGCGTAGCGCCGAGAGCGGAGCGAACGGCCAGTTCCCTCTGCCGCCCAGCGCCGCGCGCGAGAAGCAGATTCGCGACGTTCACGCATGCAATCAGCAAAACGAATCCCACAGCGACAAGAAGCGCGAGCAAGGTCGCGCCGAGGTCGCCCATCTCAAAGAGGAGCAGTGGCGTGGCCAGGGCGCCCATGCGTGCGTCCTCCTTCGGATATTGCTTGGCCAGTCGGGCGCCGATGGCGCTCAACTTCGTATTTGCCTTCGCCAGCGTTACGCCGAGCTTGAGGCGCGAAATAGCGACGAAGGAGTTGCCATCGCGGTCGTGGTCGCCCACGGTGTAGCCGACGGGCACGAACAACTCGCACTCATGGCTCCAGAATTGAAACTCGAATCGCTTGGGCATCACGCCGACGACGGTGTGGTTCGACCCATCGACTTGAATTTGTTTGCCGACAATTGCGGGATCGCCGGCGTAGCGGCGCTGCCACAGCCCATACGTCAAAACGACTTCGTTGTCTTTGCCGGCGGCTTCTTCCGCGGGCAAAAACGTGCGGCCGAGAAGCGGCTTGATCCCAAGAACGTCGAAGAAGCTTGCCGTGACGCGTTCACCGTGGACGCGCTCAGCATCATTCGACGCGCCCAAGTTATAGCCCCTGCCGGCGGAGTCGAACATGCCAATGGGCTCGAGCACGGTATTCTGCTTCTGTATGTCCCACATGTTTGGCGCGGAGACGATGTTGATGTTGTCAGGGCTGTTTCCGCCGTAGGTTTGCCAGACGAGCACCATACGTTTGGCGTCGGGATACGGCACGGGTTGAAGCAACGTCGCATTAATGACGCTGAAGAGCGCCGTGTTTGCACCGATGCCGAGGGCGAGTGTGAGAATGGCTACGGCGGCGATGCCGGGGGACTTTGCCAGCATGCGGCATGCGTACCGAATGTCCTGCAGCAGCGTATTCATCATTCTCCCCCTCCCAAAGGCAGTTCGTAGGGGCGAGGCTTGCCTCGCCCGGGCGACCCAAGTGTCGCCCCTACGAAACCAAACTCACCCTTCACCTCGTTTCGAGTCGATCGTTAAGAGTCGAGAGTTGAAAGCAAAAGAGCCAAAGTCAATCTCGAATAGCTCGACGTGGAGGCTCTTCCTCTCTAACTTTCGACTATCCACTCTCAACCGTGAACTATTCATAACGCAGCGCAACCATGGGGTCCGTGCGCGAGGCGCGGCGCGCCGGAACGTAGCCCGCTACGGTGGCGACAACGAACATCAGGACGGTCGCCAGGATTAACGAGACCGGATCAGCAGCCGTCATGCCGAAGAGCAGGCTGTTGATCAATTGCGACGCGCCGAAGACAGCCGGCAAGCCGATGGCAGCGCCGATGAGCACCAGAATGAGCGTCTCGCGTAGAACGAGCCACAACACGTCCTTTCGCTGCGCGCCGAGCGCCATGCGAATGCCGAGTTCATTGACGCGCCCCGCAACGGCGTAAGCCATGATTCCGTAGATTCCGATGCACGCCAGCAGCACCGCCAAGCCGCCAAAAAAGCCGGCGAGCCTGGTGATCATCGTGTCGGTCGAAAGCGATTCGTCCACAAGTTCATTTATCGTGTGGACTTGAATCGCCGGCAGATTCGGCCCTGCCTGCTTCACCGCCTGGCGAATTGCCGGAACGACGCTCGCCGCGCTTCCTGCCACGCGGACCATGACTTCCGCGGAGGTTTCCTCGCCAATCGGGTGAAAAAAAGGAACGTAAAATCGAGGCCAGGGCTTTTCACGCAGGCTGTTGTGTTTCGAGTCCGCCACGACGCCGACGACGACAAAATCGGTATGCGTCGTCGGGAACATATCCCAGATGCGCCGGCCGATGGGATTTTCATTGCCGAAGAAATATTTCGCCATCGTTTCGTTGATCAGGCCGGCGCGCTGGCCATTCCCCGAATCGTCCGGGCCGATCTCACGCCCCATCAGAATCGGCGTTCCGATTGTCGAGAAATAATTTGGGCCGACTTCGTCGAAACGCGCGGACATACGCTGGCCCGACTTGGGCGCGTAGCCGTCGATGGTTATCTGATCGTTCGAGTCAGAATGGCTCAGGATGCCGTTGTCGGAAAGCGTGGCGCCACGCACGCCGGGAATGGCGTTCAATCGGCTTAGCATCTCTTTCAAAACTTCTGTGCCCGCCACGCCTTGATAGCCCGCCGTTCGCGGATTCACGCTGAAGAGCACCAAATGGTCGCGGTCGTACCCGAGGTTCACGTCCGACAATTTTTCAAAGCTGCGGACGAAAAGCCCGGCGACGACCAAAAGCAGCAGCGACAGCGCCACTTGCCCGACCACCAAAACTTTGCCAATCGGTGCGCGTCCCTTGCGCGCCGCGCCGCCGATGACGCCGCGCGAAGTTCCCTTGAGCACGTCGTTCAAATCGACGCGCGAGGCGCGATAGGCGGGCGCAAGGCCAAACAGAATTCCCGTCAGTAGCGCGACGCCCAAGGTGAACCCGAGAATTCTTGCGTCGGTGTGAATGGCCAGCATAACGGTCTGTGGCCCGTTGGAAACCAGCCGCACGAGCAGGGCGTCCGCCCACGGCGTAAATAGCAATCCCAGCCCGCCGCCCGCGAAGGCCAGCAGCATACTTTCGGTCAGCAATTGGCGGAATAATCTGCCCCGTGCGGCTCCGAGAGCGACACGCACGGCGATTTCTTTTTGTCGCGACGCAGCGCGCGCAAGGAGCAAGTTGGCCACGTTGGCGCAAGCGATCAGCAACACGAGGCCGACCACGCACATTAAAATCAGCAATGGCTGTTCAAATTTTTCGCGGACCACGGACGCTCCGTGGCTTCCTTCCGCGACGTTCAGCCGCTGGCTCAGGAAATTCTGGCGATCATGAGCCGAAAGCGTTGAACCAATCTGCGCCTGCAAATATTGCTGGAATAAAACGTTGAGGCTGGCTTTCGCCTGCGCCACGTTCACGCCGGGCTTGAGCCGCCCGACCACTTGCAGCCACTCGGTTTTTTCCTGAGGATGCTTCTCAACCGTCAGCCAGTCATAGCCCGGAAAAACCTCCGACTGCATGGTCAGCGGAACCCAAATATCGACTCCATATCCGACCGTCAGGCCCAGGAAGTTACGCGGCGCCACGCCGATGACGTCGAAGGTCGTGCGGCGAATGTGAACTTTGCTGCCAATCGCGGAAGCTGCGCCAGCGAAGCGGTTTTGCCAGAATTTATAGCTGATCACGGCGACCGGATTTGCGTCGCGAACTTTGTCCACTTCGCTCGTGTACGTCTGCCCGAGGATCGGGCTGACGCCGAGAACGTCGAAGAAATTTCCGCTGGTCATGTTGACAACAGCCAGCGGCGCATTGTCGCCTCCTTCGTTCCCTCCACTCCCCACGGTTACGGGCAAACTTGCAGTTTGGGACTGGATCGCGAGCACTCCCGAAAAAACCGTATTGCGGTCGCGAACCGCCCGATATTCGTCGTAGGTGAGCTGGTCGCGGTCTCCGGCCTCCATACCCACGTTCATTCCCGCAGAGGACGGATCCGTTAGAAACGCAAGTTGCTGCGGATTTTGCACGGGCAACGTGCTCAGCAACACGGAATTAATCACCGTGAAAATGGCGGTGTTCGCGCCGATGCCGAGCGCAAGCGTAAGCACGGCAACCGCTGCGAAGCCCGGCGACCGTATAAGCATTCGCACGCCGTAACGCAAATCCTGCCAGAGAGTCACACACACCTCCGTTTGCCCTAAATGCATCTACGCACATTCGATTCCGAAACAATATCCCAGTAAGTAGACGCTGAATCAATGAGTTAGATAGCGCGCAGGAAGAATTGAGGCGCAGAATTGTGCGATTGCGGAGCGGTGCGTCGCGGAAACGAACAGTATGTCGGAACCTTCGGGAAGTCTGCTGGGTCTGATAAACGCGGGGATAAAACGCGCCGGCGGTTCTGATTGCCTGGTCGCGTATACTTTGCAGGCAAGCAGGCTATCCAATCCGCAAGGTTTCTGAGGAGAAATGACGCAAACCGGGCAAAGTCCAGAGCGGGCTCGTGCGGTCGTAGAGCGCTGCCCTGAATGTGGCGCAATTGTTGGAGGCGTCGCGGGATGCGAAGCGCTGTTTAATGAATTCGGCGCGCGCGATTTCAGCGATCCGCGTTACGGCGCGACGCATGAATTGTTGGTTGACGCGTACTGCCTCCAGCATCCGGAGCGTTATTGTCGCTCCGCGAAATCTTACGCCGCGCATCTGACGCGGATGTGCTGCGGCATCGAGCATGGCGGCAAGCGCGAAGTCTATGCCGCAATTCCCCGCTGGCTGAGCGGCCCGTCGAAAATCGAACGCCCGGAAACGCTCGACGAGCGAGGGTCGATGACCATTGCGGATTTGCGCGCAGAAAAAACTCCGGAAGAGCACGCCACGCTCGTTCGCAAATGGGCTGCCAACGTGTGGCAAGCGTACTCACCGCAACATGAAATTGCGCGGCGATGGCTCAATATCGCGCTCGGACGCAAAGCCTCCTAACTCCGTTTTTCGTTTGACGGCGCGCGATGGCAAAGATAGAGTCGCGCCACTCGCAAAGTAATCTCGAAAGGCGTCCCGATGAAAAATGCTCGCGGAGTGGATTCGAACCGGGAATTCCGTGACTTGCCGCGAAGGTTCAATTACCTGGGAGCTTGCACGGCGGCAGTTTTGCTGGCCATTTGCGCCGCCATGGCTCCCGCTACCGCGGGCGGGCAGAAACAAACCGGGCCAGCCGTTCCCGTGCAGAAGCGCGCGGCGAAACTCGCACCCAGGCAATCGAGCGCGGGCGGACCGGCGATGCTTCCGCCTTCCCTGCCCGCGGCGCAGCTCACGCAGGCCGATCTCACGGCATTTTTCGACGGGCTTGTGCCGCTGCAAATCGAACGCGACGACATCGCGGGAGCCGTGGTCGCCGTGGTGCGCGACGGCAACGTGATTTTCGCAAAGGGCTACGGCTACGCGGACCTCGAGAAGAAAAAACCAGTTTCGGCGGAGGACACGCTCTTTCGATGCGGGTCGATTTCGAAATTGTTCACGTGGACGGCGGTGATGCAGCTTGTCGAGCAGGGAAAAATCAATCTCGACGGGGACATCAATCAATATCTCGATTTCAAGGTGCCGGAGCCGTTCGGCAAGCCCATCACGATGCGGAACCTGATGACGCATACGCCGGGCTTCGAGGAAACGATACGCGATCTGATTACCGTGGATCCGAAGGACATGCCGTCGCTGCACGATTACCTGGTGAATCACGCGCCGCATGAGATTTTTCCGCCGGGAACGACGGGAGCGTACTCAAATTACGGCGCGACGCTCGCGGGTTACATTGTGCAGCGCGTTTCGGGCCAGCCGTTTGATCAGTACGTCGAGCAGCATATTTTTGGCCCGCTGGGCATGACGCATGCAACGTTTCGCCAGCCGCTGCCGAAAGATTTGCAGCCGCTGATGTCAGAAGGTTACCAGCTCGCGTCGGGCGGTGCGAAGAAATTCGAGATTGTCACGCCGTTTCCGGCGGGCAGTGTGGCGATTTCGGCAATGGACATCACGCACTTCATGACGGCGCATTTGCAGGATGGCACGTTCAACGGCGCGCAGATTCTGAAGCCGGAAACTGTGAAGCTGATGCACACGCGGCAATACGCGCCGGATCCACGCGTCAATGCCATGTGCCTGGGATTTTACGAAGAGACGCGCAACGGGCATCGCATTATCGGACATGGCGGCGACACGGAATATTTTCACAGCGATCTGCATTTGATTCTTGACGCGCACACGGGGCTTTTTGTCTCGTACAACAGCCTGGGGCGCGGGGACGTGGCGCCGCGCGGGCCGCTCTTTGAAAAATTCCTCGACCGCTATTTTCCGTACACGCCGCCTGCGACAAAGCCTCTGGCCACGGCCGCCGCGGATGCGAGAGCGGTCAGCGGGCCGTACATCGCGAGCCGGCGCAGCGAAACAAATCTTTTTAAGCTGTTTTCGATTGTGAACGAAGCGATTGTCTCGCCGGGCAAAGACGGATCGCTCATCATCGCAGGCTCGAAAGGCATCAACGGGCAGCCCATCGAATGGCGTGAAGTGGAGCCGCAGGTGTGGCAGGACAGCGCCGACGCGCAGAACAGAATCGTTTTCGGGCAGAATTTCGCCGGGAACCGGCAGATCGCGCTGAACTTCCCAGCGGAGGTTTTGCAACAGGTCTCATGGTACGAATCAAAGAACTTCATTCAGTTAAGCGTGATCTGCGTACTGGTGATCTTTGCGCTTACGCTGATCCTGTGGCCCGTGGCGGCGCTGGCGCGGCGGCATTATGGGCGTCCGCTCGGAACAAGCGTGCAGGAGCGGCGGACGCGCTGCTGGGCGAGAACTGCATGCGCGCTCGATCTGGCATTCTGGTCGCTATTCCTCGGGACGGTCGTCTACGGGGCCGGACATCTGGGCGTGCTCGCACAAAGCCTTAATCCATGGTTGCGCTTCGTTCAGGTGATCGGGTGGCTTGGAATCATC
>DATEHB010000108.1:0-3998 GCA_035279805.1 Candidatus Acidiferrales bacterium
TCGGTCAGCGAAGTACGCAGCCGCCCTTTCGTCCTGCGCAACCGGTGAAACGTCACCGCGAACCTATGGGTCTCGTCGCGAATCTGCTGGATCAAGTGAAGAATTGGCGAACGATGGTCCAACCGGATCGGATCGGTCTCATGGCCGTAAACATACAGAATCTCTTCCTTCTTCGCGATACTTGCCAACGGCTGATCGATGATGTTCAATTTTTCCAGAGCTTCGGCCGCTGCGTGGAGCTGTCCAATGCCGCCGTCGATGAGCACCAGGCCCGGCATCGCGTTTTTCTCCTCGAGCAATCTCCGGTAGCGCCGCGTGACCGCCTCTCGCATGCTCGCAAAATCATCGCGGAGGAGTTCGTCTTCTGGCCTGGTGTCTGGCGTCAGTTTTTGCGCCGCGCCGACGCCGGTTTCATTTGCTGTCGCGCCCCGAATAATGAATTTCCGGTAATCCGATTTTTTCATCCGTCCATTTTCCCAGACCACCATCGAGGCCACGGTATCCGACCCTTGAATATGCGAAATATCGAAGCTCTCGATTCGCTTGGGCGCAGCCGGCAATCCCAGCGCCATTTCCAGCGCTTCCGCGATCACCTCCGCAGCCGGCTTCATCACGCGGAATCGCTGCGTGAACGAATGCTTCGAATTCGTCTCGACCAAATCCAGGAATGCCCGCTTCGGCCCGCGTTGCGGCGCCACAATCTCCACGCGATGCCCGATATTTTCCGATAGCACATCTTCGAGCAGCGCGTGCTCCTCGAACTCCATCGGCACATGAATGAAACGCGGCAGATAATTCGCTTCCAGATAGATTTGCTTGAGCAGAGAAGTCACGAATTCGGCCGGCTCGAATTCAGGCAGATCCTCCCAATAAAATTCCCGTCTGTCGACCACGCGTCCGCCGCGTAAATGGAACACATTCGCCGCCACCTGCGGCGGTTCCGCATGCCACGCGAGCACGTCAATGTCGTCTCCGGCCGCCGCGGCAATTTTCTGCCGCTCTTCCATATCTGCAACGGTACGAATCAAGTTGCGATAACCAGCCGCCGCTTCGAATCGTTCCTCTGTGGCCGCGCGCCGCATCCGCTCTTCAAGGCTCTTCACCAGATCGCGCCGCCGCCCTTCCAGGAACATTCGCGTGTCTCGCGCCGCTTCCGCGTAGCGCTCTTCGAGCGTTTGTCCTGCCACGGCCGGCCCCAGGCCACGGCTCAAATAAAATTCCAGCCAGGCGCGCGTATGCGGCCGGTTCATTTCCATTTTCGCTGACGGAATTCCAAAATACCGGTTGATAAAATGCACGATCCGGTGCGCCAGGCTCGCTGGGAAATACGGCCCGAAGAAAATCGAGCCGTTCTTTTCCAGTCGTCGCGTGACGAATACGCGCGGAAATGATTCCGCCGCGGTAAAGCAAATATATGGATACGTCTTGTCGTCGCGCAGCAGGATATTGAATTTCGGCTTATGCTGCTTGATCAGATTGTTCTCGAGCGCCAGCGCCTCGCGTTCATTGTCGACGACGATGTATTCCGCTTCGGCAATTTCCCGCACCAGCGAGCCTGTCTTCGCATCAAATTGGCGCGAGTCCAGGAAATACGATTTCACGCGGTGCCGCAGCAATTTCGCTTTGCCCACGTAAATGATCTTTTCCGCGGCGTCCTTGAACAGATACACCCCCGGCTGGACGGGGAATTCGGAAACCTTGTCGCGCAGGTCCATAGGAAAGAGCTATTCTGTAGCTGTCGCACCATTCATTGGCGCGACTTGCAGGACAACGCCATGTTAGCAGGCGCCATCAAATCCATTCTAGCGAGGTGAAGCTGCAACTGTGAAAATCTTCTCGAAACTTCCAGCCGCCTTCGTGCTCTTGCTATTTTGCGGGGCCGCCTCCGCACAAAACCTGCCCGCGCCCGCTGCCGCCCCCACGTACAATCCGATGCGCGCCGTCCACGATGTCGAGGTCGGTAAGTTCTATATGAAACGCGGCGACATCGATGGCGCCATTGCTCGTTTCAAGGACGCCATGCAATACAAACCGCATTACGCCGAACCCTGCCTTCAGCTCGGCCAGGCCTACGAAAAGAAAAACGACCCCGCCACAGCCGTCGATTATTACCAGCGCTATCTGAAAATTCTGCCCAGCACGCCCGAGTCCAAAAAAGTTCGCGAGCGCATCGCCAAGCTCGAAGCAAAACTGGAGAAGGAAAAATCCGCGGCGCGCTAGTTCTTCACAACCGTTGCCTGGAATTTCTGTGTGAAGACGAAGATGACGCGCGAAGCCTTCACCGAAACCGCGCCAGGAATTTCATCGCTCGCTGATACTCGCTGAACTTTTTCTCCTCTTCCCGAAACGCATGCGAATGCGACTCCAGCCTGCACTGCGCCAGCGTCATCGGGTGCTTCTGATGCAACATTTCGTGGTAAAGCACATACGCGATCACGTAGTGCGGCACGTCGGGCCGGTCGAGCGCGCAGTTGATCGCAATCTGGTGGAGAGCGGGATCGTACGTTCCCAGCTGGCTTCGCCACCGTGTCAAGCTCCATCCGATCTTTGGCTTCGTCAAACCCGCTTGAAAATATCTTTGGTTCAGTTCATCGAACATCGGCTCCAAATCAAAATGACGGCCCCGCGCCCGAACGATCTTCGAGCGGGCGCGCTTGCGCCGCAGGGTGTGCAATCGACGTCGCGTCGCCGCGCCAACGGAATATTGTTTGTATGCATCCAGGATTGCTCGCGGCAACCGCCGCCGGTAAAGGCGCGCCAGTAGAATCGCCGCTGCCGCTTCGAGAATCTCAAGCGGTGCCTCTCGCAGTAAATCCGAAAGCCGCGCACGCGCGATGCCATGACGCACGCGCACCGAAAGCGTGAGACTCGCGTAAGGATAGAATTCCACTTCGAACTGCGGCGGCCGGCCCTCACAATTCAGCCGCGTGTACATCCTTTGAAACAAGCGCGCTCCATCGGGAACATGCCGTGCGTGTCGAATGGTTCGCCGCGTCAAGGTTTTCTCCGCACCGGCGCCGCGCCGTATTCCTTCGACGCTTTGTTCGCGTCCTTCAGTGCGTCCTGCGTACCTTCGATCGCGTCATCGAGAGATTCCTTGAACGCGCTCAACTCCGCACCGCCCGTGGCTTCGATTTTCTGCAGCGTCTCCAAATATTCTTTCCCGCGTTTCTGCATGTCTTTGATCGCGGCTCGCATATTCGGACTTGTTTCGCGTCCTTCTTGGATTCGATCCGCCGCCTCATCAATGCAGCCGGCATATGCGCTGAGCAAGCCGTTCAGCAGTTGATCCTTGTGCATCTGCGGCGACTTGAGTTGCAATTCGTATTGCAACTTCTTCATCCGATCCGCCGCGAAATCCAGAAATAATTTCACGCGTTCATTTGGATCCTGCGCATCGCGGATCTTATCCGCTTCCGCTGGACTCAAGAAGTCGGGTTTCTCCTGCGGATGCGCCGCCCGGGCGCGAGCCGCACTCGCCGCCAGGCACGCGAGCAACGCCATAAGTACTCCCACATTCACTTTGCGTTCCATGGCGCCTCCTATCGGTGTTTCTTTTCGTCGTCGAACTTGTGTCCCGGCTGCCGAGGAAATAATTCCAGGATCAGTTTCTGATCCAGTGCGTCGAGATCCTTTTCCAGCGCTTCAAAGGATTGCCGCTGCTGAAATGGAACGCTGCTTGTTATTTCACGAAGCTCCCGCAGCCTCTCGCGCACCGAAATCTGCAATTGCCGGAATCCATTCGAGTGCTTTTCCGGATCCACGCCCATTTTTTCGAGCGCATCATGCGCCGTAATCGCTTGCTCGTTGTAGTTCGTCAAGAATTCGAATGCCGCCCGGATATTCCCGGCGTCCAGACTCTGCCGCGCGGCAAGATATTCGGCGCGTCCGAGTTTCGTCAGCGCCTTCGCACGGCCTATTGGATTCGTTTCGCGTTCATATTTCGCCTTGTCTTTCGCAATGTCGTTCTGCACGCGAAGCGTCTGCATCGCCAGGGC
>DATEHB010000109.1:0-47092 GCA_035279805.1 Candidatus Acidiferrales bacterium
TGCCCAAAGGCAGGAACGCTAGCGTACGGCGGTCGCCTGCATCCTCTGCGGGCAAGGGGAAAATGCCGTTGACGATTTCATAGGAAGTGCCGTCTCCTCCTACCGCGAGAAAATTCCGATAGCCGAGCTCTTGCGCCTGGCGTACAAGTTCCGTAGCGTGACCTGCACCGTGCGTCTTGACGACGTCAATTTCAACTCCGTGGGCGCGCAACTGCTCCAGTGCCGCAGGCGCGGACCTTCCGCAGCGCCCGCCTCCCGCAGCCGGATTCACGATCGCGAAAAAGCGCGTCTGCACGCAGAGTCCTTAGATGGAGATTATCGCTGATCGATCTATTGTTGCGCGAATCTGTTCGGCCAGGGCGTCGCGCTTGATTTTCAGCGAAGCAGTGCGCGGGAAATCATGCGCCCAGATGAAGCAGCCAGCAACTCGCTTAAAATCCGGCAAGCGACGATTCCTTTCGACGATTTGCGAGCGCAGCTCATCGGTGAATTGCGCGTTGTCGTCCAGCCGCGTCACGAGAACGAGTTGCTCGCCAATCATTGTGCGCTGAGGCCAGATATAGTTCGCCGCAAAGATACTGAATTCCTTCACGGGAATTCCTTCAAACGCGCTCTCGATGTCTTCGGGATAAATATTCTTGCCACCCTCGGTGACGATCATGTTCTTCTTGCGGCCAAAAAGCTGTAGATGACCGGTAGCGTTGAGCCGGCCCAGATCGCCCGTCATTAGCCAGCCATCGACAATCGTCGAAGCCGTCATCTCGGGATCGTCAAGATAATGCGACATCACCGTCTTGCTGCGCACGCTGACTTCGCCAACTCCCTCTGCGTTCGCGTCCAAGATGCGAATTTCCACCCCTTGAACGGGTCTGCCCACCGTATCCGGGCGAAAGGGCTTCAGATTGTTCAGCGTAATCGCCGTGCATGCTTCCGTGCTGCCGTAACCGTTATAGATAGGAATACCGAGATCGTGAAAAAACTCTATCGTTGCTGGTTCGGTGAACGCGCCACCAACGAGAAGGGCGCGGAGGCTTCCTCCGAAGGCTTGTTGAATGTCTCTTAGAAGAAAACGGCTGAGTTTGCGATGGGGCCTGCGTTGCGTCAGCGCGCGATTGATCGCGATCAAGACATTTAAAGCGCGGCGCTTCGATGGAGCAAGGGCCGTGAATCGCTCGAGGAGTCCGCGTTGGAGGTTCTTCAAAATCAGCGGCACCACCGCCATATAAGTAATCTTATATCGCGTAAAAGCCTCGCGTATGAATTCCGGCCGCAAAGTGCGCAAGTGCACCACGGTTCCGCCACCAGTGAAAGGCATTACAAAGCCGCCCATAAAATCGATCGCGTGATTCGTCGGAATGATGCTCAAATAGCGGAAGCCCGGCGAAAAAGGGAAGACGGCTGCCACGGCCATGCATTGCTCCAGATAATTCTCGTGCGTCATCACGCAGCCTTTGGGACGTCCGCCGGTGCCGGACGAATACACGATCGAAGCCCAATCCCTGCGCGTACGTTCAACAAAAACGGGTTCGCGATTGTTGCGAAATTCTTCCCAGCGTCTTGCGCCGTGCAAGTCAGCTCCGGCAGGCGCTTCAGTGACGATTATCGTTTTGCCGCCGAAGTTTGTAGAACCTTCCGCTTGCGTGATCGCGCGCCACAGATGATATTCGACGACAAGTGTTTCAGTTTTGGAATGCGCGAGAAGCTGCAGATGTTCCGTAGCAGTCAACTTGTAATCGAGAGGGACAAGGACGCCGCCGCAATAGAAAATCGCGTAAGCCGAAATCAGCCATTTCGACTGGTTCGTCATAATAATCGCCGCGCGGGCGCCGGCGGCGAATCCCGAGTCCTGTAGTGAGCGAGCGAACGGCCCCGCTGCTTGCTTGAATTGCTGGTAGGTTAGCCGGCAATTTTCGCGGTCGCGATCGGCCTCGATCAGGCAAATTTCGCCGGACCAGCGCTCGAGTGCGGCGCGCAGAGCCGCACCCAGCGAGGGGTATTCGCGGAGGTCGAGCATCAGAGGCGCGCTTGAATGCGTGCGGCAAGCGTGCGGAAGTCGCTCACGCCCTGGAGTTCGTAATCCGGAAACTCGATATGAAAATGATTCTCGATTCGGGTGAGCAAATCGAGCGCCTGCAAACTGTCGATGCCAAGCTTCTTGAAAAAATCATCATCCGGGAAAAGTTGCCCGCGCGGCACGTTGAAATGGCCTGCCGCCAGCCGCAGAACTTCTTCCGTGACTTCCTGAAGAGATTGCATACGCACCTATTTTAACGGCACACCGAATCTCACGGCAAATACGGCATTGCGTCTGAGCTTTCGACAAATTTCCTCAGACCTTCCTCGACGGTGGGACGGACAAAAAGCTCGCAGAAAATTTCGATTTCGCGTCGCAGATCCTCATATGGAATCGGCTTGATGAATCGCTTTGCGACAATCGCCGTATCGCGGTCGAATTTCTGAACCTGCATTGCCGTCGCGCGAGCGGCCCGTAAAGTTTCACCTTCCGCCGTTACCTGACAGGCGAGTCCAATAGCGTGCGCCTTCGCCGCGTTGAAGCTGCGCCCGGTCAGCAATAAATCCCGCACTACTGCGTTGCTCAGATCGCGTTTCAGTCGGGGAATCCCGCCAAATCCGGGAATCAAACCGAGCCGCAACTCGGGGAAGCAAAACCGCGCCATCTTGTCCGCAATGATCAAATCGCACGCAAGCGCCAGCTCAAAGCCCCCGCCAAACGTGACGCCGTGTACGGCCGCGATTGTGGTCATTGGCGCGGCGTCAATTGTATTGAGTACGCGATGGATGCGCTGCAAGAAATCGCGCACGCCCGCGATCCTCTCTGCGGCGCGCAGCGGCTGCGAACGGCGATAAAGTTCACGCAAATCAGCACCTGCGCTAAATCCAGCGGACAAGCTGCTATAAATGATTAACGCGGCAGCACTTTTGCCTTCTGATTCCAAAGCGGTTGCGAATTGCTCGAGCTCCTCGAGTGTCGCCAAACCGATTTCGTTACACGGCTCGCGGAACAGCTTGAGCTCGATCACTCCATTCGTGCATTCCCAGGAAAGCGCCTTGCCAGCGAAACTCTTCATGCGACCTGCTTTCGATAGAGCTTTTCGATCTGGCTCTTCATCTTGCCGGCAATTGCGTCGCGCTTGAGTTTGCCCATCGCTGTTAGCAAGCCGCTCTCGATGGTAAATGGGTGGTATTCCAGATGGAAAGCGCGAATGTGCTTGTAGTGCGGTAATTTTGAATTGATTTTTTCGATGGCGGTTGACACTTCACCTTCGGTTAAGTATGAATCTGGTTCCGCGGTGACAATCGTGGCCAGGTAACTGCGTCCATTTCCGACCAGTACGACTTGCGCCGCGCGTGGTAGCAAAGCGGCCAATTCTTCTTCAATAGGTTCAGGGGCGATATTGTGCCCTGAGTTCAAAATAATCAAATTCTTGATTCGCCCGGTAATTTTCCAGTTGCCGCGCGAATTCACTTCGCCTTGATCTCCGGTGCTAAACCAGCCATCGTGCAGAATGGCCGCGGTCTCCTCCGGCCGGTTCCAGTATCCAGTGAAGATATTTGGCCCGCGTACCAGGATTTCCTGATTTTCGCCGATCTTCATTTCAATTCCCGGAATTGCCGCGCCGACGTAGCCCGGCTCGACAAATGCAGGATCATCCAGCGTGCAAATCGCGGTCGTCTCCGTCAGTCCGTACGCCTGCAGCACCGGAATCCCCAGCATCATAAAGAACTTCTGCGTTTCGGCCGACAGCGGCGCGGAACCGCAAATCAGCGTCTTCAATCGCGGGCCGATACTCTTTCGAATCGTTGGGAAAATCACCAACTTTGCAGTGGTGAGCGCGAGCCGATCGCTGAAGCGTGCATCGCTCGTTCCTCGGCACAGATACGCGCGCTTTGCTTTGCCGAATGTTGCCGCGATCCATCCTCCGCGGGAACGAACTTGCTCCTCGACTTTCGTCCGCACGCGTTCCAATAGCGTCGGCACATTTAGAAAATAATTCGGCGCAGCGATTCGCATTTCGTCAGCCAGC
Source organism: Candidatus Acidiferrales bacterium (assembly GCA_035279805.1). GTDB lineage: Bacteria > Acidobacteriota > Terriglobia > Acidiferrales > UBA7541 > DAHUXN01. The sequence goes on from DATEHB010000109.1 coordinate 4,047, forward strand.
CGAGTGAGATCGGTTGAGAGCGAAACCACACTGTTGCGCGACAGATAGCTCAACAGTGAAATCCACGAGGCGGCAAAATTGAGTGGCGTCCAGTGGAACACTTGATCCGGCACGCCTGATGTTCCCATCAATTTGTCCAGACTAGCCGTCGTGCACGAAAGCATGTGATCGATATTGCGGACGTTCAAGACAACACCCTTTGGCTCGCCCGAAGTGCCCGATGTATAAATAATCGTCACTGAATCGAGGGCTGAAAGCGGCTTTGGCGGTACGCTCGTCCTCGCTGGAGAAGCAAAGATTTCATCGAACAGCGAAACAGGCGGCGCGTCGGGACACACCTTAAGCAGTGCATCGCGCAATTCGTTGTTTGCGCAGTAAATTCGAGACGCGCCGCTATCGAGCGCCATCGTAGCCAGTTCGGCGGGCGACTGCCTCGAATATAACGGAACGACAATAACTCCCTCCGCCATCAGCGCGAGATCGAGCGCGATCCAGTGAATACTGTTCGGCGCGAGCAATGCACATCGGTCTCCTTTTTGTAATCCAGCTGCGGTCAGAAAACTGCGCGCCGTTGCAATGAGCGAAAGCAGCTCATTGCCTGTTATGGCAGCGAATTGTCGCCCGCGGATTTCCTGAACGACTACCGCGCTCCCGGCTTCATCGAGCCGCTCGAAAATCCTATCGAGAAAACTCATGATTCATAAGCCTCGAGTAAACGCTGAAGGGTCGGACTGAGTGGCGGCAGGTATTCTTCCCAGCTGAGTGAACCTTGCCGTAAGGAAAATTCCGGATAACGTTTGGCCACAAATCCCTCGAAGTACATGCCCATGCGCGCCATTAGTCGAAGATTCTGCGCTACTGTCCGGCCGATGCCGTCGCGCACGGATTCTTTTTCGCGGCAGAGCTGCTTCAGGCCAGCGAACAAATTCGCTTCAAGGTCGGCATCATCAACAGTAAAAAGCAAATGACTGTGGCCGCGCTGGCGCATCAGATTGCGAATTCTTTCATCCATGGTGATACCTAGCGACGCGACCCCTGCGGGCATTGACGTCACGATCGCGTGGTAGCGCGAAGACGCCATTAAATGGCATGCGCGCAAAATGCTCACAATCTCGTACATGTCGTACTGATCCGAGCAAAAAATGGGCACGCCGCCACCGACTTGAGCGACGAGACGCTCGCATGCGTTGCGGTCGAGCATCTCCATGCCGACGCACACGAGAAATACGCGATGCTCTTTGCGGAACCGCACGACAGCTCCCGCGAAGGCGGAAATATATCGCGTGTAGGCCGCATCAACCTCACGCCCCGACTTGTGAAAATAAATCGAGCGGTAATGGCTCTCCTTGTAAGCGCCTGTCAATGTTCGCGCGGTAGCCTTTGCGAGCGACGCTCTTACCGGCCACCAGAACGGATTAATCGGACATGCGACAAGTACCGGTGTGCGGCCGTCCCACCCTGCATCGCGCAATACTCTTTCACCGTACTCCGGCCCACGCGGCTCGAACGTCCACGCGGTGTCCGTGCCCAATTCCGTGGGAATTCCGAATTTGCTCAGCAGCTCTTGAGACTCCTCGCTTCGCGTTATCACGATGGAGTCCCTGCAATAACGCCGACACATTTTTTCGACGACCGGATCCATATATCCAGCCTCCGCGCCATATCCCACGGAAAGCCGGTTTTGCGCAGAAGCCAATCCGAGTGAACCGATCATCATTGTCGCCAGAGCGTTTGCGAATTTGCTTTTGAACATCGAGCCTTCGCACGCCACCACGCCGTGATATTGTGGCACTTCACGATTCAGAAAGGGCGGGAACACGTCGGGGAGGCGCACTTGCCGGGTCTCGGCGAAATATCCACGTGTTAGATCGAAATTTTGCGTCATTACGGCGAGATCGGCATTTTTGTCGCCGAGCACTCGGCGAACCTGCCGCAGAATTTCCTCGACTCGTAAATCCGAGCCTGTGTTACGCGCACCGCAATAGCACGCAAAAAGCAGGCGTAATTTCTGGCCGGGTCGCCAACTTTCGCTGTGACCCAGCATCCACGAAACCTTCGCCAGCTCGATGGATCCCGCGACCCATGCTTCGAGAAACAAATCCATCATCGCGGAATTTCCTCCGATGCGGCTTGCGTGGTGGCTTCTCGCGGCCAGTTCTGGTAGGGATACGCGAAATGATTATCGCGTGTGTATTTCAACAGCGGAAAACAGTATTGCGAAAACGCCGCGGGCTTGTGTCCTATTTCTGCGACGATGCGCGAATTATCGAAAACCGTGTTCCATGTCAGGTAAGGAAGAAAGACCTTGAGCAGTGTGGCGAGTTTCCCCGCTTTTCCAAAACGTCCGGCGAAGAAATTCACCATGCTCGATGTGGAACGTTCGAGCGATGGAACGAACACAGGTACGCCCTTGCCTTGCGCCTCGGAAAGCGCGCGAGTCAATTGCAGATACGTCTCCGACTCGACACCAGAAGCCAAATGATAAATCGCATGAGCGGGTTTTTCCTTCTGATGCAATGTGGAGATCGCGTTCGCCACGTAGTTGACGGGCACTATGTCGACGCGATCCTCCGGGCGAAAAGGAAGCGCCGGCAGACTCGCTAGAAAGACGAACGCCTTCACCATTTCAAACTGATTCGTCTCTGGCCGGCGGCTGTCGCCCAGTACGATGCTAGGCCGGAAGATAATTCGAGAAACGTCGGGCAAAAGTTCGTTGACCATGTATTCGCTGAATTTTTTCGTTCGCGCATACGGATCGTAATCGGAGCGATTCCAGTCAATTGCCGAATCTTCCTGGACTAGCTCGTTTTGCCGCTGCCCTGCCACCGCGACCGTGCTGACGTGGCTGAAGCGCCGCAAGCCATGATCATCGCGCGCGCGCATTGCTAGTTCGATCGCTTGCAACGTGCCGCGCAGATTTACGTTCAGGCAGCTCTTTTCTGACTTGCGATTCAGAGAAGCAGCACAGTGAATAATGGAATCCGTTGTTCGTGCTAAGCGCCGGTACTCATCGTCCACAACACCGAATTTCGTCTCGGTCAAGTCGCCGCGAAAAATACATATGCGTGAAGCAAGGCAGGAGTGGAAACGCGGAAAGTCCATGTGGAGCTGCAGTGCGTGCCACAATCGCTGGCGCGCCTCTTGTTCATTTTTTGAGCGTACCAGCAGACTCAGCGGCTCGCGGCTCTCGTCGAGCAAATTCGCGACGACGTGCGCGCCGATATAGCCTGTTGCTCCGGTAACGAAAATGGCCACGAGTTAGCGTTCTCAGGATGTTGCCGCGGAGGCAGTTGGCCCAGTCGCGGCACCGATGACAGGCTGATCCGGGCGCGGCGTTTCTTCGCGATTTCGCGTCTCGACCGGCCGCCCTTCGATGAGAGGATAGCACCACTTTCGCAGCGCTGGAATGTGGACATTGATCCAATAATCCCACCAGTCGATGGACCGCGAATCGAAGCCAAACACTTGTTTTTCCTCGAGCGGCAAGATTGCCGAGAGCTTCTCGATGTTCATTGCCTCGAATGTGTGCTCGTGCCGGAGAATGAACGGCTCAAAAAGGTTCACGAGCTTGATGACGCGTTCAAGCTCGCGCTCACGCCGTGCAAGAGGTGAACGGTTAAAGCCCACGCTCGAAACACCGCGATTGATCGCCTGCACAATCGCTTTCTGTGCCGGAGCCGAAAGTGTTTCATAACGCGCTTTTGAAACGGGGATCGCGTCGAATCGCGAACGAAGCCAGTGTTCAAAGCCATTTTGCGTGCGATAGAATTTCCGGTGAGCCAGACTGGTCAGCTCAATCGAGCGCCCCATGTTGCACGGATTCGTCACCGATGTCGCCAGCTGGTAGAGCGGCTCGTGTTTGCGTTCAATCAGCGCCGCGGCGATCAGCGTCATTCCACGGGTCACTTGATCGACGGGAATAATGTCCAGGCACTTGCGCTCGTTTGTGGGAAGCTGCCGGAAATATGTCCCGAGCAGATAGGAGAGCGACGCCGATGTATTGATTCCTTCATTCCATCCGCAGAAGGGCTTTTCGACGGAAGATTCTACAATCGACGGCCGCGCAATTGCGATCGGCAAACCTGCTCCCCGTTTTGCGATCAACGATTCTGAGATACCCTTTGTCAGGGTATAGGTATTTGGCCAGCCGAGTTCGCGGGCCCGGCGCGTACCAGCGTCGGTCAGTGTCTGGCGCAGCCACCTTGTGCGATTCTTGCGAATCTGGTTGTCAAGAGCCGCTCCAGCCAGGCTTTTCGCGGCTGTGGGTTTTTCGAACGCGGCGCGGCGGAGTTCGTCCGTGATATTGCCGCTCTCCGCTTGTGCTTCGCTGTGGCGAATCAGCGCGCGCAGAGCCTGCCATTCCTTTTCCGCTTCAAATTCTGGATCATTCGTGGGTGTGTAGTTTGGCAGGAGGGTTTCGGTGATGCGGCCATCGCGCTCGCCTGCCACGTAACATGTTGAAAGATGCAAAAGCGCTGCGTGATCGGATTGTCGAATGAAGTCGATCAGGTGGGCGACGGAATCTACGTTCGCCGCGAGCGCGTCCCGCAAATCGGGGTTGAAATCAGTCAGGCCGGAGCTATTAATCACCAGATCCAGCGAGCGCGAAAGTCGCGCGCGAACCGTTTTGTCCAGCCCCTGGTCCAGTACACTCAGATCGCCATCGAGCACTTCAACCCTCTCGGCGAGAAACTTATCCCACTGCGCACCGTGTTTTTCCGCCAGGGGCCCGAAGACAGGCGATTCGTCAACAATCTTGCGGAAGCGCTCCGCCGCGGTAACCGAGCGACGCCTGCGAACGAGCACATAAACCTTCCCGATTTCCGGCACATCGGTCAGCAAATTTGCCAGCCAGACCTTGCCGATAAATCCTGTGACGCCCGCGAGCAGGATTTGTTTCCTTTTCAAGGATTGCCGGACGGAGAGTCCCACAAGTTTCGTGTCAGAGGGCTGATATATCACGCGAAGATAATTTCGCGGGTCAGGCCGTGCGGCAGACAATACTGCTTCGTCTAGAATTTCGGTACGAGCGCCAAAACCCAAATTCTTTACCAGCAATTTACGCCCAACGCTCCCGTCGGGATTGCTCCCAATCAGCCGCGCCAACGGGCCGCGCGGTCGAATCACTGGATCGAGCAAACGGCCTGTCGCGAATCCTTCGCGGAATTCCAGTCTGTTCGACACCAGCAGCTCAACACCCAAATGCTGCGCGAGCGGTCGCATTACATGATCGAGTCCCTGGCTTACCAGAACAACTTGCTGTCCGCGCGCCTGCGCCTCCTTCAAGGCATCGACGCCGCGCTGCTTCAGCGTGGGTTGCAGAAGGTTTTGAAAGTACTCCTCGCCCAACAGATCAAGCCGGTCGCGACTGACTCCACGCAGGACTGTATGCAGCAAGCGCGTGGCGAACGCGCGATTCGTCAGGTATAGCACCGGCCGAGCAAGCGCCAGTGCGAACATGCCGCTGCGCCGCGCCCATCGCTCGAGAAAACTCTGCGCATTCCATGCAAAGAAAGCTACGGGACGCACGGCGGTTAGATTTAGCAGGCTACCTTCGACCCGCCAAAAGATGACGTTCTCGCGCAACTCAGGCCGCGTCGCTCGTCGCGCCGGTCCGTCGCCATCGCGACCGTCGGATGCTGATTGAAGTGTTCCCAGGGAATCCATCACGCAGAGAGAAAGCCTTCCAGGAAATCCCGAAAATAGCACTGTCTATCACGTGAATCAAGGACTCGTGTGCTAAAGACAGTATTTTCTTTTCGATAGACGCGATCCTGGTCAGCTTGGTGTATGGGCCCGGGCGACAGCCACAATTGCAAATACGTAGAATACAAACATCAGTACCAGATAAGCCTTGGCTTTGCGGCTCGCTCCTCGAAATTCATGCCACGCGAACACGCCCCAGAGCGCCGCGACCATGGGTGACGATTGTCCGATGGCATAGGAAATCGCCACGCCAGTGAAGCTTGCGGCCACTAGGTTAAAAACGGTTCCAACGCCCCAGACAATGCCCCCGGCCAGGCCCAGCAGGTGAGCGCTCGCCGAAGCCCGAAAAAAGCCGCCGATGCGGACCGGCTCGCCAACAAGCGGCTTCCGCATCAGATACACATTGAAAATGAAGCACGAAAGCAGAGCGCCCAATGTAAAAAACACAGACGTCGTATACGGTCCAAGCACAGCTCCGGCCGTCATTGCACGGGTCATGAATGGCGCCCATAATCCCATCAGGATTCCAGAAACAATACAGACGACAACGGCCTTGCGCGAGACAATCCTCCCCCCCGAACCGAGAGCTCCGTACGCCTTCCCGTCCATAATCACTGCGATCAACGCAAACACGACGCCCAAGGCAAGCAACCCTGCATTGCCTCTCGGCTGCAGTAAGTAACTCAACACCACGCCCACGACGAGCGCAATTCCGATCGAAACGGGAAATGCAAATGCCATGCCAGCCATGTCGATTCCGGCGACCAGCAACACATTTGCGAGGTTGAAAATCGCTCCGCCAATCAACGCGTAGATCATGTTCCCGTGATCCGCGGTTTGCAGATTTACAAGGAAGCTCGACGTCCCGCCGTGCATGTTGCCCATGGTGAACGCGAGGATCAAAGAAACCAGGAAAATGCCGATGGCATAATCCCAGTAGAAAAGCTCGAAGCGGTAATTCTTCACTCCTTTGAAGGTATTGGCCCACGAGCCCCAGCAAATGGCGCTGGTAATGATCATCAGCAATGCGGTCGAAAAAGTGTGAGGCGTGAACATCTCGGCCTTTCCTCAAAAGCGAGTGTCAAGTCACAGAGACACGGTCCGAATATCTTCAGTGTTTAAGATTTCATCCTGGCACGAGAGCAGGCCGCTGCGAGCGGAGCAGTGCGATCACGTCGTCTCGTTTGGCCATCGCGCGCGCGCCAACTTTAGTGCAACAAAGAGCAGCGCAAGCGTTGGCGAATGCTCCCACGTGTTCAAGGTCCCATCCGCGCAACAGTGCATAGGAAAGGCCGCCCATGAAGGCATCGCCCGCTCCTGTGGTGTCCGTTGCTTTCACCTGAAATGCTTCTGCGTGAACCACTTTGTCCTTACTTGCAATGAGGCAGCCGTCCGCTCCCATGGTAATGGCAACAAGTTTTGGTCCCATCGTCAGGAGCTTCTGCGCCATCCGTTCGTAATCGTCTTCGCCGGTAAGTTCGAGTGCGGCCGCCTTGCACGGCTTGAGCACATCCACCAATTTCAGACCTGCGGTCAATTCTTCCTGCGTCCCCAGGCTTGCCTGGCAGAAAAAATTCGGCGCGACGTCTAAATCGAAGAGCACGCGCACGCCCGCATCGCGTGCCACCTGCATCGCTTCGCGCAAGGGTATTATGGGGAGTTGCGAGGCTTCGGTGTGAAAGTGCCTAGCTTTCTTGATAGTCGAGGCGAAGCGCGAATGCACCTGATGCACACTGATTTTGCCGGTGACGTTCGGAAACATGTATATGCAGCGTTCACCTGCTACGTCGACAGGAATCCACGTCAGAGCGGAAAGCTCGCCCTTGACGACTTCAATTCCCGACAAATCCATCCCGTCTTCCTCAAACGCCTGCTGAATAATTCGTCCATTATCGTCGTCGCCGATTAAGCCGAGCCATCCTGACTTGACGCCCAGCCGCGCGACCTGCGTCAGATTGTTGGCCGTCACGCCGCCTGCGTGAATTTCCAGTCGTTCAGCATTGATTTTTTCCTCGGGTCCCAGCAGCCGGAGCACAATGGCAAAAAAGTCCACAGTGCAACTGCCAATTCCGACGACTTCCGCCGCATCACCCATGGTTCCTCTTTCCATTTTGTGCCGGCAACCCTTCCCTCGAGGGATCGAAGAATGCGTTGCTTATAAGTTTCGATGATTCGAGAGTCAAGGCGAAACAAATTGCCGCCTATTTCGTCGCACCATCTTTCGCGATTCTGCTGGAATTCTAGGGACGGGAATGTCGATGATCACTCGGAAAATGACGTTCCGGAGTTGAACGCGTCATTAAATCAACGAATTCCTTCTCGAATTTCGATTTGTCCAGGTCTGTGTTGACAATCACAAGCTGCTCGCCTATTCCGGGATTTTTCCCAGGCGCCCAGGCGAGCGTATCGCCGTAACTCGACCTGTGGTCGATCGAGACGTCGAGATACAATTTTTCAGTACGCGTAATAATCAGGGGATCAAGCCACGCGATGGCGGCGAGTTCATCCCACATGTATTCCGAATTGCCGTATTTTGCGACATACTGCGCCACGGGCGTGTTTCTCTTCCCAATCTCCGCGATCATCTCCTTCGTCATCCGCGTCTTAATCGAGATGTCCACCGGCGTATCTACAATTCGCGCCCAATGCGCGTGCAGGACGCCATGTGTCGCCTCGGGATCCATCCAGAAATTGAATTCGCGGCGCGGGTTCATGCGAAATTCAGGGTCGTTACTCTGCGGATTGATACTCCCGCCCATGACGACTAGCTCTCGCGCGAGCCCGGCGAATTCCGGGTCGATCGTTATAGCGAGCGCAAGATCTGTAAGCGGGCCGCCTTCGTAAATCGTCACCTGATGCGGATAGCGGTGCACCGTACGAATCATGAAGTGCGCCGCATCCTCATTCGCAGGCTTTGTTTCGGGCGCGCCCTCCACGAGAGGGGGAATTTCAAATGGACCGTGAACTTTACCCCAATTCCACGCGCCCTGGTAGACGACGTTGCCGTAAAGCTTCTCCCAGCGAGCGATGAATTCCTTGCTGTTGTCGAGGGGGAAGACGGCGCCGGGGACGACGGGAATGTCCGTGCGGCCGATGATTTCGAGCATCCTGAGCGTGTGCGCCACTTCTTCATCGCGCCACTGGTCGCCCGTGACGACAGTGATTCCCAGCACTTCCGTCTGCGGTGACTGAATCAGCGCCAGAATCGCCTGTTCATCTGTTGTGGCAGGCCCGCGGGCGTCCTGATCAATGATTATTTTTCGTTTCGTCTGCGCGTGAACGGGCACAGCAAGAAGGGCAGCCATGCACAGGAATGGAAAGAAACGCGCTGGGTTCATGTCTAAACTATTCTACGCTTCGGACTTATTTTGCAGGAGCGAAAACAATACCGGCATGATCAGCAGAGTGATAAATGTCGAAAGGAACAGTCCGCCTATAACTGCCAGCGCCAACGGTTTTTGCAATTCCGCGCCTGAGCCGAGTCCGAGAGCCAGCGGCAACAATCCAAAAAGCGTCGCGAGCGTGGTCATCAAGATTGGCCGAATGCGAATTTTGCCGGCCTGCACCAACGCTTCGAAAAGGGGCATCTTTTCCTCTTCCCAGAGCTTGTGCACATATTCAAACAGAATAATGCCGTTCTTTACCACCAACCCGACCATCAAAATGATGCCCATGAACGACGAAACGTTCAACGCCGTGTGCGTGACAAGCAGCATTGCGAACACGCCGACCAGCGACAGCGGCGCCGCTGAAATAATAATGAGCGACGGCGCAAATGATCGGAATTGAACCACCAGCACAATAAAGATCGCGCCGAGCGCCAGGAACAACACGTAGAGTAAATCGTGAAATGCGCTCTGCTGGCTTTCGTATTGTCCGCCGATTTCATATGTATAACCGACCGGGAGCTGTTCTTTATTCATCACATCCTTCACGTCATTCACCACGCTGCCCAGATCGCGATTCTCGAGCTGCCCGGTCATTGAGATCATTAATCGTTGGTTCTCGCGTTCGAGCGCGCTCTCGCCCTGTACGTGCTGCACCTTTGCGACCGAGGAAAGCTGCACGGATTGTTTCGATGGTGTGAGAATCGGAAACTGCAACACGTTGTCATAATTGAACCGGAAGGCATCGGGGAACCGCACACGAATGGGAACGGTGCGGTCGGATTCACGCAGTTCGGTCTTGGTCACGCCCAGCAACCCATTGCTGGCTTGCGTCGCGACATCTGCCGGTGTCATGCCCAGCCGGCCCGCCGAGGCGGTGTCCACGTCGAAAACGATCTCGGGGTTGCCTTTCGTGATCGACTTGAAATCTACGAGGCCCTTCACGGCTTGCAACTTCGGGCCAATTTCGTCCGAGAGCTTCTCTAGCTCATCAATATTGTCGCCAAAGATTTTTACTTCGACAGGCTGCGGCGTGCCCTCCAAATCGCCCAGCATGTCCTGAAGGATTTGCGAAAATTCTACTTCCACGCCGGGAATGTTCTTCTCGATTTGGCCCCGTAAGTCGTCCATCACTTCGTTAATGTCGCGGCGGTCCGAGCGCGGTCTCAATTTCACCGTGATGTCGCCCATGTTCTGCTCCGTGACGTACAGCCCGTTCTCCGCACCCGTGCGCCGGGAAAATGACTGCGTGTCCGGCAATGCTGCGACTCGCTGCTCGATTTTCTGCAAGATGAGATTGGTCTCCTGAAGCGAAGTCCCCGGCGGCGTCACGTAGTCCAGAATGAAGCCGCCCTCGTCCATCTCCGGCAAAAATCCAGTTTGCAGTTTCGTATAACAGAAGTAAGCAAGTCCCACGCAGGCGACCGCCGCAATCACGACAATCAGTCTCCTCCGCAGCGCCCAGCGGACCGCCTTCTCGTATCCGCGATTTACGGGCGCAATCAGCTTCTCGGAACTGGCACGGTGCGTTCGCGCCGAAAGGAATCGCATTGAAAATAACGGGATGATGGTCAGTGCGAAAATCAGTGAAAGCAAGACAGAAACGCCGAGCGTCAGGCAAAGCGCCTTAAAAAACTCTCCGACGACTCCCTGAAGTAATGTCAATGGCAGAAAAACCACCTCAGTGGTCGCCGTCGATCCGATTACCGCGCCGAGTAGTTCCCGTACGCCGGCTTCAGCGGCTTCCGCGGGCGGTTCGCCAAGTCCGAGGTGCCGGTAAATATTTTCGATGATCACAACCGCGTCATCGATAATCAATCCAATCGCAATCGCCACTCCGCCTAGGGACATCAGGTTCAGAGTGCCGCCGGTTACTTTCAGAAAGTAGAATGTGCCAATTACGGAAAGCGGCAGAGAAGTGGCCGCCACGAGGGTCGTGCGCCAGTCCCGCAAAAATAAGTAAAGAATTACCACCGCGAGAAATGCGCCGATGAGGATCGCGTCGCGCACATTCTTGATCGATTCGGAAACGAACTCAGCCAGGTCGTAATCAACTGAAATATGCAGCGTCTTCGGAATGGCGGAGCCCAGATTCTGCGTCATGGCCTTGATCTGCTTCGCGATTTGCAGAATGTCCCCGTCAATTTGACGCGTAATGTTAATCAGCGCCGCAGGCTTTCCGTTTCCTGTCGCGAGCAGCGTCGGATCGGCGACTCCCGTGCTCACGGTGGCAATATCGGCCACACGAACCGGAGCTTGATCTTGAATGGCTACAACTGCGTTGCGAATGTCGTCGAGGCTGTGAAACTGGTCGTCTGTCAATATCTGGTATTGCAGGTAGTCCTTCGGCAGCTTGCCGACGGTTGTCACCTGGTTCGTTTCCGCAATCTGCGTCGCAACCTCGTCCAGCGTCAGCCGGTGTGAAAGCAGCTTCTGTGGATCCGCGATTACGGAAATCTCCCGATGGTCCGTAGCCTGCACTTCCACTTGACCCACGCCAGAAATGCGGGTGATCAAAGGCCGCAGGTTATAATACGCGTAATCATAGAGATCTGCGTCAGGTACATTGCCGTTTAGAATCAGGCTTAGCACGGGATAGACCGTGGGCGATTCCCATTCCACGTTCACTTCCGTGCCTGCCGGGAGCGACGATTGCACTTCGCTCACTCGCCCCTGCACAAGCTGCAGCGCGTACTTCATATCCATGCCGGGATTGAACAATACGCCAACTGAAGCAGCGCCCCGGATGGTCTTCGACCGCACACGGCTCACTCCTTGCACCGTGCTAACCGATTCCTCGAGGGGCCGCGTCACAGTAAGCAGCATGGTCTGTGGTGCAAGATCGCCGGAATGCACCAGGATGATGACTCGCGGGAAGTCCAGGTTGGGATAAATGTTACTCGGAAGCTTGAAGAAGGAATAGACGCCGGCCACGGTGAGAAACGCTGTCAGCAAATAAACCGCGTATCGATTTTTCCGGCAGGCGCGAACGATGTTCATGACTTGACTTTAACTTTCGTCGTGTCGCCCAGACCGTAGCCGCCAGTCAAGATCACGGTGTCGCCGTCTTTCACGCCAGATAAAATCTCCACCCGATCTTTCGTTTCAATTCCCAATTTTACGTCGATCGCCTTCGCTGTATCGCCCTCCACCTGATACACGCGCGTCTGGCCGGAATCGTCATGGTAAATGGCCTCGGCCGGCACGGTCAGCGCGTTGGCGTGCGTTTGCACTGGAACTTGCGCATTCAAGTACATTCCAAGTTTCAGAGTTCCGGTAGTATTGCCGATGCGTATGCGCACGCTGCCAACGTTCGTCGCTGGATCGACCGTGGGCGAAATTGCCACAATCCTTCCTTCGAATGTCTTGCCGGGGAATGCCTCACTAGTGATGGGAAGAATTTGCCCTGCGTGGATTTTACTGAGGTCGGCCGCCGGCAAGCTGCCAGGCAGCTCAACTTCCGCAATGTTTGCGACTTCAACAATCGGCTGTGCCGCCGTGCCATCGACTTGCTCCCCAATGCTCGCGAATCGCTTCGCCACCACACCGTCGAGCGGCGAAAGAATTCTCGTGCGTCCTACTTGTAGCTTAACCGTCGATTCGGCTGCCTCGGCCTGGTGTTCCGCTGCCTGCGCGACGCTCAGTTGTGTCTTCGCATCTTCCAAATCTTTGCCCGCCGCGATTCCGCGCTGATAAAGCGTCTGGTTCCGGGCCAGATTCTGCTCTGCATTCTGCACCGTGGCCCGGGCCTGTGCGAGCGCGGCATCGGCCTGCTTCAATTGACCTTCATAGGTATGGCTGTCGATCGTAGCCAGTACTTCGCCTGCATGAACGCGGTCGCCTTCTGCCACGTTCAATCCCGTTATCCGTCCAGCGACCAGCGCGCTTACCTTCACGTCTCTGTTCGGCAACGCCACCACGTTGCCGCTGACAGTCACGAATTGCCGGATGTCCGAGCGCATCACTTTTGTGACCGTCACCTCCGCCGTCATTTTCGAGTCGGCGTTACTCTTGTCGCTGGAGTCGCCCGAGCATCCTGAGATCATGAGGAGCAATGGCGCAATTGCCAACGCCGGAATGATCAGAGTGATGTTCAGCGCAGTTCTTGCGCACAGTCGTTGTCTTCTTGTCATTTCGATACCTATTCAGTCGAGGGGGGCCCCGACGGTCGCTTCCAATTGCGCAAATGCCTGATGAACCGCAAGCAAGCTCTGCAAATATTGTTCACGCACGGCTTGTACATTTTTCTGCGCATCGAGCACAGAAAGAATGTTTGCCTTGCCTGCTTTGTAACTCTCTTCCGCCATGCCCTCTAATTTATCAGCCGCGGGCATAAGCGAATCTTTATACAGCCTCGCCTGCGCCTCGCGCGAATCGAGTTGCAGAAACGCAGATTCAACGCGCCCTTCCACCGCCCGTCGCGTCGCGGCTGCCTGATCTTCCAACGCCACAAGACTCGCATTCGACTCGGCGATTTCACCCTGGTAGCGCATGAAAATCGGTAGCTCCATACTGGCCTGACTCCGGTAGCCGTAACGAAAATTGTGAGGTGAATTGAAGTCCACGCCGAGTTGTAGATTAAGATTCGGAATCCGGTCGGCCTGATACAGAGCTCGCTGGCTCTGCTCGATCTTCTCTTGCTGGTTGATTTTTTCGAGTTCCGCGTTCGATTTCCCCGCGCGCGCCAACAAATCGTTGAGGCCCGGCTCCGCCGGCAAATCCGCGAGCGGCGTCACCAGATCCCAATCAGTGGCTGGCGGCTCATTCAGCAAGGCGTTCAGTGCGTTCAACGCCACTCTTTCTTCTTGCTGCGCTACTTGATAATCCGCCTGCGCCTGCGAAACCACCAGATCCGCCTGGAACACTTCGAGCTGCGGCACGTCTCCGGCCTGATATCGCTGTTGGGCAATATCGTGCAGTCGCTTGGCCAAGCTTACGGCGTCATTTTTCGCGGCCGTCACGCCACGCGCCAGCGCCAGCGTGAAGAACGCATCACGGACGTTCTGCCGCGTTACCCGTTCAAGCGCCGCGACGTCGTCCTCCGTCAAAACGCCCTGCGCGCGCGCGAGTTCGATCCGTCGCTTGCGTTTTGAGCCCAGTTCAAAAGGCAAATCGAAAAAGACGCCCTGGTGCGGATCATCGCGCAATGACGTGACGTTCGCCGTCGGATTCAGCCGCTGCCCCGCGATTTTCACATTTGCTTCCGCGACGGCTCGTTGCGCGCGCGCGGCAATCAGATCCAGGTTTTGTCTGTTGGCCATATCCAAGGCCTGCGCAAGTGTCAATTTTTCCGGAGTTTGCTGGGCGCGAACCGACATCGTCGCCGCGCAAATCAGCATAAGCACGCCAAGAGACTTCACCGTGGATTATCTCCTCTGCTGAGGGCAAGGGACGCGGCCAAGGATTCCCTCGGTAGCGCGAGTAAGCGGCGCATGGGCGCACTACAGTTTATATACCTGGGGTCTCTGCAACCTGAATCGAACATTAATTTTTATTTAGTTCTCCGGCTCGCCGCTCTTGCTGGTGCGGGGAAATAAAATTGTGAATGTTGAGCCGGTCCCCGGCTGGCTGGCGCATTCTATCGTTCCACCCTGTGCGCGCACAATTGCCTGCGCGATCGCCAGGCCCAGCCCCCCACTGTGAGCCTCGGTCGCGTCGCTTTGAGGTACGCGGTAGAAACGCTCGAAGATATGCGGCAAATGTTCGGCTGGAATCCCCACTCCTTGATCTTGAAATTGCACGCGGATCGTGCCGTTTACCGGCGTCATCGCGACGTGGATCTCACTTTCCTGGCCCGAATATTTCAGCGCATTATCTAGAAAAATTAAAAACAAGTGCCGCAGAAATATTTCATCGCCAGCGTAGGGAACTTCACTTCCCAACGCCCGCTCGATGGAAATTCGCTTGGCCCGCGCCCGCGGGGCCACCATGGCGCACGCCTCTTCGAGCACTTCGTTTAGATACACGGGCTCGCACTGAAGTCGCAATTGCCCCGCGTCTGCCATGGCCAGCGTGAACAGGCCTTCGACGATCCGGCTGAGTTTTTTTAACTCGTTGTCGATCACTTCCAAAGCCCGGTGATATTCTCGCGGTTCGCGCTGCTCCTTGAGCAGTAGCTCCGTTTCACCTTGCAGGATGCTCAGCGGCGTGCGCAGTTCGTGCGACGCATCAGAGACGAATTGTCGCAATTGCACGAGCGCGCCTTCCATGCACACAAAAAGCTTGTTGAAGGCGTCCGCCAAGCGTCCCAATTCATCGTCGCGACCAGTGGAAGCGAGCGGCGGGGCATCGCGCGGCGTCCGCGCCGACATCGTTCCCGGCGCTTTCACGCGCTCGGCCATTTGAGAAGTTTGCCGGGTAAGGGCCGCTATTGGCCTCAAGCTGCGTCCCACGTACCAGGTCGCAAAACCTCCCATAATCACCAGGCTGCACGGAAACAGAACAAACAGCAGCGCGCGAAAACGCTCCAGCGTTTCGCTGATGTCGCGCGTGGGCATGGCCAAAATCAGGGTTTCGTCGCCTTTCGCGCGATGGATCGCCATCGGAGCCAACCGCACCCAACCGAGTGTCGTATCACGAATGGTTTGTAGATTGTGCGTGTTAGCCGAGTAAGGAATCACGTGATGGCCCAGGTTTTTCGACAATGCCGTTGGCTGGCCGCCCGGATTGATTGTCTCGAAATACTCGCCCGGAATGTCCAGCGTGGCGATGTCCTCGTCATCAGGGTCAGTCGCAAGGTCAGCCGCAACGGGGGCCTCGGCTTCCTTCAATCGGTGGTCGAACTGGCTGTGTACAACGCTGCTCAGGGCCAAATAGAACGCGACATACGACGCCGCCAGTAGCACTCCCACCACGATGCAAAATAGCAGCATCATTCGCACGCGAAGCGAAAGCGCACGCTTCATTCCGCAACTCCCATCCTGTATCCCACACCACGCAGCGTGTGCACTAGCTTTGCACCGTGCCCTTGATCGATCTTCTGCCGCAATCGGTTGATGTATACTTCGACCAGATTCGTATCGCTGTCGAAGTAGCTGTCCCAGACGTGCTCGATGATTTCGCTGCGCGTTACCGAGTCGGGTGAACGCAAGAGGAGCAGTTCGAGCAGCGCAAATTCTTTCGATGTTAAAGGCACTTTTGTCGATCCGCGCGTTACGCTGCGGCGATGACGGTCCAGTTCCAAATTGCCGCAGCGCAGTTTCGCTTCACCGCGCCGAAATCCACGCCGCACCAACGCGCGCACGCGCGCCTGTAATTCGGCCAGCGCAAACGGTTTCGTCAAATAATCATCCGCGCCCGCGTCAAGGCCTTCCACTCGCTGTTCCACTAAACTTCGCGCTGTCAGCATCAATATGGGAGATTGAATCTCGGCCTGCCTCAGCTTTCGGCACAGCTCAATGCCGCTGATCCCCGGAAGACGCACATCCAGCAGGATTGCGTCGTAGGGATTTTCGATCGCCAACCGGAGCCCATCTTCGCCGGTTGCCGCGGCGTCCACGGCGTACGCGTTCTCGCGCAGCGCGCGGGCCACGAAGCTCGCCACTTTCCGCTCGTCCTCGACCAGCAGAATTCTCATCACGGTATGTCCTGGATTATACGGCTGGATTGCCATCTTGGGATGTGTTTCGCTAGACGCTCGCGGAAGGCTACTTTGCTGCATATTGGCGGTGTGCCTGCAGGCGAGTCTGTATCACGCGTAAAATCGAATCCCGCGCAATCATCCCAATGATGTGTCCTTCCTGCAGCACGGGCATTTGGTTCACGTCTTCGCTCTGCATCCGTTCCAACACTCCTGTCACGGGCTCATTCGGCATCACCCAGTGAATCGCGCCCTGCGGGACCATTGCCGCTTGAATCGAAGTATTCGCCCATTCCTCGCGTGGAAAGCCCTGCACCTGATGTAGGGTGACCAATCCCACGGCCATACCGTTGCCGGTTACCACGTGGCATCGTCGTCCCGTGCGCAACACTTCGTGGACGTAATCTTCCAGAGAAATATCCCGCGCTACAGTGGGCACGTCGGGCGACATGATGTCGGACGCGCTAAGTCCCGTAAGCGTGTGTCGAATCGCAACTTGTGTGTATGTCTCCTGTGCGGCGGATAGGAGGTACCAGCCGATGAACGCAAGCCACAGTCCGCCGCTCCAGCCGCCCAAAAATCGCGACACCTCTGTGTCGCGCTCCATAACTGCCCATATTCCCAGCATGATCATCATGTACGCAACCACTTGCCCGCTGCGCGAGGCAATCTGCGTCGCCTTGTCGAAATTCTTCGTGACTCCCCAGACAATCGCCCGCAGGACTCGTCCGCCATCCATGGGAAAACCGGGAATCAGGTTGAACGCGCCGAGCAACACGTTGATCTCGCCCAAGTAAAGAGCTGCGAACTGCAAGACTCCGCGGGGAGCCGCCATGTAAATACCAAAGAAAGCTGCACCCAAAATGAAGCTGACGATCGGCCCCGCGATCGCGATATTGAATTCCTGCAGGGCGCTGTCTGGGTCGCGAGCAATTCGCGCCAATCCTCCAAAGAAGAACAGCGTGATGGAGACGACGGGGATCTTATAATGCTGCGCAATCACGCTGTGTCCCAGTTCGTGCAGTATAAGGGAGCCAAAGAACACCACGCTGACGGCCACGCCCAGGATCCAGTATTGCATCGGGCTCGAGCCGGCCTGTTCCGGCAGAATTTGTGTCGCGAGAAAAAACGTTAGCAGCGCGAAGATCAGAAAACTGGTAGCGTGCAGATAAAGCGGGATCCCGAGAATTTGCCCGATCCTAAAGCCTGTATGTGGTTGTTGCATGTTTTCCTGGCTGCCCCCGTTTCCAATTATAGCTAACACATGCCCCTGCGCGTCCTTCTTTCACGCTGTGTCCGGTCACCCACACCGATAGCGCGACCTGACTCCCGTATCTTCTTCCGCTACAACGTGCCTCCCCATTGGTACGGCCCGTGCCACATGTTCTTGCGCAGCGCGGTCACAGGCGCTGCTACTCAGGAGGTGACCATGCAGCGGGTGCGAATTGGCAGAAATTCCCATCAGATAAGATTCCATGCGATCAACCGCTCTTCCGCGGTCTTGGTAATCCTCGGATTGGTTTTCGCGTCCGCCGTAACTGCCCAGGAACGACCCGGCATGCGTTGCGACAACGCAGAGTCAGCGCCTGTGGCTACTGAGCGGCGCATCGTCGTCAGCATCCCGGATCGCAGGCTCGCTCTCGTCGAAAATGGACGCGTCGTCCTAATGTTCCGCGTTTCCGTTGGAACGCCCGAAAGTCCCAGCCCTGCGGGCGAATTCCGCGTCATCAATCGCGTCGCTAATCCTGTGTACTATCACCCTGGCGAAGTGATTCCTGCGGGGCCAGATAATCCCGTGGGCTCACGTTGGATTGGTTTGAACATTAAAGGCTACGGCATTCACGGCACTAACGAGCCACGCCTTATTGGACGGGACGTTTCGCACGGATGCATCCGTCTCCGCAATCGAGACGTGGAAAAACTGTTTGCGCACGTTCGTGTAGGTGATGTTGTCGAGTTTCACAAGGTACACGACTCGGAAACCGCGCGCTGTTTCGGCACAGGTTTGCCTCACGTCCTATTAGCTTCCGCAATCGAGCAAGAACCGGCTGTTTCGCACGAGGTCAAAACCCATTGAGTCGAGTGTGTGTGAGTCAGTTGAATCGACTGGAGAGGAAACGAAAATGGAGACGGCAACAATCTTGACGACAACCGTTGTGACTTCTCTCGGTATTGCATTCGCCCTCGAATGGCTCTGCTTGCGGAGCGTCACGGCGTTTATGCCCGTGCGGCAATCGTCGGTCCCGTCTGCGATTCCGGCGGCGGTGTCGAAACAACATTGACCGCACTCCGGCTTTAGGAAGCAAAAAACGGCACGCATTAAAGGGGGAGAACGAAGATGATTTTCTTACGACACTTGCTCATCGCGGCGGGAATCAGCCTGCTGATTTTCGCTGTGGCGATTGTAGCTTACGACCTGATCTATTCTTATGAATTAGACCGGCTGGTTCGGCGTATCTTCTCCAAGAATCCGCCGGAAGAAGTCTCTGAGCCGCGTCCGCGCATCTCCGTCCGATGGCGTGATGCGGGCAAGATTGCAGGAGCGGCCGTTCTGACGATGCTCATCGCGTTGAGCATCGTTGTAATCCCCGACGGCTCCGCCGGAATCCGCGTCAGTCAAATTTCCGGCATTCGCCCCGGAACGCTTTACTCCGGCGTTCATTTCGTCGCGCCGCTGATTGAGCGCGTGTCGCTTTACGACATTCGTGAGCAAGTCTTCGCCACATCCGCTCAGGACGATGCGAAGCCACACGAGACCGTGCTGAAAGTTGAGGCTCGCGAAGGCTTGCCGGTCGGGCTCTCCGTTCTGGTCCGCTACCGACTAGACGCCAGTCGTCTCGGCTACATCGAAGCCAATCTTCCCCAGCCGATCGATGAAGAAATCGTCGGCCCGGTCGTCGAAAGCGCTTTTCGCGAAGTCGCTCCCGATTATGTCGTGCGCGATGTTTTCTCTGTCAAGCGTGACGAATTCCGTCAGCGCGTTGCAGGCCTGATCACTGGGCGGCTCGCGCAAGATGCCATCGTCGTCAAGGAAGTGCTCGTCCGTCGCATCGTTCTTCCGCCGGAATATGCGCAGGGCCTCGAAAACATTCTATTGAAAGAGCAGCAGAGCGAGCAGATGAACTTCGAGCAGGAAATTGAAGAGAAGCGCGTGAAAATTGCCGAGTATCAGGCGGACGAGAACAAGGTCCGCCAGGTCAAACAAGCCGAAGCTACGGCGCAGGCCCGCGTCATTTCCGCAAAAGCGGAATCCGACGCCATGCAATACACGCTGCCGCTTAAGCAAAAGCAAATCGAGCAAGCGCGCCTGGAAGCCAAAGCCCGCAAGGAAGCCACAATCGAAAATGCGCAAGGAGAAGCGCAGGCGAAAGTCATCGACAGCCAGGCTGAACAACAGAGTCAGGAGCTTCTTGCGAAGGCCGATGCGAATCGCATTCGCATCACCGGCGCCGCCGAGGCAGAACGTTTGCAGCTCGAAGCCACCGCTCTGCGCGGCAATCCGCTGCTCATTCAGAAAATCGTTGCGGAAAAATTGTCAGACAAAGTTCGCATCATGATGGTGCCGATGGACGGCAAGTTCTTCTTCACCAACGGTGTTTTGGATGCGCCCATTGGGTCGGCTGACCCATCACCGCACGGAAGAGCCGGGAGTGCTTCTGACGCTCAGACAGGCAATCAAGCAAGTGGACGCCCGTGAAAGTTCCCGGCCGGCTTCACGGTCGGTGCAGCCGGGTAACTGCTGGCAAAACTCCCTGTGGGTGGCTTCGTCCGCTCCGTGGCGAAGCCACCCGCCAGCGGTTCCTCTGCATGCTGCCATCGCTTCAAACGACACACTGCCATCGCGAACATCCGGAGGCAAAAACAGCCTGTGCTATGATTGCGCCGCGTCACTCTTTGGCGACGCGACTCGATGCGGCCCTTCTGCCGATTTGTTGCGCTTCACCTGTTCCTCGTGTTTTCATTCGCAGCTCTTGCCGCGCCCGCGCCACAAACTCCTCGGCAATCGTCTGCACAGGCGTCGACACAATCACCATCTCAAACATTGCCGCAATCCGCTGCGCGACCTACGCAGCAATCTTCAGCCCAAATGCCCGCGCAAACCTCGTCGCAGTCCGCGCCAAAACCCTCCGCCGAATCCCAGAGAGATGATTCCTTGGCCGCTGCCGCCCGCGAACTCGCCCGCAAGGTAGTTTCTTCGGGAGGTGCGGCCATCCAGGGCAAGCTCAGCGTTGCACCGAGTCCCGTCAATTTGTCGTCAGTTCCTTCTTTCGAATTCCAGAAGGCCTGCAATGTTTTCCGTGATGAAATCGAACAACAAACCAACGCTTCATATGCGGGGGGGTCTCAGGAAATTGAGCCTGCGTCCGTCAGTATCACGCTCGCGGACAATCTGCGTGGCTTTCTATGGATCGCTCAAGTTACGCAAGGTCTGGCCCGCCAAACCTTCTTCGTTCCCGTCCCCGGTGAAATAGTAGCTCAGGCGAACCAGCTCGGTCCCTCTGTTATTCTCCAAAAGGAATTTCTGCTCAGCGAGCCCGACCGAATCCTCGATGTGGATTTGCTTTTCACACAACAGGGAGCTTCACCGCAACTCCTCGTACTTCAGCCGGAACGCATTGTGCTCTTCGCGCAACAAAATGGCGCTTGGCACCTGCAATCTCAGACGCCCATTGGTCATTCATCTCCCTGGCCGCGCGACCTTCGGGGCCGTCTGCAACCAGGCACAGACGGAGAAGAAGCCGTGCTCCCGGGTGTCACCTGCACCGTCAGTACCAGCAATGCTCTTTCTGTGTCCTGTAAGTCTGCCGGTACTGGCTGGCTGTTTTCGCTCGGGTTTCCTCGTGCCTTCACGTTTCTTCCCACTGCGGTCGCGAGCGGCAACACTTTCACTTTTCCGGTTCTTGGTTCCCAGCAGTTCTACTCGCTCGCTGTAATTGCGCCGCCGGCTTCTTCGGGCGCTTCAGTGCCTTTAATCGCCACATCGCCTGATGGTCGCGCGATTCTTTCCGACGGCTCCGCCACGCCCGTTGCATCTTTTCCTAACTGGGGCAGCGATGTCGCGGCGCTGTATTCGCCCAGTCGCGCTCTGTGGCCGTTGCTTACGACGCACACAGGCGATTGGACGGTTCCCGACTCGATCCAGGCTTTTGACATTATCGATGGCCAGGCTGCCCCAGTCAGCAGTGAGCTGAGCTTCGACGGCCCAATCACGGCGCTCTGGTCCGAGAGCGAAAACACAGCGCTCGCAGTTTCGCGCAACGTCAAGACAGGAATGTATGAGGCGTATTTCATTCGCGCAGTTTACAGCCAGTAGTTTGCTTTTCGCGCTGTTTTTCATCGCGCTGGCAGCTTCAGCCGCGCGCCGACCGCGCTATGGCGGCAGGTTGACGATCGAATTACAAGGCCGTGTCACCTCCCTCGATGCAGCGAAAAAGCAGAGAAGTGTTGCCGATCAAATTGCACAAGAGCGACTCCTACGATTGATCGCAGATCGGTTGATTGATCTTGACCAATTTGGCCAGCCGAAATCAGATCTCGCAGTTTCCTGGCAACACAACGAAAAATTTACGCGCTGGGAATTCCATCTTCGCCAAAACGTCAACTTTCAGGACGCCACGCCCCTGACGCCACAGGCCATTGCCGATTTTCTCCAAGCCGCGCATTCAAACTGGCGCGTGACCGGTGCGAGCGATTCCGTGATCATCGAATCCGATTCGCCGTCGCCGAAAATGCTCTATGTTCTTGCCGAAACGCGAGACTCGGTTCTCCTTCACAAGCCTGAAGGGCAAATTCTTGGCACCGGGCCGTTTCGTCTCGCAACTTGGGAGTCGGGAAAGCACGCCGTGTTCGCGGCAAATGACGACTATTGGGGCGGTCGCCCATTCGTCGATTCCATCGACGTGCAAATGGGCAGCACCATCCGCGAACGCATGATCGACCTCGATCTCGACAAGGCGGACATTGCCGATATTGCTCCCGATCGCGCCCGCATCGACGTCTCGCGCGGCGTGAGAATTTCCGCATCGGATCCCACGGAATTGCTGGCACTGGTTTTCACGCGTTCCAGCGTGCGCGCAACAGATATTCGCATCCGCCACGCTCTTTCACTTGCGATTGACCGCGGCTCGCTTGTGGATTTTGTGCTGCAGAGGGAAGGCGAGCCTGCCGGAGCGGTTTTGCCGCAGTGGTCCTCCGGCTACGCGTTTCTCTTTTCAACAACTGCGGACGTGGCGACCGCGCGTCAACTCGCTTCACAAATCTCTCCCGCACGTGCGCTGAAGCTAGGCTATGATGCCGCTGACCCGACGGAGCGCATGCTTGCTGAACGCATTGCCGTTAACGCACAGGCCGCGGGAATTTTGATCTCCATGCGCCCCATCCCTGTCGATTCCGCCGCCGGTGCAACAAGTCACACGGCAGATCACCATCTGAACGTCCCGGAATTTGATGCACGCCTTATGCTTCTTCGGATGCCGTCACCTGCACCTGGAGCGGCGCTTGAAGATCTGCTCCAAACTCTTGTTCCGCTTGCGGACTTAGATTCTTCGCTCGCCGTGCCCCTCGACGATCCGGCAAATCCTGAGCAATTATATTCACGTGAGCGTGCCGTGACGGACACATACGAAATCATTCCGCTCTTGCATGTTCCGGAAGTGGTCGGTTTAAGCGCCCGTGTGCGGAATTGGATGCCAGCTCGCTGGGGCGCTTGGCGTCTCGCGGATGTCTGGCTCGACGGAGCTGCTCAATGAGCTTCCGCCTGAAAATGTTCGTGCTGTTTCCCCTGGTGGTTGTGACCGCAGTGGCCGTTGTTGGCGTGAGTGTGACGATTTCGACGCGCCGTGCGTTCGAGCAGCTCGATGCATCGCACACCGACGCGATTGTGTCGCAATTCCAGCGCGAGTTCGCAAATCAAGGACAAGCAATTGCCCGCGGTGTTCAGGATATCTCCGGCTCTGAAGCGACGCTGAACATGGCCATTCATCTCAGCGCTCGCGATAGGGATTTGTCGATTTACGGGCGCGACGCGGTTAGTGTTGCGTCGGATCACCATTTCGATTTCCTCGAATTCGCGGGAAACGACGGAAACATCATTTCGTCGATGCAATGGCCCGCGCGCTTCGGTTATAAAGAGGACTGGCTACTGCAAAGAACCGATTGGTCCGCGCACGACGCTTTTCTGCAAAGGGTCGACACTCCGGACGGTCCCAAACTAGGGTTGGTCGCCGTCTCAGTGATTTCCGTCGCTGGTTCGAATCTTTACACCGCGGGAGGTCAGCGCCTCGATAAGTCTTTCTTGTCTTTTCTTAGTTTGCCCGAGGGAATGCGCGCACTTCTTTACGTCAATCTCGGCGTGAGTTTTTCCGCCCAGAATTTGACTGGCGTCGATGGTCCGGTGGATGGGGCGGATCGTTTAGCGCCGCTCGTGGCCCGCGAACTTCAGCAGCCTGGCGAGATCACGACGATGATTCATTGGACGCGGCGCCGCAAGTGATGAAGTTTTCCATCTTCTTCCGCTATTCGGGCCGGACAGGAACCTTCTCGGCGTCCTGTTTGTCGGCAGTTCGCGTCACGATTTGGTTTTGCTCGAACGCGGCATTCGCCGGCTGACGTTCTTCGTTGGCGCAATCGCTCTCGCGCTGGGAATCTTGCTGAGTTGGTGGGCAGCCGTGCGCGTCACACGCCCGGTCGGGAAACTCGTGAAAGGTGCAAGAGAAGTCGCGTCCGGAAACTGGGACGCGCGTGTCCCGATCTATTCCCGTGACGAAATCGGCGCCCTCGCTGGCGCATTCAATCAAATGACTGGACAACTCGCCGAGCAGCGCGAACGGTTGATTCAAACCGAACGCGTCGCGGCCTGGCGTGAACTTGCACGCAGGCTCGCGCATGAATTGAAGAACCCGTTGTTTCCGTTGCAAATCACCGTCGAAAATCTTCAGCGCGCCCACCGCCAAAACGCCGCGGATTTCGATGAGATTTTCCGCGAGTCCACCGACACGCTTCTTGCTGAAATCCAAAATTTGAAACGGATCGTCGCCCGCTTCAGTGATCTTGCCAAAATGCCACGCCCGGAGTTGCAGCCCCTGGATGTAAACGAAATGGTCCGCGGCGTTACTCGTCTCTTCGAGCCGCGCTTCGTTGCGCCGGGCGAGCCGAAAATTGCGACGAGCCTGTATCTTGATGAAAAACTTCCCGTGATTCAAGCGGACAGCGTTCTTCTCCATCGCGCGATTGGGAACTTGGTGCTCAATGCCGTCGACGCCATGCCGGACGGCGGGAAACTAACGCTTCGCACCATGGTGCATGACGGCGGTGTTCGTTTGGAAATTTCGGACACGGGCGCGGGATTGACGCACGAAGAATGTGAACGGCTTTTTACGCCGTATTACACCACTAAGCAGCACGGCACCGGTCTCGGGCTCGCCATTGTGCAATCGATCATCAGCGACCATGGGGGACGAATCTCCGTGACGAGCGAGCGCGGCCACGGCACAACGTTTCGCATCGATCTTCTCGAGCGTCCGCCGAACGTGACGCCTGCTGAATCAGCGCCAGGCTTCAGCACCAAGCCCGCGGAACCTGTCATGAAACGGAAGGCCTAATTCACATGGCCGCGAAGGCGAACATTCTGATTATCGACGACGATGCGAACACGCTTGCATCTCTCTCTTGCGCGTTTCGATTGTCGGGCCATGAAGCTACGGTCTGCGACAGTGCGGCTCGCGCCCTCGAACTAGCGCGCGACGGCCACTTCGATTTGATTCTTTCCGACGTGGTGATGCCCGGCAAAGACGGCATCGCGCTTCTCGAAGAAATGAAAAATCTCGGCATCGCCTCACCCGTCGTGATGATGTCGGGACAAGCATCGATCGAAATGGCTGTGCGCGCCACGCGGCTCGGCGCTACGGACTTTCTTGAAAAACCGATCTCCACCGAAAAACTTCTACTCACCGTGGAAAACACGCTGAAGCTCGCGCGGCTCGAAGAGGAAAATCGTGATTTGCGCCGGCGCGTCGGCCGCCATCAGTTTGTGTGGGCAAGCCACCAGATGAAGACGTTGATAGCGGAAGTTGAGCGTGTCGCCGCAAGCGAAACGCGGGTTTGCATTCGGGGCGAGACCGGCACGGGCAAGGAAGTTGTCGCCCGCACGCTGCACGAAAAAAGTGCGCGCAGGAACGGACCCTTCATCACCCTCAATTGTGCCGCGATTCCGGCGGAGCTGATGGAGTCGGAACTTTTCGGCCATGAACGTGGCGCGTTCACAGGCGCGGCGGCCCGGCACACTGGCAAATTCGAACAGGCTCATCGCGGCACGCTGTTCCTCGACGAAATCGGCGACATGCCTCTGGCAATGCAGGCGAAACTCTTGCGCGTCTTGGAAGAAGGCGAGATCGAACGCGTCGGAGGCGATCGGCTAATTTCGGTGAACGTTCGCGTCGTTGTCGCCACACATCGTGATCTCGAAGAACAAGTCCGTCGCAACACGTTTCGCCAGGACCTCTATCACCGGATCTTCGTTTTTCCTGTCGTGCTGCCGCCGCTGCGGGAACGCCGGGAGGATATTCCTGTGCTCGCGGAACATTTTACGCGCCAGATCGCTGAACAAAATGGTTGGAAGGTGAAGAAGTTCTCGATTGATGCCATCCAGCAGCTGTCGCGCTACACGTGGCCCGGAAATGTTCGCGAGCTGCGCAATGTTGTCGAACGCGCCCTGCTGCTGGCTGAAGGAAACGAAATCGATGCTGGCACGATAAGCACGGCGCTGCCGCGCTTCGAATCCGCGAGCGGAACTGGCGAGTCGGAATCATCGCCATCAGGAGCGACAGCAGGTGCGATGGCCGGGCGCGTTGAAGCCTTCGAGCGCGAAACAATTCTCGCGGAGCTCAAGCGTCATCACAACCACATGACAAACACGGCAAGAGCCCTCGGCCTCGAACGCAGCCACCTTTACAAAAAGTGTCAGCACCTCGGAATTGATCTTCGGTCCATTCGCAAGGAAGAAGAGGAATAGAAGGCCGCGCTTCACGCACGAGAATGCAGCGAATGATGCTACGTCTGTACGGGCGTTGTCGGTGGATCGAAGAGCTTCTCCAGAATAAAGTGAGTCGGCAGGTAAATTACGACGATAAGACCGATCCACGTCAGCGCAAGATGCGCCGCGGCGGGTCCCCAGGTACGATGTAGAATCGGATCGCTAAAAGCAAAGTTGATGTTCAAGGCTGGATCCGTGGAACGCGCCACCACGATGGCGTCAGCCGCGATTGCGGCCTGCAGTAGCCAGCCGCGACGGTCATAACCCGCGCGCGCCAACGACCACAACAGCAAAATCGGCCACACGATATGAAATAGCGACAGCAGCCGCACCCACAGCGCGTAATGCGCATCCCACATATACTCAGTCCCGCCGATCAGATGATGGCCGACGAAAAAGCGCCATGCTGCGTCGAGATCCCACAGCAAATCGACGACAATCGACGAAACTGCCTGGCTCGAAAGCAGCAGGGAATTGTTCCACCACAGGCCCGCGCATGTGAGAATCACGGCGATGTCGCAAAGATGAACGAAATTCTGTACGCCCCAGTACCGCCAATACGCGGGAATCCACACTGCGAGCCAGACCAAGCTCGCCCATCGCAGCCAATTCGGGAATTTCGATTTTGTCGCCGATTCATGCGCCATCACTGCGTCGGTATCGTATCAGAGATATCCGCGCCCAGGCGCAGACCAGAAAAGTTGCGATGCTGTATCGCTCCATGCGTGCGAAAATGCGTGCATGAACGTCTGGGTCACGGCGGGCGCGGTTGCACTCAGCGGAGCGGCAGTTGGCGCGTGGGGCGCGGTCCACCCTCAGTCTCAGTTTTTCGGGCGCACGATCCGCATGACCGGCAATTCGTCAACCGTGGCCCTGACGTTTGACGACGGGCCGAATCCCGCGGCGACGCCCGCCTTGCTTGATTTGCTCGATAAGCATGATGCGCGCGCCACATTTTTTTTAATCGGCCGGCACGTCCGCGCGTTTCCGGACCTCGCGCGTGCGATTGCAGCTCGCGGACACGCCATCGGCAATCATACGGAGACGCATCCGAGCCTGATTTTTCTGTCGCGTTCGAAGTTGTGCGAAGAGCTTAACAGTTGCCGCGAAGCAATCCTCTCGGCGACTGGCGGCGGGAAACTACGCTGGATGCGCCCGCCATTTGGCTTTCGCGGCCCGCAACTTGAGGGCGTGGTACGCCAGCTTGGCTATTCGGGAGTGGCTATGTGGTCGAAATGGGCTTGGGATTGGAAGTCTCAGCCCGTCGAGTCGGTGATTCATCGCTTGCGGCGCGTCATCGGTGGCGATATTGTGCTTTTGCACGATGGCGACCATCGTTTGCTCGAAAGTGACCGACGCCACACCGTTGCAGCGCTCGAGCACTGGCTGCCGCGATGGAAAGACGCGGGGATAGGTTTCGTGACGCTTGACGCGCTTAGTACCGAGGCCACGATGAACTTGCCTGCTGCCGCGCGCGAAAACAAATAGTCTGAAAGTGGGGACAATGGACGACCGAAGATTGTACGACGAGAAGGAAGAGACGAAGCAAATCCCACTGAAGTGCCCGCATTGCCGCCAGGAAAATACCTATCCGATTCGCTGGAAGGTTCGCACAAAAAAGACGGAGCTGCCGCGCGGTGCAAACGAAGAAGATCGCGCCCATTTTGCGAAGGCGCGCTCGTACATGGTGCGTGTCGACGACATGACCGCGTGCCGCAACATCCGGTGCCGGAAGCGTTTCGACTTGACGGGTCAAACGGTCATTTTGATTTAGCGCCCGTCGCCTCGGGCCGATTAAATCTCCGGATACAAATCGAAGAACGCGTCGAGCGACTGCTTAAGCGTTTTCTCGATTTCCTCGCGACTGCCTTCGATCAAATGCATCGTGATGCGGCCGCTGCGCCCGTTCTTGAGTTGCACGGTAGCCTCACCGACTGAATCGAGCTCCGTTGCTGGAAAAAGTCGCATGCCGTAAACCAGTGCCAGATTTGCCATCCGCATCCCTCCTCGTTGTGTGTTTCAAGAGAGAGCGTAAGCGGGGCTCGCGTGCGAGTCAAACGGCAAGTGATCGCACGATGGCCATGTCGATTGACACAAACGCACCCTAGGGGCATCCTGAATGTACAGCAGAGCATCGGATTATCAGAATTCCCAGTGGAGGTGGCCGCAATGAAGTTGCGTTTTGCAGATATCGCTGTGTTGATCATCCTCGCGCTGGCAATTGCTCCAGTCCTGCGCGCACAATCTACGAATCCCCCAGCTACTGCTGCCCAGTCTTCTGCGACGAACGCATCGGCCCAAGCGTCGGCGCCTGCGAGCGTATCAGCCGCCCAACCTTCAACCACAGCGCCATCCCCTGCGCCCGTTGCACCTCTGCCAAAATATTTCCAAGTACCGTCCGGAACACGCCTTCCGCTTGTTCTTCACAACGCAATTTCCACGCGCAGCGCGAAGGCCGGCGATCCCGTGTACCTCGAAACCCTTTTCCCCATCGTGATCGATAGCCGCATTTTGATTCCCGCCGGCTCTTATGTCAGTGGCGAAATCACGGAAGCAAAACGCCCGGGACGCATTCACGGACGTGGGGAAATCAAGATCAAGCTCGATAATTTGATCCTTCCCAACGGTTACCAGGCTAGTTTCAATGCTTCGCCGACCGACGCGGGAACAGGTGGGAACGAGACCGTCGGCAAGGAAGGCGCTATCAAAGGCGACACGAACAAAACCGCCGACGCGGGTACTGTCCTCGAGACGACGATGGCTGGCGCCGGTTTGGGCGGAATCGCCGGGCGGAGTGCAAAAGGAGCGGGAATTGGCGCTGGCGCTGGGGCGGCCGCGGGCCTTCTTGCTGTCCTTCTCACCCGCGGGCCGGAAGCGGAATTGCCGCGTGGCACGACCTTGGATGTTGTCATGAACCGCCCGCTTTATTTGCTTTCGAGCAAGGACAACTTCACAACTCCAGGACAATCCTCGACATTGGCCGGCCCACCAAATCGCGAGCCTCAGCGTCGCACCGGAATCATCCCTTATTAATAGTAAGACGTGCTTCTAACCGCGAGCGCTGCGTGCTGCGGCGAATCGAAGAGGGCTGAACGCCTCGAACCACGCCGATAGTGTTCCTGTTGTGATCGACTCCGCAAGATATTTCGCCGTGACCGGTGCGAGCAGCATCCCGTTCCGATAGTGCCCTGTCGCGATGAATAGGCCTTCGATATCCGTCGCGCCAATTATAGGCAGATGGTCGGGCGAATCTGGCCGCACGCCGGCCCACGTCTCGACAATCGGAGCTTCGGCGAGCGCGGGAGCCATCGTCAACGCTGCATCAAGAATTTTTTGCTGTCCGGCTGCGGTCGTGTGCTTTTCGGATATCCCGCTTTCAATCGTGCTGCCAATGACTGTGCGGCCGTCGTCGCGCGGAGCCATGTAGCCGAGGCTGCAACGAAGAATTATTCGCGGGGTTCCCGGAACGTTGCCGAGTGCAACCATCTGTCCGCGCACTGGAGTCGTCGGGGCATACGACTCCACACCGCCGATTTCTACGGAGCGCCATCCCGCGGCGATAACAACGTTGCCCGCCGCAATTTTTTCTCCCGTTTGAAATGCAAGTTTTCCTGCGCGATTTTGCTTTTCATCCGCGGCGAGCACACCGCCGCAGCGCCTGTGTTCGATCGGCACGGAAATCACGCCCGTGTTCCCCCGAATCTCGACGCCTGCTTTTGAGGCTGCAGCGAGCGCGACATTCGTAATCACGCGCGGATCAAGATGTGCTTCGTCTCGAATCCACAGCGCCGCGCGAACAGCGTGGCCGATGGCACGCTCGCGGTGCTTTGCCTCGCTGAGTGTAATTGCTTCGGCCACGATGCTGTGACTGAGAATTTCCTTCAGGCGGCGATCACGCTCGGTCTCGCCCTCGGCATCCAGGAATAATTCCATCGCGCCGTTGGGATGGAAGTCTGCGGATTCTCCTGAAGAGGCTTCGATTGCCGCCACAAACTCGGGATAGAGCCGGTAACTCTCACACCCGAGGGCTGCGATAGCGGGCGATTCGCGATCTGGGGCAGGCGAGATTGTCCCGGCCGCGGCCCAGGAAGCTTCTCGCCCCGGCTCCTGAAGGTCCAGCAGAAGCACGGATTGCTCACGGCGCGCCAGCTCAAAAGCAATCGAGGCCCCGATAATTCCGCCGCCCACGACGATGGTGTCATAGCTCTTCATCGCTTAATCTTACCAATTTTTAGTGCTGGTGGAGCGCCGGGACTAAAGCGTCTTCACGAAATCAAGGGAGAGAAGGTAGGCTTTCTGGGACAGATTCTTTGCGCGAGACCAATCCGAAGTGTGAAGCGCATCCTGCGATTGGTCGAGCAGACCGCGAATTTTATCGACCATGTCGCGCTGATTTGGATTCAGCTCGCGTCCGTCGGCGCGATGCAGATTTTCCTGCGTGTTTGTGACGAACTGCTGCGTTTGCTTCGTGAGCTCAGCCTGCTCAGTCGTCGACATTTGCGGGGAAATCTGCGGCGCCGCCGGGCGCTCCGGCCCGGATACCACCGCAGGAGGCCGTCTCAGTGTGTCGGGCTTCGGCGTCAGTCCCGGAGGGGGCGTCGAAGGTTCGGGATTCTTGGGCGCGGGCGTGGACGGCGCAGGAATTGACGCTGGTGACTTAGTCGCCTCCGGTATTGCAATAGGGGCGGGCGGCTGTGCCGGCACAACAATCGGTGCTGCGTGGACTTTGTGGCCCATGCATCCACACGCAGAAACGGAAATTGCTGCAGCGGCCAGGCATGTCACGAATGCAGGCTGCCGCCGCGAGACCGCGTGCCAGTTCGAAAGGCGCATTGGGGCTGGAAAGTTCATCTCGTACTATCGTTGCCGCGCAAATGGCTGGCTATAGTCTCGGAAAGTCGATACCGGCAGAGTGGTGGCGCGCGTCAGCGGCAGCTCAATCCGAAACGTTGTGCCACGCCCAGTCTCCGTATCAAATTCTATCGAACCGTTGTGTAGTTGCACAAATCGGAATGTGTTTGCCAATCCAAGGCCTGTCCCGCCCTTTCGGGTGGTGAAAAAGAGCTGAAAGATTTTCGCACGGTTTTCAGGTGCGATGCCAGGCCCGGTATCGCCCACACGAATTTCCGCCATATCTCCTAAGCGAGCGAGCGTCACGGTTAAATGGCCACCCGCTGTCATGCAGTCGCATGCGTTGAGCACGAGGTTCAGAAGAGACTGCTCGATCAGCCTTTTGTCCACCTCAATTGGAGGAAACGACGCAGGGATCTCCTTCACCAAAGTTACGCCTGCTTGAGTGATTCCCGGCTTTGCGCTGGCGAGGACGTTTTCAATCAACTCAGGCAGATTTATCTCCTCGCGTTCCAATTCGACCGGACGGCTAAACTCCAGGAACGTTTTTACCACGCGATCAAGGCGATCGATTTCCGTGTCCAGCATCTTCGCCGCTTGTTGTGTCTCCGGATCGATTGGCAAATTAGCCTTCAATACTTCCAGCCACACGCGCATGGAATTAAGCGGATTCTTCACTTCGTGCGCCACGCCAGCGGTCACGCGTCCCAGGGCCGCGAGCCTTTCGGAGACCTGCAACTGCGAACCGAGCCGCTCCAGAGAGTCGAGGTCGCGCAGCGAAACGAGCAATCCCATTTGCGTCTCGTTTTCTTGAATCGCCTGGATACTTGCGCCGACGCGACGCGTCCCGCGCTCCCCGGCAATTTCTACTTCTACGGGCTCGACTCCCTCTGCATCCACCTCGCCTCTCCGCCCAATGTGAAGCGCCTGTGCCAGGGGATGCCCCGGCGGAAAAATCTCCTCGATCTTGCGTCCCAGCAAGTGTTCCGAATCCACATCGATGAATTTCTCAGCCGAGGGGCTCACGAGCACCGCGCGGCCCTCCGCGTTAAACAGTAGCAAACCATCCTCGAGGCCGGCCATGATCTGATTCATGTTTTCGCGCAACGTGCTGAAAATCTCGCGTACGTCGCGCAATTGTTGCCCGATGCGGCTGATCTTGCTCGACACTTGCCCCAGTTCGCCCGCCTGCGTCACAGGTTCAAGATCGAATTCGCCCGCCGAGATGCGGTCCAATTGCGCCGAAATCCGCGACAACGGCGCCAGAGCAACTTGGCTGACAAACGCGGTAAGCAAAGTCGAAAGCAACACCGCGCCCAGCGCTAACCACGCGGCCGAACGCAGCCCGGGCCAAATTTCGTCGCGCAGCAGAGCCGAGGCCAGCGCCACGTGAATATTCCCGAATGGCTGGTTGCCTATATTGAATGGCAGCGTGACTTCATAGACACGCGGTGGCCCGTGCAAAATACGCAATTGATCCAGGAAACTGGCATGCACGAGCTGGGAGAGATTTGGACGCTGCGAAATCGGTTCGCCCGAAAGCGCAGGATCACTGGATATTAGGGCTGAACCGTCGGCGTCGCTAACTGTGATTTCATAAATTGTCGGCGAGAAGCTCATGTCCGATTCAATCAGCCCGGATAGGCCCCGGTTTTGTTCCAGCGTCCGCTGAACATAGTCATGGATATCATCTGGACTGGAAGATACGGGTGCCGCCCCGGTCTCTGCTGCTTCGCGCAGCGCATTCTGCGCCGAGACGAACACTTGCTGCAGCACAAACTGCGCCCGATCGTTCGCCTGCGTGATCACCTGCCGTGTCAGCCGAGCGACGTACAAGCCAGAGACCAGCGCAACGACGATCAGAACCAGAAGCGCCGTCGCCAGCGTGAACTTATTTTTCAGGCTTAGCGACATTGTGGCGTGAAGCCTCGTACTCCTTGAGCTTGTTGTGAAGTGTCTTCAAACTGATGCCCAAAAGTTCGGCGGCGCGCGTCTTGTTCTGATTTGTTGCGCCCAGTGTTTGGATGATCAGCTCGCGTTCCGCCGCCCCCACCGTGGTGCCAGGAGGAAAGCGCAGGCCAGAGAGTTCGC
This sequence comes from Candidatus Acidiferrales bacterium, assembly GCA_035279805.1. Classification (GTDB taxonomy): domain Bacteria; phylum Acidobacteriota; class Terriglobia; order Acidiferrales; family UBA7541; genus DAHUXN01. Next base: position 37,690 of record DATEHB010000109.1, read on the forward strand.
CCGACTGCGCCACCGGCCCTCGCGCGAAATCATCGGGCAGATGCTGGCGGCCAATCGGGCCATGATCGCACGCGATGGCTGCGCGTTCGAGCACGTTGCGCAGCTCGCGTACGTTTCCAGGCCACGGATACGCCTTGAACAACTCCATCACTTCTGTGTTAATACCGGGCGCGTGCCGGCCGTGCTTGCGATTAATGTCCGCGAGCAACTGCTCGGTAAGCGGGGCTAGATCGTCTTTGTGTTCGCGCAGAGGCGGAAGATGAACATGAAAAACGTTAAGCCGGAAAAAAAGGTCCTGTCGCAGCAGTCCTTGCGCCACGGCTTGCTGCGGATCTTTATTCGTGGCGGCAAGCACGCGAACATCCACCGGCGTCTCCACCTTGCTGCCGATTCTCCGTACTTTGTGATCTTCCAAGACGCGCAGAAGTTTCGCTTGCGTTTGCGCTGGCATCTCACCGATTTCATCGAGCAGCAACGTCCCGCCGTCAGCCAATTCGAAACAACCCAGTCTGCGTTCTGCGGCTCCTGTGAATGCGCCCTTCTCGTGGCCGAAAATCTCGCTTTCCATCAACGATTCGGGAATGGCGGAACAGTTGATGGCCACGAACGGCTGATTGGCACGCGGAGACAACGCGTGAATCGTGCGCGCCACGACTTCCTTGCCTGAGCCCGTTTCGCCCGTGATCAGCACTGACGCCGTCGACGGCGCGGCAGTCTCCACTTGACGCATCACTTCAGCCATGGTTTTCGATGCACCAACCAATTCGCCCAGGCGGCCTGCGTCGCGCAACTGGCGCGTGAGCGCCGCAACCTCCCTCCGGTCGCGCGCCTTGCCCATGGCCCGATCGAGTAGCGAACGGAGCACGGGCGGCTTTAGCGGCTTTTCGATATACCAGAATGCGCCCGCCTCGATCGCTTGCACGGCGCGTTCGTCAGTACCCCTGCCAGTTATGATGATGACGGGAGTTTCCGGGGCATGTGCATGCAGTTCGGCGAGCAATTCCAGGCCATTCATGCCCGGCAGTTCAACATCCGCCAGGACCACCGCGGGCTGGAATTCGGAAAACTTCGCCAGGCCCTCCTCCGCGTTACCGACTCCGAGGATTTGGCAGCCCCATTTGTGGAGCAGTGCTTCGTATCCCTTGCGGGCGTTTTCCTCGTCTTCGACGATCAGAATGCGGTGCGAAAATGGAGTGTGGCTCGCCATTAGAAATTTAATCTACAGTAAGGATGCTGGAAAGCCAAGTGATGGACAACTAGCGGCGCCGACGCTGATAATCTCGGTAACCGCTAATCAAGCGAAAGTTTTGACTTTCCTCTAATCCAAAGTCTTCTTTTCAGACTAGGTGCATTCTCGCCGAAACTTTTGCTCTACTGGGAAGTTTCTGCACTATTAATTCATCCTGTAAACGGTTCTATATTGCTGAGTGACAAAGGTTTGATTGAAAATTATTCTGGAACTGGAATTGCGGTCAGAAACCTGGAGGTGTCATTTGAAAAATCGGAGTCATTTATTGCTTTTGTTCGCTCTAATGATTTCGGCAGCCCTGTATCTGCCTGGTTGCTCCGGAAACGGAAGCAACGCCAATAGCGCGAACAGCGCTCAACCCGCCTCTTCGTCGGCTGCAGGAAGACCTGCGGCTCCAGCCGAGGCTCCCCGGCCGGTGACTATTTCTGCGGGAACTAATCTGCATGTTATTCTCGGCAGCACGATCAGCAGTGGAACCAGCCAATCCGGAGAATCCTTTGGTGGGACTCTTTCGCAACCCGTCGTTGTGGCCGGGAATGTCGCTGTCCCACGAGATGCGCGAGTGCGGGGAACTATCGTGGAAGCCCGCTCATCCGGACGCTTATCCAAGCCCGCGTTTCTTAGCGTCGCGGTCACTTCCGTTCAAGTCGGCGGCTCGTGGGTTGATGTCAATACGCATCCGGTTACATTGGAAGGCAAGTCCCACAAGAAGCGTGACCTCATTGCCATTGGCGGCGGCTCGGCGCTTGGGGCGTTGATCGGCGGAATCGCAGGAGGTGGTAAGGGTGCTGCGATAGGTGCGGGTGCAGGCGCGGGAGCAGGTACTGCCGGTGCAGCCTTGACCGGCAAGAAAGAAATATCTTTGCCTGCTGAATCCCATTTAACATTTCGTCTCAGCCGGTCTGTTACCCTCCAGCCCAGATAAGCTCCTGATTTCATCCTCGGCGGAAAACTTTCCGCCGAGGTTCCGAATCTCAGTCGGCCGACGCTGCCCTTTTCCCCTTTCGGCAAGCAGGCAGTCCTGTTTTGGCATCTCGTCCCCGCAAAATTAAATAGAGTTACTTGCTTACTTAATTACTATTCGGTACCATCCATTCCCGACATGGGATTGTCTTCTTGCCGTCAATCGAAGCTCTTGCACCGCAAGTTCAACGACGAGAGGCGATTAGAAGTATTCCCATTTGTGGTTCCTCGCGTGCTCCCACAGGAACGATTCGTCCGCAATAAAAATCTTGGGACACAGCCGACGAGGTGCGATGACAACGGAGCCTGAGTCACCGGAAACGCGCCCGACCGACCGGAGCGGGTTGGCCACCGTCTTAATCGTGGATGACGAAGAGTCAACGCTTCGAATCTGCAGCGATATTGCGATCGAGTCCGGTCTGCGAGTGCGCACGGCCGGCACCACGGAGCAGGCCCTCGAAGAACTTGATCAGTATCCTGTCGATATTGCTATTACCGACCTCAAAGTACCGCAGCTTGGAGGTCTTGAGTTACTGCGTCGCATACGTGAGCATCATCCCCAAGTGTCAGTTCTCGTGCTGACTCAGTACGGAACGATACAAACCGCCGTCGAAGCAACGCGTTTGGGCGCGGCCGATTACGTTACGAAGCCGTTTCACATTGACGAACTCCGCCGCAAGCTTCAACGTGTCATTCGCGAACAACAGCTCGATCAAGAGAACCGTGTTCTCCGTGAGCAGCTTCGCACGCGTCCTGGCTATGCCGAGCTGATTGGCGTTTCCGCGAAGATGCAGCGCGTGTATAAGCTGATCGAAAAGGTCAGCCAGCATAATTATCCCGTGCTGATCCTGGGCGAGAGTGGAACAGGCAAAGAGCTCGTCGCCCGCTCGATTCATTTCTCTGGTGCGCGCCGCCAAAAGCCCTTTGTTCCTGTGGATTGCTCCGCGCTGGTTCCCACACTGATTGAATCGGAGCTTTTTGGCTACGCGAAGGGAGCCTTCACCGGCGCCATGCACACCAAGCAGGGCCTGATTGAAAGCGCCGACGGTGGGACGCTGTTCCTTGACGAAATCGGCAATCTGCCTGTCGAGATGCAATCCAAGCTCTTGCGTGTTCTCCAAGCGCGGGAAGTGAAGCCGGTAGGCTCGAATGACCGCGTTTCTATCGAAGTGCGCGTGATCGCCGCGACCAACAAAGATCTCGAAACCGCCGTTCGAGCCGGGCAGTTTCGGCAGGATTTATTTTTTCGTTTGAACGTCGTCCAGATCAAGCTACCTCCACTGCGCGAGCGCAAGAGCGACATTCCCGTGCTCGTGCAGTCGTTCCTCGAGAAATTCGCCGATGCCGGACGCCCTTCACATACCCTTGCCGAAGACGCCATGACAAGGCTTACGGCCTACGATTGGCCTGGGAATGTTCGCGAACTCGAAAATGCCATCGAGCGCGCCGTCGCGCTTGGTTCGAGCCCGATCCTCCACTCGGGTGACCTGCCATCGAACTTGCAATATGCTGTTGCGAGTGGTGGCACAGATCCAATGCCGTCAAATGACGAACTCGTGCCCCTCGAAGAATTGGAAAGACGCGCCATTCTCCGCGCTCTGCGCGAATCCGGAGGAGACAAGCTGATCGCGGCGCGTTTACTTGGCATTGGCAAGACAACCCTCTACCGGAAGCTGAAGCAATATGAGTCTCAGTTAGCCAAACACCAGACCGCCTAATAAAGCATATCCGCGGCACGCGCTGAAGACCCCGTTCCGCGGCAACTGCCACGGTCTCCCTTCGCCGCGTCAATTCCCGTACGCGGATTACTTCGGTTCGGAGTGGGAATAATCCACCGACGGATCCAGCCCTCCTGCTGACGTAAACGTCTGAGCCGAAATCCCTTCGCAATTCGCGCGTGATGGTAATCGTTGTGCAGTCGTAAAGCGTGCATTCCTGAAAATAGGATCAGCCCGATTCGTGAGTCGACATGTCTCGAACACATTTCGGGAGATAACCATTAGCCCGTTGGGGTTCCGGGAAGTGCATCATCGCACGCACATACCCGTGGGAAAAGGGAGTGGATTTGGACTACATACACGAATACCGACTCCGCATGTTCTTCCGTCGTTTGCTTGATCTCTTGATTTTCTCAAGCGCTGTTGTCTTGTCGTGTTACTGGATTCTGCAGTTAGGCCGCTGAGTCAGGTATGGCTCGCCGCGCGTGGCCGTCTCGATTAATGGAAAAACACAAACCCTTGTCGGGCGCGTTTTATCCGTCCGCGTGTGAAGGACCGCTCGATCCGCAGTCGGAGATGGGTCCAAAGTCGCAATCAAATGCATTGCAACCTGAGCTCCGCAGCGTGCTTGGGGCCGTTCGGTCGGGCGTGTTGCTGATTGCAGCGGATGGACAGATTCGCTTCGCAAATACTCATTTTGGAGCGTTATTCGGGCTTGATCCCAGGGTCTTGGCAAACCTGGCGCACATCGAAGGTGTGGCCCGCCTGCTTGAACCCCGTCTCCGCGTTCGGGGAGCGTTTGCCGCGCCCTGGAAGTCCTTCGCCGCCGGCTCGAACGGCGCGGTTCAGGACGAACTCGAACTCGCTGGTCCGGAGCCTCGTGTTTTCGAGCGTGATGCCCGCCCCGTGCTGGACGATAATGGCCGTCGGCTCGGTTGGATCGAAATCTATTCGGAGATTACGAAACAACGGCACATCCAATCCAAGCTGGTGCAAACAGAAAAAATGGCGGCCCTCGGCCAGCTTGTGTCAGGCATTGCCCACGAACTCAATAATCCCCTGACTTCGATCATGGGTTATGCGCAATTGGTTCTGGGCCGCCGGTCACCCGAAACGCTAAAGAACGAAGTGAAGATGATCTTCATGGAAGCGGAGCGCGCGCGGCGAATCGTCAAGAATCTCTTGTTTTTCGCGCGGCAGGCCGAACCCCAGCGCTCCCGTGTGGATTTGAACGAGATTGTCGAGCGCACCATCGCCTTGCGCGGCTACGAACTGAAAATCGAAAACATAGCCATTCGTTGCGAACTCGCGCCGAACTTGCCCTCTACTCTCGCCGATCCCCATCAACTTCAGCAGGTCGTCCTGAACCTACTGATCAATGCCGAGCAAGCTATCCTCGAAAGCCGTGGCCGCGGCCGCATACTGCTGCGCACAGGAAAGACTGCCGGGTCTTGCCTCCAGATTGAGGTGTCCGATGACGGCCCAGGCATCCCTCCCGAGATAGCATCACGCATCTTCGACCCATTCTTCACCACCAAACCGCCCGGCCTGGGAACAGGGCTTGGTCTCTCAATTGTCTACGGCATCGTCGAACAGCATAACGGCAACGTCGTGTTCGAAAATCTGCCGGGAGGCGGCGCGAAATTTACGGTGGAGATTCCGCTTCTCACTGTCCTAGCTGAGGTTGCCTCTGCCACGGCCGCGTCCTCGGTGGACCCGGGCTCCGTATCGGCCGGTCGCGTACTTGTGGTTGAAGACGAGCCTACCGTCGCGCAGCTCATCTGCGATGTGCTTTGCGGTGAAGGGCACAAGGTCGAAGCTGTCCTTGACAGCCAGGAAGGCCTGACGCGCATTGCCCGCGCGCGCTACGATCTGATTATTTGCGATCTGCGAATGCCGCGTCTCGACGGCCCGGCGTTTTATGACGCACTTATCCGTAGCGGCAGTCCCGCGCGTCACCGCATTTTATTTATCACCGGGGACACGCTCGGCCTCCACACCGTCGAATTCCTAAAATCCCACAAGCTTCCGTTTCTGGCTAAGCCGTTTCTGGTGGAAGAACTGAAGCTTGCCGCTAACGGCATTCTCGCGGGCCAAACCGTGAAACGGAACCGAAGTGCAGAGCCTGAAGTAGAGGCGGAGCTTGAGGAGGAACCACACAGACATGGGTCCTAAACCAAGTTTCGGAGGCGTCACAACGCTTGTCGGAATGCCTCCAGGGAACGAGCGCGACGACCTCGCTGAACGTCTGGCGCACAGCCGCGCAGCCCGCCCCGACGGTTTGCCAGACTATGTTCAGCGCGAGGATCGTCGCGAAATCGCGATTGCATCACACTGGGCAGAGTTCACGTCCCGGGCCGTCCGCTTGAATCCGCAAACGATTGTTCTCGACGACAGCATTCTTCCCGTCGGCGTTTTACTCGCGGATGCCACGCGAGAGATGGCGCTCATCGCTCCGGTGGTTGTGATCGGCTCGCCGGAAAGGCAGTCGCAACTCATTAACCTGGTTGGTGTAGCCGAAATCGATTTCGTCGCTCGCTCGGGAGAATTCCTTTCCCTCGCAGTCGCTTTTGTCCAGCGCCGTTTGCTGCAGCCACAAGCCGTCGAACTTGAATTTCGTTCAGCGTGGATCGCCGACTTGCCGTCTGACTTCGCCGAAGTTTTGCGCCACGAGATTAATAATCCTCTTACGGGGATTCTCGGCAATGCGGAACTCCTTCTGTCACAGCTTCGCGGAAGTCTCACGCCCGTTTCCGTGCAGCGCCTGGAGACTGTCGTCGATCTCGCCGTGCGCCTCCGCGAAACGATCCGCTGTCTGAGCACCGAATGGGAGCGCCAGCACTCGAGCATTCACTCCGCCTGACTCATATCACGATTTTCTGCTTACCCGTTTGCGCTCGTTCACGGCGCTTATTGCAACCGAAAAGAAAGTCCCAGCAGCCGGCCCGCAGCACGATGAAGTAGGAGACGCCCTGAAAGCGCTGAAGTCAAACGGACAGAAATAGCCGGCGATCTCCGCTTCCACACCAAAGGCATTTACCAGCGACGCACCCGCCCCCGGCGTCGAGCCAGGGCCAATTCGGTTGCCATCGGCGGCCACTTCTCCTAACATGGGCGCGGAATCGGCTTGGCCGTAGGTTATTCTCCTCCGCCTATGCCCCGCCGAGAGAAAACGATGCCGCGACCTCCTCGATTGCTTGTTCTCGATCCCGCCGGAGTCCGCCGCGAAGTTCAGGTTACTCAGTTTCCTTTTCGCGTCGGCCGCCAGACGGGTAACGAGCTTGTGCTGCGCGACAGCCGCATCAGCCGCCAGCAGGCACAAGTCGTCGCGGTCAACGGCAATTATTTTCTCGAAGACATGGGCAGCCGCCACGGCACGTTTGTCAACGGCGAACGCATCACGGACACGCGGCCGCTGCGCCCAAAAGACACCATCGATTTCGGCATGCCCGATTCATTCAAGCTGGTTTTCCTCGGCGACGACGCCACGCTCGAAGAGCTGATCGAGCAAGTGGAAAAGCCGGCACCCGCCACTCCGGGCACGCAGGGTCTCTACCATCTCGGTGTGCTTCTTGAAGTCGCGCGAACCCTGGGCTCCGGTCTTTCTCTCGAAGACGTTCTCGCGGCGGTAGTCGACGCGGCCATACGCGTGACGCGCACGGAACGCGGCGTGCTCCTGCTCGCGAATGAAGAGGGCGAACTCAAACCCACAATCGCGCGCGACGCAAAAGGGGAATTGTTGAAAGTTGAAGATTTGAAAATTTCCTCGGGCGTGCTGAAACGCGTCGCCACTTCGCGGCGCGAATTGATCGTCAGTGACACGGGCGACGAAGCCGCCATAGGAGCGCAGGCCAGTGTCGCATCACTCTCGCTTCTTACCATCGTCGCGATCCCCATCGAAAAATTGCCGGTAATCGCCGCCGTCGACATCACCATCACCTCCGAGGAAGCCGATCTGCTCGGCGTGCTGTATCTCGACAGCCGCTCACCCTCCACCGCCTTCAGCGAAATCGACCGGGAGGTCTTGCGCACGCTCGCGCGCGAGGCCGCCACGGTTATCGAAAACGCTCGCCTGTTTGCCGCCGCCCGCGCGAAGGGCCGCCTCGATCACGAAATCGAAATCGCCAGCCAAATCCAGCGCGAGCTACTGCCCAAGTCGTTTCCCCAAATGCCCCACGTTGCCGTCGCGGGTTCCACTCTCGCCTGCCATTCGGTCGGCGGCGATTGCTTCGACGTTGTCGCTCTTGAAGGCGGGCGCTACGGATTCTTCGTCGGCGACGTTGCGGGCAAGGGAATCGCCGCTTCTCTTCTCGCCACGCTGTTGCAGGGCGTGTTTTACACCACGGCCGCGCTCGATATTCCCCTCGCGGAAGCCACGAAACGCGTCAATCAATTTCTGTGCGAGCGTTCGAGCGACGACCGCTACGCCACGCTTTTTTACGGCGTCCTCGATCCCGCCGGCAATCTCGAATATATCAACGCAGGTCATGTCCCGCCGCTGGTCCGCCGTTCTTCCGACGAACTGATCGAGTTGTCTTCCTCGAATTTCCCCGTGGGCATGTTTGCCGAGGCGGAATTCACTACTGAGCATGTTGCGTTGCAGGCCGGAGATTTCGTAGTGATTTACACGGACGGCGTTTCCGAGGCGCGGAACATGCAAGAAGAAATGTTTGAGCAGGAGCGCTTAAGCGCGCTCTTGCGCCAATTTTCCGGCTCAACTGCCGAAGAACTCGCCGAGGCCGTGCGCACCGGCGTCCGAAACTTCACCGGCGGCGCTCCCCAGGCTGACGACATCACCATGGTCGTCCTCCACTTCAAAGGCTCCGCCGCTTAGCCGCAACATGCCACGGCCTTCGTAATCGTGTGCGGAGCACAGGCCTCAAGCCTGTGCCCCGCGCCCTTTCACGGGCCCCATCTTATTTACCATCCATTACGAACCGGTCGAGGAGTAATGGCGCGTGCCCAAGTTCCACATAGAGATGGCGAAGATCAGAAAACCCAGCGCGACCAGGGGAACGAAAGGCAGATATTCCGGAGTGACCGTGTGGCCGAGCAATCGCACGCTGGGATAAAATGAGGCGAGGCCGAAGGGGATAATCCAGCACAAAAAAAATTGCACCGCGCCGGAATAAATCGAAAGCGGGTAGCGTCCGAACGCGATCAAGTTCCACACGGGTGGATGGACGCCGATGCGGTCCTCGAACCAAAAGGAAATTGTCGTGAGCAGAAGAAACACGGAAATGTAAATCACACCGCCGCAGAGCCCCCAGAAAATCAGAAGCGACAATTTGCCGACGGTCCAGTGGATGTGCAGTTGGCCAGACGCCCACCACATGCAGAAAAGTCCCGTGGCAATTTCCTGCATGGATTCGACGCGAAACTGCTCGAAGAGCACCTGAAACAAAGTGGAAATAGGCCGCAGCATCACCCGGTCGAATTTTCCTTCGATGATGTAGTTGTTGCCAAAATCGTA
>DATEHB010000110.1:0-3428 GCA_035279805.1 Candidatus Acidiferrales bacterium
CGCCAATTAGGGCGGGGACACCGGAAGTTCGCAGCGAACGCGCGGGGGACTAACGGCTGGCAGGTTCGGCGCAGCCGGGCAGGCGGAACGAACCAATTTTTGTGCTGTAACCTGCTTCGCCAGCTTTCAGATAGTCGCCGACATACCAGAACGTGCAGTCATCACTCGGGTCAATCGCGATCGTCGTGTAATCTTCCCATCGGAGAGTATTGGTTTGCGCGGCCTCGCCGTTGACGAGCACGGTCTCATGAAGCGTCAGCAAGTTCTTCGCATCGCCCGCTAGCCGTCCGGCAAATCGCTGCCCCGCGAAATTCGAGGCTCCGCCAAACGAATAGCCGACTCCGATGTCGCCGTTCCTGTCCATGGCAATGCTGGGCATCCAGCGGTAAGAATCGTCCGGCGCGTATGTTCCCTCCTGATAGAGAACCGGATTGCGTTTTTCGTCGAGACGGAATTCGTACCAACGTACACCGCCGCCGCCACTTTTCGTCGCGATGGAATGGGCGGCAACGATTGACTCATGATCGCCTATTCTGCGGTAGACGAGCCGCTGCATAATTTTATCGCCCTGCGCGTCGAGGCGCTGCTCGGTGCCGGGCTGCGGCACGCAGTTGGACAATTGGCCGTTACAGAGATAATGATACGGGGCAACACCGATTTTCACGGGACCGCTGGCGTTCGTATTCGCGGGATTCCGCCAGTCGACGTGAACTTTCCAGAAATAAATCCCATCGTCATCGAAGATATTCTTCAGTTGCGTGCCGCCCGCGGCCATCATGATGTTCGGCGCACCGGGCGGCGGCAAATCTTTTCCGTCAACGTCCGCGTTGTTGAGAAAATTCACACCGTCGATGATGATGCACTGTTCGGTGGCGGGCTCACCCTTGAGCATCCTGTTGCGATCTGCGATACAGACATGTTTCTGGATTACCGTGTCGCCGGTGCTGGTCGGAACATAGTATCCATCCGGCCAGATTGCTGGTCGCGGATAATCGGGAAAGAGACTCCGCTCGAATGCGTAGCGATAATATGTGCCGAGGGGATCGCTGCTGGTGCTGACGGCGTAACACATCGCATACGTTCCCTGCGCCTCGTTCGGATTCGCGGGCGGCGCCGCGGGCGGGCCCGGATCGGATGGCTGGCCGGGACGAGCCGCCTGACCGCGAAGGGCCGACTTGCCTTGCGCCTGCGCTTCACCGCGGCTTTGGAATTCGCCCGGCGCGATTCGACTGAAGATGGGCATCACGATGAGCCAGCGATCCGCCAATTGATCGTAACGAACAACGGCATCACCGTTGTCGCGCGCGTCGCAAACGCCGCCGAAGCCGGAGAAAATGATATTCGTCGGAACGGGTCCGTAAAGCGCCGTTCCACTCTTGCCGTACCGCGCGCCTTTTTTCGTGAAAACCGCCAGGCGCGAATTTACGATCTGGACGATGTTGTCTGGCCCGGCTGCGAGACTGTTGTCAGACGGATTGCGATATGTGGCACGAGAAGCCGGCGTCGATTGAGGACCTTCGAAGCCAACGCCAAGCCCATCGAAACTTTCCAGCAGCGGCGCGGCCGGGCGCTCTCCCTGCGAAGTTTGCTCGACTGCTGCGCCCGCCGCGGTAATCGCCGGGAGTGGTGGAGGCTCGTTGCGCTTTTGCGTCGCGTCTTGCTCGCCAGGAGACGTGCCGCAGGATGGGCTTCCGCAGGAAGGCCGGGCGGTTGCCGTGGTGGAAGATTGCAGGAGCGCCAGCGGTGGCGAAACGTCGAATGCGATCGCGCGATGGATTTGGAGCGAGCCGGTCGCCGGGCCCGCGAGTTTCTTCACTTGACTTCCGCTGACGCCCACGCGCAAAGCGCCGCGCCCCGAGGAGAGCGCGAAGAGAATCCCCGCGAACAGGATCGCCAACGCCGCCGCTTGACGCGCTCTTCGCACCCGATTCATGGACGCTCCCTCGCCGACTCGCACAAACTTCTATCCACCAGTTGGCCGGTAAGCCGTAGACACAGTTCCGCAATCTTATCGACGCCGTGCACCGGTTTCCCGTTTCCTCTGCTGTAAAGGCGATGTTGTTCGCTTTCGGAAAGTTGATAATGGGTCAGTTTGAATTTTGACTCCTTGTGTCGCGATCAAGAAAATTCAAACCGACCAGCGACCGGAAAGTTGAAGCGGTTGCGGCGGCGTGGTAGCCTCAGGCCATTCTCGGAGGCTGCTACGCGGCCTGCCATTTGCACGCCTGCCGCGACGCGGGAATTTTATCGTGGGAACTTCCGCCGCCAAGCTCGAACGCACAAATCTCGAACAAACCATCCGGGAGATCGTTCGGGGGCTGCTGCGCGAACTTGGAAATCCGCGAGCGATCGACGAATTCGCGCGCAAGGGCGAAGCTGCGCATCTCGAGCGCGATCTGGGACTGGGCAGCCTGGAGCGAGTCGAGCTGATGCTCCGCCTCGACAACGCGTTTTCGATCCACTTGCCTGAAAAAGTCGTGGCGGAAGCCGACACAGCCGCTGATTTGCTCGACGCGGCTTTGCGGCAACTCTCGAACACTGCAAATGACACGCGCATGGACGATACGCGCGGAACAATCGCTGCATACACTCAAGACGCCGGGCGAGCGATTCCCCGCGAGAGGCGCGCGAATTTGCGGGAGGAACTTGCGCGCGCCGAAACGCTCACCGATATTTTCCGCGTGCGTGCGCGCGTGGACCCCGCAAGCACGCACATTTATTTATACGAAGAGGACGGCCAAGTCCGCGCGATTACGTGCGGCGAATTGTTCGAGCGCGCATCGTCGGTGGCAGCTGAGCTTGCGCGTCGCGGAATTTCCGCCGGCGATACGGTGGCGATCATGCTTCCGACGAGCGCGGATTTTTTCTGGGTTTTCGCGGGAACTTTGCTTGCGGGAGCAATTCCGGTGCCGATTTATCCACCCTTCCGCGCTGATCGCATCGAGGAATACGCCACGCGACAATCCGCAATCCTGCGCAACGCGGAAGCGCGATTGCTGGTCACGTTTCGCCGCGCCGAACCTGTTGCGAAGCTGCTGGAACCGCAGGTGAAATCGCTCCGCTGCGTGGTGACCGCGGAAATTCTGGCATCGTCCGCCGGGGCGCCAGCGCCGCCCGCGACTGAGATTCGCGCCGTGGACGACGCGCCGCATCGCGCGCACGCGAGCGATATCGCGTTTCTGCAATACACGTCAGGCTCCACGGGAAATCCGAAAGGCGTGGTGCTGACGCATGCGAATTTGCTGGCGAATCTCCGTTCGATCACGGAATACATTGGCGTTCGCGATGACGATGTGGTGGTGAGCTGGCTGCCGCTCTATCACGATATGGGATTGATTGGCGCGTGGTTTGTGCCGCTGTTCACGGGCATTCCGCTGGTGGCGCTGTCGCCGCTCGCATTCCTGAGCCGGCCCGAACGGTGGCTGCGT
>DATEHB010000111.1:0-15368 GCA_035279805.1 Candidatus Acidiferrales bacterium
AGATTTTGGTGGAGCCGATGGGATTCGAACCCACGACCTCCTCGATGCCATCGAGGCGCGCTCCCAACTGCGCCACGGCCCCACCGGGAAAGAACGTCCGTTAGCTTTTATAGCATCGCGTGACGCGCACCGTCAAACTTAGCGATTCAAACTGTCGCCCCTGCCATTCGCTCCGAGTCTTCGACGAGCGTAATCCAGACTAGCGAGCCGCGGATTTGAAAGCGGCTGCCGCGGTTTCGGCGCGGTCGTATACGTCGAACACGATGAGCAATCTTGTCATTTGCAGCATGTCGCGCATGCGCGCGTTGAGATTCGCGAGCTTGATTCCGGCGCCGGCGCTTTTTGCGGTCGCGTAAAGGCCGGCAAGCGTGCCCAGGCCGCTGCTGTCGATATACGAGACGGCGCCAAGGTCGAGCACGATGCTTTTCGAAGTTGCGAGCAAACCCTTAACCAAGTCGCGCAGATGCGCCGATTCTTCGCCAAGGACCAGCCGTCCCGAGCATTCAACGATCGTCGCTTCGCCAAATGTGCGGGCGGTGGCATGTAGTTTCATCGGGGGTCTCCAATCAGTTCCAGCGCGCGGGCCGATCGGCTTGAAGTGATTCGCTGTTGCGGCGGGAATTAATGCACTTTACGCGGCGATCTGCCGAAATGCAAGCTTACAACGGCCCTGACGCGAATTGTGGGCGGTTTTTATGAAAGTTACGGGGCTTGCGTGGCGACCACGCCGACGTCAACCGTGGTGTTCCCTTTCTTCATTGACGGCACCGCGCAAATATAGAGCAAGACTCCCGTCACGGGCGCGCGAACGTCTTCAATTGTCTTGCCGAAGAAATCGGTGATGTAGCCCAGCTTCATTCCCTGCTGTACGAACGTGCGTTTTTGCCCGAGCGGATAAAAAATACCGTCGTGATCGCTTGTTCCGGTGACAACTTTCGAGAACCAAACGGGGTTTTCGACAGGGGCAAACGTCCCCGGCAGCATTTTGAGGTAGCGCATCACGTTGACCGAACCGCGCACAAGCATTTCCACGTCGTCCGGCTCGACTGTGCCGGCGTATCCGGCTTCGGCGGTAATCGCCGGCTTGCCGCGAGTCAGTGCTGTGTTGTCGAGATAGCGCGAGTTGTTCGGATCTTTGGAGCGGCCCTCGTCGATGATGATGTTGTCGAGGCCAAATGCGAGCACCATTGCATGCGTGACGCCGTCCAGTTTTTCGTTTCCTGTTTTTGGCCAGTAGCTATACGGCCGCAGATTCTCGTCCAGATCGCCGCCGTGCAGATCGATAAGGTAATCGCACGGCTCGACGACTTCTTTGGTGATCAGCCACGAAACTCGCTGCGTCTGCGTTCCGTCGGCTTTGCCTGGGTACATGCGATTCATGCTGACGCCATCGACGGGATTCACGTGCGGCACTTTTTGCTCGAAAGAATTCACGTTCACGAGGGGAACGAGAATCACCGTGCCGGAAATTTCCTTCGCGTCGAGATGCTGAATCAATTTTTCGACGGCGATGATCGACGCGTACTCCGTCCCGTGCGCTCCCGAAACAATGGCCAGCACAGGTCCGGGCTTCGCGCCATGAACCACGACGACCGGAATATTCGTCGCCGCGTCCACACCCGCGGGCACGTTGATATAGCCAGTCGCCTTTTCGCCGGGTGCCGCCGTAGCCGTGCCCACGGTGAAATTGCTTTGCTGCGCGCGCGCCGAAGAAGCAACGAAGCCCGCGACGCCAAGAACCAGGAATATTCGTAAGAAGCGGAGCGCGCGACTCAATAAGCGGAACATGTGCCCTCCTTGCACTTTTCGGGAAGATGAGAAGCTACTACGCCAGAATGTCAGAACGCAAGCGCGTGCTTGTGCCGGATGTTTCTACGAAAGCCCGTGGAGTCTCTGGGAAGTGAGACTCCGCCTACCCGCTGCCTGCTGCCCAATGCGCAAGTGTTTGGCGAGTGAAAAAGTTGCGCAGGATTTTATTTGAACCAGTTGTAGCCAATGGTGAAGAGAATGCTCGCATTCAGGCCGGGGTTTTGCGTGCCGAGGCTCGCGTTCGAGTGATGCACAAACTGAATTTCAAAGTCCCATGCGCGTTTTGGCCGCGTGAAGACGTGGAAACCAATCGCGCCTTGCGGCGTGAAATTCACGGTGGAAGTGTTTCCGGGCGGAACATTTGACGAGGTGAAAAGGATGCCGCCCCCGATCAGCGCGTACGGTGCGACTTTATGATTGCTGGTGAAATTCCATTTAAATATCACCGGCTTGAAGCTTCCGCCGTAGACCGTTCCGCCGGGCTGCATCACCAAGTACAGCGGCATGAAGTCGGCGGCGAATTCGAAATTCCCGCGTATCCAACCGTGGAGATGTTCGCCCGTGAGAATGTTTCCGACGCGCGCGCCGGCGATTACGAATTGCGTGTTCGACGAGCGCAGAACGCCCGTGCCTCCTCCCGTAAATGGCTCGAATTCCCACGTGCCGCGAGTGAGCGATTGCGCGGGCAGGCCTTGCGCGCGCGCGGCCGGCGCAGCAAACACGGATGTGAAAATGGCTGCGACAGCCAGCACGACGGCGCAAAATGGAAATCTCATCGCCAACCTTTTAGACAAGCGCCGGGCCCCCATCATGCGAACGCGCGCATTGGCAGCACGACAGCCTAACAATTCCGCGATGAATGTGCAAAAAAAGCGCAGCGCAGTCGCGAGGACCCTTTCTTCCGCGCCACAACAAATTAACTTTCCGCGCCCGCGTTTCAGTTAAAATACGCGCCCTATGGCGAAAATTACTTTTCTGGGCGCGGTTGGCACGGTCACGGGTTCAAAATATCTGGTGGAAGCAGGCGGAAAACGGCTGCTGGTTGATTGCGGGCTTTTCCAGGGACCGAAACCATTGCGGCAGCACAATTGGGATCGTCTGCCGATTGAGCCGTCGACGATCGACTGGATCGTCCTGACGCACGCGCACATCGATCACACTGGATATCTGCCGCGCATCGTGCGCGACGGTTTCCGCGGTCCGATTTACGCCAACGCGGCGACTCGCGAGCTTTGCGAATTGCTCCTGCCGGATTCCGCGCACTTGCAGGAAGAGGATGCGCAGTACGCAACGAAAAAAGGTTATTCGAACCACCAACCGGCGCTTCCCCTCTACACCGTGGCGAACGCGCAGCAGGCGCTCCAGCGTTTTCAGGAAATTCCGCGCAAGGACCCTTTTACCGTCAGCCCGCAGTTCGTGGTCAAGCCGACGGACGCAGGCCACATCCTGGGATCGTCTTCGTTGCAAATCACGATCACGGAAAATGGCAAGTCCGCCATAGTCGTTTTTTCGGGCGATGTGGGCCGCTACAATCAGCCGATCTTGAACGACCCCGAGCCGATTGCGAAGGCCGACTACATTTTGTGTGAATCGACTTACGGCGACCGCGATCATCCGACGGCTTCCCCTTACGACGCGATCGCCGCGATTGTGAATCGCGTGGTGAAACGCGGCGGCGCGATTGTGATTCCCGCATTCGCCGTGGGGCGGACGCAGACGCTCATGTACATTCTGCGGCAACTCGAGGAGCGCGAGCAGATTCCGAAGTTGCCAACATTCGTCGATAGCCCGATGGCCATCAGCGTCACAGGGCTGTATGTGCGTCACAAGGAAGACCACGGCTTGCAATTCACGCACGAAGAGCAAACGGGCGATCGCGATCCGTTGAACACGCATGAAGTCCACATGACGCGCGCCGTGGAGGAATCAAAGGCGATCAACAAGATCAATTCGCCGTGCATCATTATTTCCGCGAGCGGCATGTGCACCGGCGGGCGCATCCTGCACCATCTGGCGCAACGATTGCCCGATGCGCGCAACGCGATTATTCTCGCGGGCTATCAAGGGGAAGGAACGCTCGGCCGGTATCTGCTCGAAGGCGGAAAGCTGGCGCGCATTCACGGCGAGCAGATTCCCGTGCGCGCTGAAATCGCTGAGGTCAGCCAATTTTCCGCACACGGAGATCGCGGCGAGCTGATTCGTTGGCTCTCCGGATTCACCGCACCGCCCAAGCAGCTTTATCTGGTGCACGGCGATCCTCCGGCAGCGAAAGCCTTCAGCGCAACCGTACAGCAGCAATTGCACTGGCCCGTGACGATCCCGGCTTACATGGATTCTTTCGATCCACTGGCATAGGAGACGTTTTTTTCGTTAGAATCGCGTCATCGCCACCGGGATCCCTGGCAAAAATGACTAATTGCCGTCATGTCCGAAATGAAGAGTCCTATGCCTTCTCTCGTGAAGATGTCCTTGCCCTTATAGATAGGCTTTTGATTTCTTAGATTCTGCGGAAAAAACGCGTGCGCCAGACCGTTCCGCAACCCATTAATCCTTTCAATATCCCGCGCAATGTTGCGCGGGATATCCGTTATTGACTTCACGAATTTTAGTTTTTCCATCAAACTGAGATGTTCGATGACGTAGTAGTTGAAATTTCGGAACTTTTTTGTTCTCCAGAGTGATATGAAACTCCTCTTGCCAAAGAAATAACGACACAAACGATTACTCAAGTATTCGTCGATCAGCGTGTACTGCATTATCACTTCGCCGCGAATGAGATGGTTCTTCATTCGAAGGAGGTGAAGTGTCCGCACCGAAAGCTTGTAGTTACGGATGGTTCGGTAGTCTAGACGCAGCAGCGAAGAAATTTCATCCAGTTCCTGAATGAGCGCGGCCTGTTTCTTTGTCAAGGGACTCCTCAAGCGTAATGCCTAAGAACGACTCCGGTGAGACAGCTTTGCGAGTCTCTTCGCGGCTTCGGCCAGGGTGGATTCTTTTTTGCAAAATGTGAAGCGGAGCTGTTGCGAGCCGTCGGCGGGATTGTGATAGAAGCTCGAGCCAGGAACGGCGGCGACGCCGATTTCCTTGACGAGATAACGCGCGAATTCAACGTCGTTCGCGAAGCCGAACGCCGAAATATCCGTCATGATGTAATACGCGCCGCGCGGCGTGAAGCATTTGAAGCCGGCATCGCTTAAAATTCCAAGCAAACGATTCCGCCGCACCAGATAATCGGCCGCGAGTTGCGCGTAATATGACTCCGGCGAACGCAACGCCAACGCGCCCGCCTCTTGCAGAGGCGCAGCGGCACCCACCGTAAGAAAATCGTGAACCTTGCGAATCGCGGACGTCACTTCCGGCGGCGCAATGGCCCAGCCGACGCGCCAGCCTGTGACGCTATAGGTTTTCGAGAGCGCGTTAATCGTGATGGTGCGTTCGCGAAGGCCTTCGATCGTCGCGGCGGAAATGTGCGTGGCGCCATCGTAGAGCATGTGCTCGTAAATTTCGTCGGTGATCAGAAACGAGTTAAACCGGACGCAGAGGTCGCGAATCGCTTCCATCTCCGTGCGCGAGAAAACTTTTCCCGTAGGATTATTCGGCGTGTTGAGGATGATGGCTTTCGTTTTATCCGAGAAGGCGCGCGCGAGTTCATCCGCGTCAAAGGACCAATCGGGCGCACGCAGGCGCACAAAGCGAGGCGAAGCACCGCTCAAAATCGCGTCTGGTCCATAATTTTCGTAAAAAGGCTCGAAGACGACGACTTCGTCGCCGGGATTGATGATGGCCATCATCGCGGACATCATCGCTTCCGTAGAGCCGCAGCAAACGGTGATTTCGCGCTCCGGATCGATGGTCAGGCCTTGCGTGCGCTGGAATTTTTCCGCGATGGCGTTGCGCAGCGACTTCGCTCCCCACGTGATCGCGTATTGATTGATGTCGCGCGTGATGGCGTCGCGAGCCGCAGCTTTGATCTCCTCGGGCGCGGCGAAATCCGGAAAGCCCTGCGACAGATTCACGGCATTGTGCGCGAGCGCCAGGCGCGTCATTTCGCGGATCACCGATTCAGTAAACTGGCCGGCCTTCTCGGAAAGCCGCGCGTCATTTGAAATGCGCCCTGCCGCCACAGGATTCATCGCCTGCCTCCGTAAAGCTGCCGGTAAATTGTTGCGTTGCGCATAATGATTTCGACGTACTGCCGGGTCTGCGAGAACGGAATCGATTCCACAAACTCGGGCAGCTCGGCGTAATTCTGCCCCGTCTGCCATAGCGTCACGCGGTCGTCGCCCGCATTGTACGCCGCGAGGGCCGCTTCGGCACTGTGAAAAGTCTCGAGCAAATCGGAGAAATACAGAGTGCCCAAACGGAGATTGTAAGGAGGATCGAAAAGCCGCTCCTCCGAATATCGCATGCGAATGCGGTGCGAGAGCGGAGCGGCGGTTTTCGGCAGAAGTTGCATCAAGCCGAACGCATTCGAAGTGGAGTGCGCATCTTTCTCAAACGCCGACTCCTGGCGAATGAGGCCCGCCACCAGCATAGGGTCGAGGCGCATCCGCCGAGCTGCACTACGAATCGGCTGCGCGTAGGGCATGGGAAACGAAAGCATCCAGACTTCGTGGGGCACGTCCGCGAAACGGCGCGACTCCAGCTCAGGATAAATAATTCGCAGCGCGACGATTGCTCCGCCGTAATGTTCGCCATTCGTATCCGCGCGCGCAATGGCCAGTTGGAGCATGGGCGAATGCGTCGCGTCATAGGCGGCGCGCAATTCGAGCATGGCGGAATCGTCAAAGGCAATCGTTTCCAGCGCAATGCTTCGCTGCACCCACGGCAACGCCTCGGGCGCTTCCGCCGCGCCAACTTGAGGACCCCGAGTCAAGGGCGCGATCGCGTCGAGAAGCGGAAGCGACGCCGCGGAGCCGCGTTTCAAAGCGCGAAGATGCGCCGCTGCCTGAACAGTGAAATAATTATTCGGATATCGCTGCTGCAATTTCTTGTAATAGGCGCGTCCCTCCGCGGCCTGCCCTGCACCCTGCGCCAGCCGTCCTAGCCAGTAAAGCGCGTCGGGCGTGTAGGTGGAATTCGGATAGCTCGTGAGAAATTTTGTGAGCAGGCTCGCGGCGTCGTCGCGATGCCCCATGTACGAAGCCCACAGGACTCGCCACTGCGCGTCAATTGCGTCGGCGCTTTGCGGAAATCGATCGACAACCTGCTGATAATAATTCGCCGCTTTATCGCGGTCGAGCAACACCCAGTAATAATTGCCCGTTGCGAAAAGGGCTCGCTCCGTCCACGCGCTTTGCGGCGCGCGCGCACTTGCCTGCGAGACTGCGGCCAGCATATTCGTTTCATCACTCGCGGAACGATAGGCTTGCGACAAATAATAAAGGCCCTCGGCATCGACTTCCGGAGTTTGCGGTTGCAGCGAAGCGAGCGCCGCGGCATTCCCGCCAAGCTGTTCGCCGGAGTAGGCAATGCGAAGCTGCGCCAATTCCTGATCCGAGCCGACAAGATCGGGAAGGGCTTCGGTGTAGGCGTTCTGCGTGTCCTGCCAATGATGCGCGTCGAATAAAATTCCGGCGCGCACCAGCCGTTGGGCAACAGTCGGCTTTGGAAACGAGTCACCGAGCGCGCCCTGAAGGTACTTTGCTTTCTCGCCCGCTTCTTGCGCGGACGTGCTGAGCGGAAAATTATCGTAGACGCTGAGGTAATCGCCGGCAGCGGCAATTTTATCCCCGGATTGTTCATAGGCCTGCGCGCGAAGAAACAGCAGCTTGGGATTTTTTTCGAGGTCTTGCGACTCTGCGAATGCCGTAAGGGCCCGTTGCGGCTGGTCCGCGGCCATGGCGGCTTCACCGAGCGCTTGAAGGGCGAGAGGCCCCATCACGCTCCGCGGATAATCGCGCCGAAGACTCTCAAGCTGATCGAGCGCGGCGGAAAGATTGCCCAGATTCCGATCCACTTGCGCGCTCCAGAATAAGACGTAGTCCGCGAGGAGCGTTTCGGACTTGGCGGCGTCGAGCCAGCGGCGCGCCTCCGCGTAGCGGCCCTGATTGAAATCGTAGTAACCAAGGGCCAGAGCAGCACGCGCACCGAGTTCTTCCTTCGAGTAGCGTTTCGCGAATGCCCCAAGCCGGCGGTAAGCAGCGCCGGGATTTTTCTCTTGTTTCAGCGCGCGAGAGAGAGTTGTAAGCTGCCTCGCCTCTGCGGCAAAACGCGACGCGCGTGCAGCCTCCGCTTGCTTCGCGGCGCGCTGTGCGGCGGCGGCGCGAGCTGCGGCGATTCTTTCTCTCCTGGTTTGCGGCTTGGCCTTTTGCGCAAATGTGTTTGCCGCCCCAAAGCATGCGAGCAGTATCAGCGCAGCGCAAAGCATGCGTGCGGGAGCCAGGATCCTTTTTACAAAAAATAAGTTAGCGGCGTAGCACCGGCGAGGGATAAGGATATTCTCCGAGGGCTTCCGGATCGCCGCCGCCAAGAATCTCGACCATCCAGTGATGGAAATAGTCCACGGGCTGCTCGAGGATTTTATGAAAACGGCGATCATATTCTTTTCGGGCCTTGTCAATTTCGTTCCGCAGACGGACGCAAATGTCTTTGTGCTCGAGACCCTTGCGAACATCTTCGGGCTTCAGCATTTTAATATCCTGCATCGAAACTTTGGCAACACGATTGGCGCGCTTGTGCAAATCCTGCTCGTCCTTGGGCAATGAGGCGAGACTGAACGCCACTGGCTCTGGTTCGGCGGCGGCCTCGGGCTCAGCTTCTCTTACAACTGGCTCCGGTTCTTCGCGCGTGACTTCTTCTTCAACTTCTTCAATATCCTCAACGTGGGCAACGACCGGCGACCGCGCCTCCGCCATCGGCGTCGCGATTGCCGGCGGGGGAATTGTCTCCGCGGTCTCGGGCGGCGCCACAGTTACGCCACCGGCACGCGTCTCCGCGCGCGCATCCTCGGCGTCGTCCTCGTGTGACAGTTCGCTGTCGCGCCGCTGCATTGCGCTGGTAATGAAAGACGAGAGAACAGACAGGCTCGCGGAGAGCGAAGCCGCGGTTGACTGCGCGCGAAGCATCGCCGGCAACGCATTCGTGGGACGCGCCGACGAGCACGCGGACACCAAGTCGGCAAACGCCTGCTGCATGTCCTCGAGCGTCCGCTGGAGCGGCGGCAAATTGTCTCGCAAGGCGCGTGAAACCGCATCCTCCAGCGCGCGTTCCCGGGCTTTTTGTGCATCACTCATGACGCAAGGATATCCCCGACGCGATTATGGAAACGCGCGCAAAAAGAGTCAACACGCATTCCTGGGGCGCGTTCCTTAGTCACGACGCTCCCCGCCCCTCACTTGCGGATGTTTTGCGGGCTGGAATCGCTGCATTCCCTCGGCTCTCGTTATTTTGGCAATTCTTACAAATGCGCTTGACTCTGGACTATGCTCCAGGGTCTAAGCTGTGGCTGACGTGAGGTGGCGCAGATGTTCATCGGGAGAATTGCGAAAAGAACGAGCCTGAGCGTGGATGCGATTCGTTTCTATGAACGAAACGGAATCCTGGCGCCTCCGCAGCGCAGCGAGGGCGGCTTTCGGCTGTACACAGATCAGGATGTCGAAGCCCTGCTCTTCGTGCGGCGCGCGCAGGGACTCGGATTTTCGCTGCCCCAGATTCGCGAACTCCTCGCTCTCAGCAGAGATCGCGGCCGGTCCTGCGCGGCGGTTCGGGAACGCCTGCAAAGAAAACTTGCGGATGTTCGAGCCAAGATCGGCGTGCTGGAACATCTCGACGGCGAGCTGCGAATTGCCTTGCGGCATTGCGAGCGCGAGCTTCGCAAACGCGCCTCACGTTGCCCGCTGCTCGAGGCGTCTTCAAAACAGCAGCGCCAGGGATCGCGATGAAGATTGAAGTTCTATACGTCCCGAGTTGCCCGAATTTTTCTCTGGCCCTGCAGCGCGTCCGCGAAGCGCTTGCCTTCGTAAACGTCCGCGCGGAAATTCACGAAATTGCCGTCCATGAGAACTCGGATGCGGCTCGTTTGGGATTTCCCGGCTCGCCTACAATCCGCGTCAACGGTCGCGACGTGGACCCCGTTCCGGATGGCGACAACAATGCGGGCCTCCAGTGCCGTTTGTATTCGGGGACTCAAGATCCCGGCGCGCCGGATCGAGAATCCATTATTCGCGCGCTTCGGGAAGCCCTTATTCAGGAGCGTCTGTGAGCGAACGCCCAAAATGGCTCGCGCCGCTGGCCGCTGTTGCCGCCGCACTCGGCACGCTCGCCTGTTGTCTGCCGCTGGGATTTCTCGCCGCGCTGGGCGCTGCCGGAGCCGGTCTGTTTGTGTCCAGGTTCCGATTTCTCTTTCTCATTCTCTCCCCGGTTTTCCTCGCGCTCGGCTTCTGGCAAAACTCCCGCGCCAAAGGCTGCAACATTCGCGGCCATCGCATCAGTGCAGCCCTGCTTTGGATTGCTACCCTTGTGGTGCTTGTTATTTTCCTCTTCCCCCAGTGGATCGCCTCGTTCTTTGCGGGGGCCGCGCGATGAAACGCCACCGGTTGCTTCTAATCGTCATTGCGGCGCTTCTGGTGCTTGGCCTGTTCTATGCGATCCAGCCCTCAAAGACACCCTCGCCCCAGCCGCCATTGGTCACGCTGAACGCAACGAATTTTTCCGCATCGTTCTACGGCGCGCTGAACGGCGACGCGAAAGACGCGCGGCTTGTTCTTCTTGTTTCGCCCACTTGACCCATTTGCCTGCGGGGGTCCTCCGCAGCCCAACGATTGCTCAATGAATTTCACAACCAGAACGTTCGCGTTTTAGTAGTGTGGGAGCCGATCCTGCCAACGGACTGGAGAAAGCCGGGCACCGCAACGCTCGCGCGAATTTCCGATCCGCGGGCCGTACAGTTCTGGGACCCGCACCATCTGGCGTCACGGGAAATCCAGCGCAGCATCGCGGCAAATGGCGTCGCAATTCACGGACACACGAGCGGCGGAAACCTTTGGGACCTCGCCCTCCTCTACTTGCCAGGGCCCGCGTTCAATGGTGCACTGCCCGCGCCTGCATTTCTAGACGGTCCCATTGTCGACGTGACAACGGAACTCGCCAGCAAGATGCAGACGGTTGCCAAATAGGCCCGCGCTGAGCGCCTTCAGCTGCCTCCCGCGCGGGGCTTAATCAGATCGTCGAGATAATCCGGTTTGCTTTCGACGCGCACGAGATGCGGATAGCGCTCGCCCCCGTGATAATCGACAGACACCGTCTTGTAGTAATCGTCGTCGATCACGAGCAGCTTGATCGGCTCCGAATTGTCTTGACTCGCCTTGATTGCATCGTCGAGCAACTCGCGCGTGAAGACGCGGCCATTTACGCCGGCGACTTTCATACCAGATGTAATTCCAGCTTTATACGCTGGCCCGTTTACAATCGAATCGTAAACCTCACCGTCCCCTCCGATTTGGACGCCAATCGAATACGCGTCGCCGGGATTTCCGCCGCGCAGACCCGGATCCGGCGGCTTGCTGGTGAACTCGACTTTCCATCCGCCATTTTCGATTCCGCCGGTGGGCGAGTCGGGAGAAAGGGAAGTGAGCCGTTCATGCAACAATTTCGCCCAGTCGTACGGCGTGATTTGATTCAACGCTTCGACGACCTGGTCGAACGTGTACGTCTTTACCTCCGGTCCGTTGTTTGCACCGCCGTGGAAGAGGTGGCAGAAATCGTCGATGGATTTCGCGCCGTTACTCTGCTGATGGATCAGCGTCGCAACTTCCAGCCACACGAGGTCGCCTTCGGGATAATAGTCCGCGCCACGCTTCCAGTTTCCCCAGCCTCTGCCGCCGCGAATACCCGGTATTCCCGTCGCTGTGTCCTGCAGATCGCGCCAGGTCCGGCCCGGAGTTCCCGGCCCGAGATCCGCCGCAATGCTCGCGAGATATTCATGATATTGCTCCGGCGTCCACAGGCCGCTCCGCGCAGCGAGCAGCGGGCCGAGGTAATCCGTCAGTCCCTCGTAGACCCAAAGCAAATCATCCTGCATCGGTGTTTCATATTCCGGCGTCGACAAATCGGCGGGGCGGCGGAATTTCCCATTCCACGAGTGCATAAATTCATGCGACAGCAGTCCGCCGAGGGACATTTCCGCGTTCGGCCCCATCAAAGTGCGCTCCGGCAAACGGCTGTCGTTGCACTCGTGATGCTCGAGTCCAAAATGCGCGACGTGATCGCTGAGCGTCAAAAGGAAATGGTAATCACGATAGTGACGCGCGCCGAAAAGTTTCCCTGACTCCGCCACCAAATTCGTCATTTTCTTGATTGCATCGGGGCTAATGTTGAGCGCCGTTGCGCTGTCGGCGGCCAGGTCAATCTCATGATGAATCGGTTCTCCCGGCGGCGTGATGTCAATCACTCGGTAATACTCTCCGGCGCTGACAGGCGAATCCACCAGACTGTCCAGCGCCACCGTGTCAAACGTGATTTCATCGCCTGATGCGCGCTCCACCTTTAGCGGCGTCCCGTATTTCCATCCGCTCGGCAGCTTCAGCCGCGTGTGATACATAATTTCTTTCGCCGGCTCTCCTGCGGGATACAGCACGTTCTGGTTCCAACTGATGACGGCGAGTTTGTCGCTCGAGGACGCCGCGCCCGAAGCAAATCCTCCGGCTAGCGGCTCGATGTACTCGAAGTCGGCGTCCAGATGCGTCGCGCCTTCGGGCACGTCGACGTGGAACGTGAACACGTCGAGATTGTCACGCTGCCACGGAATTGTTTTTCCGTTGGCTGTGAATTTCAGGCCCGTGACATTCGAGACGGGACCATCTGGTCCGTGCTCGCCGGGAATCCATTTCGGGTAATACAGCGTGAGCGGCCCCGAGTGGACGGGCATCACCATGTGCGTTTTCACAATTCCCAGCGGGACTTGCGTCGCGTCCACGGTCAGTTGAATTGTTCCGGACTGCGCGAACGTCGCTGGCGCTACGAAGGCAGCAGCGGTCAAGATGAAAATCATGGCGAACAATGATGCAAAACGACGATGCAATCGAGTCATTCGTGCTCTCCCTAATTTCGGTGAAATAAAATTTCGTGGGTGACTCATGGAAACAGCGTGAATTCCGGCGTGACCAACGGCCGTAAATTCCCGCGCGCATCATACCTCCAATTCGGATTCAACGGCGCGCGACAAGAAACATTTTTTCGTTACGACTTCAATTTTTCCTCAAGGCGGGCCTTCACTCCGGGCCATTCGCTGTCGACAATGCTGAAATAGACGGTGTGGCGAATTCGGCCGCTGGCCGTGATCATGTGGTTGCGGAAAATTCCTTCCTGGCGAGCGCCGATACGCAAAATGGCCGCGCGCGATTTCTCGTTGAGAGAATCGGTTTTCAATTCCACGCGAATGCAGCCCAGCGTCTCGAACGCGTGTCGCAACAGCAAATATTTCGCTTCAGTATTCACGGGAGTGCGCTGCCAAGGTTTCGCCACCCACGTCCAGCCGATTTCGACGCGGCGGTGCACGCGGTCGATATTGCCGTAGCGCGTGCAGCCAATCGGCTTGCCGGAAGATTTATCGACAATCGTAAATGGCAGCGAAACGCCGCGCGATTGCTCGGCGAGCGCCGCGTCGATGTAAGCGGACATTTCTTCCGGAGTGCGGACGGGCACGGGAATCCATCGCCACAAATCTTCGTCGAGGCCGATCTTCGCGAGCGCCGCGTGGTGGACGGGCAAGAGCGGTTCAAGTTGGACGTGCTTGCCCACGAGCGTCACCGGCGTGACGATCATTTCGTTTGAAACTGATTCGGCCATAAAATCAGCGGCTATCCTGTTTTTTCACGCTTGTAAAACATATCGCATAAACGCAACGCCGGGATGTGACTGACCTTGGGCCCTGACGAAACCGAAAGCGCACAGGTGAGAGCTTGCACCACTCCTCTCAAATTGCCAGAATCACGGCTGCCTGTAGACAACTCCGCCTTTCATGACGAATGCGACTTTTTGCGTGACGCTGATGTCGTCGAGCGGATTGCCCGGCACCGCGACAATGTCCGCGAAATATCCGGACTTCAATTCGCCGATCCGGCCTTGCCAGCCGAGCACTTTTGCGCCGTTGAGCATGTCGGCCTGCAGAGCTGCGAGCGGCGACATGCCGTACTTCACCATGAGCACAAGTTCGCGCGCCTGTGTGCCGTGCGGAAATGGCCCGACGTCCGAACCCACGGCGAACGGTATGCCGGCGGCGAGCTGTTTTTTGAATTGTTCGGCATGGTAATCGAGCATGGCGCGCTCGCTCTTCGCGAGTGCGGGACTTTCGGCGTGATCCGCGAAGTACTCGAAGATCGTAAACGTGGGAACGGCTGGAATGTCCTTCTGGCGCATGATGCGCATGGTTTCATCGCTCAGTTGCGTCGCGTGGTCGATAGACTCGACGCCGGCTTCGGCCGCATAGAGCGCGCCCGGCTCGCCATTGCAATGCACGCCCACCTTCGTGCCCAGGCGCGCCGCTTCCTGCACTGCGGCGGCAAGTTGCGCTTCCGTGTACTGATATTGCGACGAGAATTTGCCGTCGCGAAGAGTGTCGCGGCCCGTTTCGTAAATCTTCACGAAGTCCGAGCCTTCTTTGTGCTGCTCGCGAATCGTCGCGATGAGTTCGTCGGTTGTGTCGGCGTAATCGGCGTTCGAAAGCACGTGCTGCGCGGGATTGAAGCCGATCGCATCTTCGTGGCCGCCGAGAATGGAGATCGCGTTTCCGCTCATGCGCATGCGCGGCCCGGGAATTTCGCCGCGATTGATGGCGTTCCGCACGGCGGTATCGGCCGAGCCGGCGCCTTCCGTACCCATGTCGCGCTCGGCCGTGAAGCCGGCCATCAAGTCGGCGCGCGCGGCAAGCGTGGCAAGTATTGTGCGCTCGGAAACCGACTCCTGGACGGTCTGCATGCCCTCGTTGCCGGGATGCAAAAAAAGATGCACGTGCGCATCGATCATGCCGGGCATCAGCGTGATGTCGCCGAGGTCGATTTTCTGCGCGTCCGCGGGATGCGTTACCGACTGGCCGGCCTCGGCGATTTTGTCGCCGCGAACCAGCACTTCGCCGGGCGTGATGATTTTCCCGGCCGCGATATCAAGCAATCGCGCAGCGTGCAGCACGATGGGACGTTGCGATGAAGGCACCGGCGCGGAGTTAGTCTGCGCCGAGGCGGTAGTGATACAAAACGCCAGCGCGAAAAAGAATCCGAGAAGAAAACGGCAGAGGTTTTTGCTCATGGCGACGGGATAATACCACTTTGGGTGGCTCGGTTGGCGCATTCCGATGCTGGCTATCGACCGCGCCCGCACCCACTGCCGCGCATCATAGCCTTGGCGCGCGCAAGAAATTACTTTTCCGCCCTACCTGGTCACACCGCGACTGCCGATATTCGCTCGACTGACTCCTTGGCCGGAGCCAGCGCAATCAGGACAACACCGATGATAATCAGCGCAGCCACGCCGAGCAGTTCTACGCGTTCGACCAACTTCAGATACGCCTGCGTCCCCATAACAGCGGCATGAGCAAAACTCGAATACGCGGTGAAAGCGATCAG
>DATEHB010000112.1:0-5138 GCA_035279805.1 Candidatus Acidiferrales bacterium
ATGGGCGAGGACCGCATCCTAGCGCATAGTTAGCAAAACGCCGGAAAATAAAAAAAGGCGCGGCGCCTCTCGAATTGACAACGAAAATCAATTCGATGTACGCCGCGCCGTGAAGAAAGAAACCGCGAAATTTACATCCCCGGCTTGATGCTGTCCACCTTGATCGAGCCGTCTTTGC
The DNA here is from genome assembly GCA_035279805.1 of Candidatus Acidiferrales bacterium. Taxonomy (GTDB): domain Bacteria; phylum Acidobacteriota; class Terriglobia; order Acidiferrales; family UBA7541; genus DAHUXN01. Next base: position 179 of record DATEHB010000112.1, read on the forward strand.
TCATTTCGCCGGTCAGCGTGACTTCGCTGCCGATCGCCGCGTCCGTGACGGCGTCCTGGTTCGAAATCGGGTAGACTTTCTGTGTTTTGGTATTCACGAACACGTACTTGTCGCCCTTCTGAACGCACTGCTTTACGCAATCAGCCTTGGCGGCGCTTGCGTCCTTCGCTCCGCACATGCTGTTGCTGATCCACCCCGTCCACGTATGCGACTTCGCATTCGCGGTCGAGGCCAGGCCGAAGCTAAAAATCATCACTGCGGCAAGGCCGAGAACGTTCGACAGCTTCTTCATGTGATTCCTCCGTGTGAATTTTGGGGTTGCTGCTGGGCGTCCGCCGGCTTTCATCCTCGCCAACGGAGTTCCCCGTGTCGCTAGGAGTACGCAGGGCCAGTGGGTTTGGATGCCGGAGAATCGGTTTAAGGTCACGCGTATCAAACTTAACCCGCGGAAATACTAAAGCGTCCCGACGAGCACCTTCGGCCCCGTCGGCGCGGGTTTGCCGCCCTTTGGCTCTACCGTGACGCAGAACCACTTGCAATCCATTCCCGCCGGCACTTTCGCCATTGGCATGCGCCCGTTATGCGCCGCGGCGGGCATGAACACGCCCGCGCTCACCGGATTGCCAGTCATCGGGACAGCCCACATCTGATACTCCTTGTCGGGCGGCGGTTCAGGCAAGTCCGCGGAATAACACATCATTCCCATGCGTGGATTGTATTTCACGTAGCCCCACGCCTTCGGCAACACCGGCGTGGCGTCGAGTTTCACGGTCACTGTGTCCTGCGCTGCAAGCACACTGACCAGCGCTTGCGCATGCTGGGTTTGCGTCTGGTAAGTCTGCGTAGCTTGTCGGATCTGCTGCAACTGATGGTCCAAGCGCCGGTCGCTGATCCACAGAAATACTGTCGCGACGGCAAGCGCCAAAGCCGCGGGCGCCCAAATTGTGTTCCACCAGCGCGCGGGCGGGCGCGTTTCGCGAATACGAACGGGTGCGACGTATGCGGATTTTTCCGCGCGCACTTTTTCGAGCAGCCGCTGCTTCACAGCAGCCGGAGGGTTTTTCTCTGGAGCGCTCAAAGCCAGCAGCGCGATGCGGCCGCGCGCCTCAGCGAGTCTTCGCGCGCACTCCGCGCACGAGTCGATATGCGCCTGGATCGGCGCGGACTCTTCGCCCGCGAATACGCCGAGCGCGAAAAGCTCGAATTCTTCGTTGCGAATTGGATGACCGTTCGTCATGCGAGCGCCTGTTTCAATATTTCCACCGCGGAGCGAATCCGCGTTTTTACCGTACCGAGCGGTGCGCCAAGATGCTCGGCAATTTCGCTGTGCGTCATGCCTTCGAAGTAAGCGAGCTCGATGGCTTCACGCTGGCCGTCCGGCATGCTGCTGAGAACCGTTTTCACGCGCCCGAGCAATTGATTCTGCGCCGCGCTGGTTTCCAGCTTGCACGGTAGCACGACGCTGTTTTCGGTTAACTCGTCATCGTTGCGGCTGCTCCGGCGGCGCAAACGCGAAATGGAGCGATTGCGCGCCGCGACCAGGAGCCATCCCGGCAGAGAGCCTCGCGCGGGATCGAATCTTTCAGCCGTGCGCCACACCTGGTAGAAGAGATCTTGCAAGACTTCCTCTGCCGCGCCTGAATCGCGAAGAATGCGAGTGGCCTCCGCAAACACCAAGCCGCTATATCGGTCGTAGAGAGCAGCGAGCGCTGATTCGTCCTTGCGGACGACTCGCTCGAGCAGCGACCAATCCGAATCGTTCTGCTGTTCAGCGCGTTGCGCTCGACTCACATTCCCTCAGCTGCTCTTATTGGAATTACGCCGTTCGCGGTGCAACCGGATGTTGTTAACAACGGCCGAGCTTCCTCAACTTCCCGACGCGAAATGCACGCAGACAGAGTAGCGTCCGGCGGCACAAGGGTCAAATCGTGTTTCCGCGTGGCCGCGACGCGCAAGCGGTATCTTTAGGATGGCGCTCGCCTCGCGATTGCATAACTCTTGTATTTACAGCGTCTTACATAAAATCATGGCTAAAGCCTGTGAATTGTGTGCTTTTAATACGTGCACACGATATGACGAATTTACCTGCTTTCAATTGACTGCCCGCGGCGGGTTGAATAAACTGCCAGCCGGAAGCCACTTACAATACATGGCATAGAGTTCACTGTCATTGCTTTCTACAACAGTGGACAGATTCCGGCAGGCAAACGTTGAAGTTTCTGGGACGGATTTTTCGCTTCCTCATGTGGTTCGCCATCACCGCGGGAATCGCGTGGGTGATGAAGAAGGCCGTGGATCGCGCGTCGCGCAAGCGCGCCAACGCCGCACGCGAACCTGTGCGCGTTTCACCGGCGGCAAAGGAGCTTTTTCGCGATCCGGTTTGCGGCACGTACGTGGCGGAAGATATTTCTTACTTTTGCGAGCAGGACCGGCAAACGCTGCATTTCTGCTCGCGCGATTGCATGGAACATTATCAACGCGATCTTAAACACGCTGGCGATCGCGCGAACCGGCTGGCAGCCGGAGCATAACAGCAGGTGAGGAGGAACGACCGAATGGCCCTAAGCGCCAAAGCGGTTCCCCAGGCGATCCCGCGGATTGCGCCGCGCGAAGATCTGAATATTTTCCGCATTTCGCAAATCCAGTTCGATATCGCGGCGGAGCACTTGAAACTGGACGCGGGTTTGCGGCAAGTGTTGCGCACGCCGAAACGCGTGATGGAAGTGTCCGTGCCCACGAAGATGGATAACGGGCAGGTGAAAGTTTTCACCGGCTACCGCGTCCAGCACAACATCGCGCGCGGGCCCGCCAAAGGCGGCGTTCGTTATCATCCGGGCGTCACGCTGGATGAAGTGAAAGCACTGGCCATGTGGATGACGTGGAAGACCGCGACGGTAAATATTCCGTTCGGCGGCGCGAAGGGCGGAATTATTTGCGATCCGAAGCGCATGAGCAAACCGGAACTGGAGCGCATGACGCGGCGTTACTGCTTCGAAATTCTCCCAATCATCGGCCCCGCGCGCGACATTCCCGCGCCGGATGTTTACACGGACTCGCAGACCATGGCGTGGATGATGGACACCTACTCGATGACGGTAGGATATTCGGCGCTGGGCGCTGTTACCGGCAAGCCGGTATCGCTGGGCGGCTCGGAAGGACGCAACGAAGCGACGGCGCGCGGATGTTTGTTCGTGACGGAAGAAGCGTGCAAAGCGAAGAAGATCAACCTGCGCGGCGCCACGGTCGCGATTCAGGGCTTCGGCAACGCCGGTTCGATCGCGGCGCGCCTGTTCACGGAGAAGAAAGCAAAAGTGATCGCCATCAGCGATTCGCGCGGCGGCGTTTACAACACGCGCGGCATCGATCCGTTCAAAGCAGCGCGTTACAAGGAACGCTCGGGAACCGTTGTCGGAATGCCGGGGACTTCGCGCATCTCGAATGACGATTTGCTGACCATGAAGTGCGACATTTTAATTCCCGCGGCGCTCGAAAACGTCATCACGTTGAACAACGCCGACCAGATCAAGGCCAAAATTATCGCCGAGGCGGCCAACGGTCCCACCACTCCGCACGCGGATGAAGCGCTGGCGAAGCGCGGCATTATGGTGCTGCCGGATATTCTGGCGAATTCAGGCGGCGTGACGACGAGCTACTTCGAATGGGTGCAGGATCTGCAAAACTTCTTCTGGACGGAAGCAGAAGTGAACGCGAAGCTCGAAACAGTGATGAAACGCGCATTCCACGAAGTGCACGACAACGCGCGCAAGCACCACGTCCACATGCGCACCGGTGCGTACATTCTCGCCGTCGGCCGCGTTGCCGACGCCACGGTTGTCCGCGGCCTGTTCCCATAGGTGTTCCGCGGCGCCGGATCTGTCGCAGTCCTCACATGTTTCCGTTCACTTTGCGGAGCGCATTTCGATATTAACGACGACCTTCGTCTCGCTACTCCTGTCTCGTTATTTCTAATACTCCCCATCCAAATACCGGCTTACGACCGTACTCCTAGCGACAGCCGTTGTGCAGGCAAATGAAAACCGCGCGAAATGGGATTCAGGAACTGATTGGGTCAGCGCCCAGAATGCGGCGCGCCTTTGCGGGACTTGCGTTAGGAATCGCGCTGGCCACCGGAAGTTCGGTCTGCGTTGCAACGCCGCGGGCGGCAAGCGTCACTCCAGCGAATGAGCGCAAGGCAGCGCCGGACTTTGCGCTTCAGAATGACAAAGGTGCGCTGCTGAAATTGTCCGAATTCAAAGGGAAGGTGGTTGTGCTGGATTTCTGGGCGACGTGGTGTCACGGCTGCAAGCTCGTAATCCCGTGGTTCATGGAGTTCGAGAAAAAGTACAAGGACAGCGGGCTTGTGGTCATTGGCGTCTCGATGGATGCAGACGGATGGAAATCGGTGAAGCCGTACGTCGCAATGAAAAAGATGAACTACCCGGTCGTGATTGGCAATGATGGCTTGGCGCAAAAATTCGGCCTCAGTTCAATGCCGATGACCTTGTTGATCGACCGCGAGGGCAAAGTCGCTGACAAGCATGTCGGCGTAGTCGATAAAAGCGTGTGGGAGAGCGAAATCCGGACGCTGCTCCAGGATGGGTCGAAAGCTTTCATTATTCCTGCCAGGTAAGCAGCCCAAGACAAATTGGCCGCAACGAAGTTGGCATCGAATCACTACGGCCGAAGCTCGCCCGCTTGGGAATGTTATAATCCTGGCGTTACGCGAACTTGACGGCGGGCGGACGATTGACCGGGAAATGACTCGAGCAGAAACGCGAACGGCGACGGTCGATGGCACACGGCAGATTCCGCCCGAGGTGCGCGCGCGGTACGAGAGCGTGATCGGGCTGGAAGTGCACGTGCAGCTTGCGACCGCGACGAAGGCGTTTTGCGCTTGCTCGACGCGGTTTGGCGATCCGCCGAACACAAATACGTGCCCGGTGTGCCTCGGTTTGCCGGG
>DATEHB010000113.1:0-14892 GCA_035279805.1 Candidatus Acidiferrales bacterium
TTACGCAGCATTCGGCCACGGCACGGAAGTGGTTGGAGTGCTTCACCTGGTCGCCCCAACCGCACACATCATGCCGTTGAAGGCGTTTCATGCGGATGGAACGGGAGACCTTTCCGACATCCTCAGCGCTATTTATTATGCCGTTCAAAATCATGTGAATGTGATCAACATGAGTTTCGATCTCACATCGAATTCGCAGGAACTAACACAGGCAATCAATTATGCCACGAGCCACGGCGTCATTTGTGTCGCTTCATCCGGCAACGATGGCAAACAGGAAGTTGTTTATCCTGCGGGGCTGACAAACGTTATGGGGGTTGCGTCGACGAATGATTTCGACCAGCGCTCAAGCTTCTCGAATTACGGCAACCGCGTGGTTTGGGTTGCGGCGCCAGGCGAAAACATCGTGACGACCTATCCGTTCGGTTCCTATGCAGCGACTTCAGGAACGTCTTTCAGCTCGCCGTTCGTTGCCGGGACTGCCGATCTGGTTTTGAACATGCAGCCTGCTGCAAACCAGTCAGAAACAGCCACTGCGATTGGTCATGCCCGGTGGATCGGCTGGAACATGGGTCACGGACGATTGGACATTTTGCGGGCGCTTTCGTCGGTGAATACGAACCAATCGGAATACAGGGACCACTAAGCTCAAGACCATATGAAAATGATGAGCTACCAAGACGCGAGCGCTCCTGGAATTGGACTCGATCCGATTTCGGAGGCGCCCGCGTTTCTGGCAAATTTTGCTCTGCGATCCGCATCACAATCGCCCGCCGGACCACTGCGAGTGAAAGAAGTCGAGGAACAACTGCTGGCGCTTCGCACGTCGCTTGTGTGCGCTTTCAATCAGCTGCTCGATTTAAAAGACCTGAACACGGGAGTTCACAGCACGCGGCTGGCGGAGTGGGCGTTGCACGTAGCGCGGGAACTTGGCCTGCAAGACGGTTGCCTGGCTGATATCGAAGTCACGGCATTGCTGCATGATATCGGCAAGATTGGAATCCCGGATGCGATTTTGAACAAGCCTGCAAAACTCACTGACAAAGAATATGCGCTGATGAAGAAGCATCCGGAATACGGCTGGCTGGTCTTGCGGAAAATTCCGGGCCTCGAAAACGCAAGTCTTATGATTCTGCACCATCACGAAAGCTATGACGGCTCAGGTTATCCGGGCGGCCTGAAAGGCGGGGAAATTCCCATCGGTTCCCGGATTGTTTCGGTGATAGACGCCTTTGACGCGATGGTTTCGATGCGACCGTATCGGGCGGGCCTGCCGTTTGAGGAAGCGGAGCGGCGGTTGCTGCAAGCGAGCGGAACGCAATTCGATCCCGATGTTCTGAAGAGTTTTCTGCCGCTGGCGCGAGCGGAAATGGCGTCTGTATTCGCCGCCGCAGGCACCGCGGTTACCGCTGTTCTGTAATCTCAAGCAGAAATTCTCCACTTCGCTGTTTCCAATGGGGCCGAACGAGACTCTCGCGCGGACGGTTGCGAAAAGCGAGCCATGCCGCAGCGAGGGACCTTCGTAACTGGAGGAAAGGGATTGGTGCCGGCGGTGGGACTCGAACCCACGACCTAGGGATTATGAGACCCTCGCTCTACCCCTGAGCTACACCGGCACACGGGGAAATGCTTGACGCTAACACTGGCGTCGACGTTGATGCTAATGGCGGGCTTCCCACAGTGTCAAGGCAGCGCAGCACCGCGACGCAACAAACGCCGCAGACGGAGAAGTCAGTCCCCCGGGGTCAAGACTCTCGGCGTCGGTGCGCTCGGCAAACGCGCTCCGGTAACATCCGTGAAATTCCGCACGCGAAAATCGGGATGGCGAATCGCTCCGAGAATTACTGCTTCTTTTTTGCAGCGGCGTCGGCGTATTTGCGTTGGAAACGTTCGACGCGGCCCGCGGTGTCGATCAGCTTTTGTTTACCGGTAAAAAACGGGTGGCAGCTCGAACAGATTTCCACGCGGATCAAATCGCCTTTGTGCGTCGAGCGCGTCTCGAACGTGCTGCCGCAGGCGCAGTGCACCTTGACGGCGTGATAATCGGGATGGATCCCTTCTTTCATGATGGCTCCCGTCCATGAGGACCGGTCTGCGCGTTTGCCGGATGACGGAGCGCCCCGGCCGCGTCGCTAGGTCCGCGGACAAACAACCATGATACGTGAATTTTCGGATTCCTGCCAATTGTCAAACACAACCTTGTTACCCGACGTCGACACCCACAGGTGCGGTATTATGAGAATGTTTGAGACACAGGCCAAACATCCGCTGATGCCAACACGACCATTTATTTCGCCGCGTGATTTTCGGGCTGTACTGCGACGCGCAATTGCGCTGACGCCTTCGACAAAGCATTTTGAATGGGAGGCTATCGAGGGCGGAGAGTTCGAATTTTATGCGGGGCAATTCGTGTCGCTGGAGGTTCCGCGCAATGGAGAGCAAGAAGCGCGGCCTTATTCGATTGCGTCTGCGCCGCGCGGCGATTCACGTTTCGATTTATGCCTGAATCGCGTCGAGGGTGGATACGTATCGAATTATTTGTGCGGCCTGGAAGCAAATGCGACCGTGAATATGAAAGGGCCGCATGGTTCCTTCATCGTTTCGCAACCCGTTGAGCAGGATCTGGTGTTCATCGCGACCGGCACCGGAATTGCACCGATTCGCGGCATGCTGGCCGAAATCTTCGCGGCGGATAAGGAGCTTTCGAGCGACGTGTGGCTGCTCTTCGGCGTGCGGCATCCGGAGACGATTCTGTATCGAGAAGAATTCGAGACATGGGCCGCGGCGCATCGACGATTTCATTTCGTTCCGACGCTCAGCCGCGCTTCGGGAGATTGGCGCGGCGAAAGAGGGTACGTGCAGGAGCACCTGCGAAGATTTTTTTCAGGGCGCAAAGATTTCAAAGCTTATATCTGCGGGTTGAAGGCGATGGTTGACGAAGTGCGATTTATCTTGAAGGAAGAGTTTGGGCTGGACCGCAAACACATCCGCTTTGAGAAATACGATTAGAGCCAGGGGGGGCTCTTCGTTCCCTTCATTGAGCCTGGATAAACGGGCGCCGTTACGGGACTCTATCGAGTTCCACCGGACTCCGAAAAGCGGAGATGGGGACTCGAAAGAGATGAGACTTAGGCCGTCAACACCGTAAAAACCGGCTTTATTTCCGCGCTCAGGAGACGAAGGCGCAGCCAATTTGACTGCGGCCGTTGTCGATCTTACGGGTATACACCTTGCGAAGATTGACGCGAAGCGGCGGCAAAATGGGGACGTGAAGAACCGCGAAGAACGGAGACGACAAGTCTTCGGCATTCTCAACAACGAGCGATAGGCCGCCGGTGCAAAGATCCATAACCGTTGCGCTTTTCTTTTCATTCCCAGCGATGACTGCGTAAGCATGGGTTCCGGCGAGTGAGACACGTTCCCATTTGCGACGCTCGGGTTGTTTAGGAATTTCGCGAGGAGATGCAAATGGTCCAGCGGGAGCGGAGACTGGTTTAGCGGGCGTGGGAGGGATGACGCGGGCGGGGGCGGCAGGCTCGGTCTGAGGCGAAGGCGCAGGCTTGGAAACGTTGACCACGCCGGCGCTCGCGCGGTGGGCATTCTTGAGTTGGTAAAGCCGTTCGTCAGCCAAACGCAGAAGGATTTCTTTTGTATCGCCATCCTGTGGATGCACAGCGATGCCATAGTCGATCGTGACAGCGGTGCCGAGGTCCAGAGGGGCAGAGTCTGATTCAAAATTCGTCCGGAGGCGATCGCAAAGAGTTGCCGCCTGTTCGGGATCAGCCTGAGGAAGCAGAAGAGCGAATTCGTCTCCGCCGATGCGAAAGGCGAAGTCGGAGGCGCGCAAATTTTTTCGCAGAGTGGCCGCGGCGAGCTGGAGGACCTGGTCACCACGCAAGTGCCCGTAACGGTCGTTGACTTCTTTTAGTCGGTGGAGGTCGAGCAGCACGAGGGCGAGATGCTGGCTGTAGCGTTTGGCGCGATTGAATTCCTTGTCGCAGTATTCTTCAAAGAGTCGGCGGTTGTAAAGACCCGTGAGTGCGTCCGTGGCTGCGTTTAACTGGAGCTTCTTGAATTCCTCATACTCCATCAGAATGGGAACGCGGAGGAAGCTGGTGGAGGCGAGAACGTCGACCATTGCGGTCTTCAGAGATACACGCTTGCCCATGCTTTCGGAAAGCTCGACGCGTCGTACGAGAATCTGATTCCAGTAATCGAGACTCTGCGCGGGTGAAAAATCGATGCGTGCGATGGACTTAAAAAACTGCTGGAGAAAGGCCCCGCGGACAGATTCCTCGACATTGTCGAGAGTCTCGACGAGCAGGTCGAAGAACGAATCGTCGGCTTGCAGCGGTGGATTAGACTCCGATGGCTGGGGCATCAAAGTATCAACGTTACTCTTTCGGGATTATGGTGCCCGAATCTTTTGAGTGGCTCCTGCGGGGACATTGTTGAGCATAGCAATGGCGGTGCCAACGCTCAAGGAATTTGTTACCAGAAGCCGGACGGTATGTCTTTGAATCACAAGGACGAAACGCCTTAGGTTGCTTTGGGCGGCAAGATGCAACAGGTCGCCAGATGAATCAAGGGAAAGGAATTCCTACTTTTTGCGGATACAGTGCATGTTCCACGCCCCGTGAACCAGTTAACCTACCTATTCCAGTGGTTTTAGGAATTCTACCGCAGCCAATTTCATGTCGCCGCTAGACTCGAGCCGACGTACGCGAGCCTGAATGGGTGGCGTGCCGGTCTCGCCGAATTCCGAGGATCTGGGCAACGGAGCGGGTATGGTCAAGGAGATGAGTTCATCGTGACTCAAGGTGTGAGGGCTGATGAGTCTGGCACCCTGGCCGCTGATATCAAGGGTTTTCGCCAGTTCCAAGAATTCAACGCCGAGACTGTCTTTTCCGCGGATGAAAAGGGGAACTTGAACTCGGAGTCGCGGGAACTTGCGACGCTCCGGATGCTTGCCATTGGATTTCATTACAGACCTCGCCCCCAGGAACGAGTTTTTTTAATGCGCCCATGGAACCCCAGTATTAGTACTCGAAAAGCAGAGCAATTTGAGTGCTACAACGTAGATAATTTCGGCGTATTAAGTGTTTTGTTATCAGCAACAAAAATGGTTTGGCAGAGCGACCTTTGCTGGTAAGGAAAAGCGCTTTCCGGAATTCACCATTTCTTTGCATCTTAAGTGCAAAGCAAACGCATTTACCATTGACACCCATACTGCCCTTTGCCAACATCGCCGTTCGCAATCATTTCGCCCGGCTACAAAGAAATTGAATGCCCAATCGCGGAGAAACTGTTTGAGGGGACCTTATTGACTAAGAGCGCACCCGCCGAGCCCCAATCGTCCGGGACGACTCTGTTCGGGCTGATGTCAAGCCTGTTGGACGCTCTCGACAAGCCGCTCCTGGTGACCGACCGCAGCGGGAGGGTGTTGTTTGCCAATTTGCACGCACAAAATTCCGTTCAATGGGACGTGGTCGAGGACGGGGCGCAAGCCAATCTGTTTCGCGACGTGTTACACGTGGATGCGAAAGGTCTTTTCGGACAACTGGAGGGCGGAGAGCAGGAAGTGAATCTTCTGATCCGGTGCAGTGACGGCCCTGGGAGAGCGCGCATCCGCTGGTTGCCCGAGCCGGACTGGCTGGTGGTGTTTGCGGAACCTGCGCCGAGCGAAGCGCCGGTCGATCAGAATCAGATGAGGCAAACGGTTCACGATCTGCTGCAAGAAAGAGAAATTACGTATCGGAATTTGCTGGCAGCCTATCTGAGACTGCAAGAAGTGAACCGGCAGAAAACCGTGTTTCTGGGATCGGCGGCGCACGAACTGAAAACCCCGCTGGCGGTGATGAAGGGCTACTACGACCTGTTGCTTTCGGGTTCGCTGGGACAGCTGACGGAGAAGCAGCGTGATATCCTTCAGGAATCGAAGCAGAGCTGCGACCGCCTGGTGCGGCTGGTGTCCACTTTCCTGAATTACACGGCTCTTGAAAGCGGGAAGCTTGTATTGCAGTTTCAGGACAACGATATTCGCGATTGCATGAATGACGTCGTGGTTCGCTGGAAAGAAGCATTCCGACGCACCAATATTCATCTGGAAGTGTCGATGGACGAGAAGCTGCCGGCTTTCAAATTCGACTATCCGAAGATCCAGCAATGCATAACGAATCTCGTCGACAACGCGCTGAAGCATACACCGGCAAAGGGCGCAGTGACTCTGCAGGTGAAAGCTCACTTCTGGGAACGGCGCATTTCTCCCGCGACTCCGACGAGGGAGCGGCGCGCTACGAAGCGGCCCCAGGCCAATAGCGTGCTGGTTTCCGTGACGGACACGGGAGTGGGAATTGCGGCGGAATTTCACCAGGAAATTTTCGAGGATTTCGTGCGCGTCGATCCATCGTCTTCCGGGATGGGATTGGGGCTGGCGATCACAAAGCGGTTGGTTCAAGCGCATCACGGAAAGATCTGGGTGGACAGCGAACCTGGCCGTGGAAGCTCGTTCAAGTTCTTGCTGCCAATGAAAGTTGAGGTCTACAGCTATGCGTGAAGGCTCCAAGATTGAGGCGGAAGTTTTGGCCGATAGAGAAAAAATTCTGATCATTGATGACGAGCCGAGCATCAGAAAATATCTGCAGACGCTGCTGGAAGTGGACGGATTCGAAGTGATAGCGACGGCGAGCGGCACAGAAGGACTGGAAGCAATCGGAGGCGGTGCGAAACCGGATTTCGTGATTCTGGACGTGTTGATGCCGGAGATGGATGGCCTGGAGACACTTCGCCGGCTGATGCAAATCGATCGAGGGCTGAACGTAATCATGCTTTCGTGTTCCAACGAGGTGAGCACAGTCGTCGAAGCGATTCGCCTGGGCGCGCATGATTATCTTACGAAGCCGTTCGAGAAGCCGGAGCTCGACGCAGCCCTGCTGAAGTGCCGGCAGAAAAAGCTACTCAAGGCCGAAAACCAGGCGTTGCGGGAATACTGCGATCAGTTGACGGAAGACATGTCTTTTCTGGTTGCGAGCCCGCAGATGCTGAAGATCCGGCAGCAAATCCTGCAGATTGCCCCCGTAGACGTTCCGGTTTTTATCAGCGGAGAGAGTGGAGTGGGCAAAGAAGTCGTGGCGCGGATGATTCACCTGCGTTCGACACGGAGGCAGCAGGCTTTTGTGAAAGTAAATTGCGCGGCCTTGCCGGGCGAGCTTCTTGAGTCCGAGCTATTTGGCTACGAACAGGGAGCGTTCACCGGAGCCGTGCGAGCGAAGCCAGGAAAATTCGAACTGGCGAACAAGGGAACGATTTTCCTCGACGAGATCGCGGAAATGCCACCTCATCTGCAGGCCAAGCTGCTTCACGTGTTGCAGGACAATCAATTTTCGCGGTTAGGTGCGCGCGCGGGAATTCAGGTGGATGTGCGAGTGCTGGCGGCGACGAACGTTCACGTCGGTGACGCCATGCGCTCGGGCCGATTCCGCGAGGATTTGTATTATCGCTTAAGCGTACTCTCCCTGCACGTGCCTCCTCTGCGTGAACGCACGGATGAAATTCCCATGCTGTTCCGCCATTTCCTGGTGAAGTACAGCGAAAAATTTCAAAAGCCTGTCCCCGAGCCGACAGAACATCTTATGGAAGCCACTGTCCGATATGCGTGGCCAGGAAATTTGCGGGAGCTCGAGAACTTTGTGAAACGGTATGTGATTCTGGAAGACAATGACGGCAGTCTGAAGGAATTGCTTGAACTGACCGAGACGCAACAACGTGTCTCTCCTCGGGAAGAAGTTCGCGCTCCTGCGGAGCAGGGCCTGAAGGCGCTGGTTCGGGGCCTGAAGGACGAGGCCGAAATGGAAGCCATCGCAGGTGCGCTTGAGAAAACGAACTGGTGCCGAAAGGATGCTGCCAAGATGCTGGGGATCAGTTACAAGGCATTGCTGTACAAAATGAGACAGTTCAATTTGGACTCGGGCAAGGGCGCACGAGTCGGGGCATCGTCGGGAGCACCCATGATTCGTGGTGTTTAGCGCCACGCCGATTGCAACAACTTGCATATTGAATGCAGCCCGCTGGATGGTACGAGGCCCGTTTTTGCAAACAAGAAACTTATGCGGATATTTCCCTTGTTTCTTTCGCGAAAATTTGACAAAAGGTATCACTCAGTAACGCGGGCCCTGTTGGGGCGGCACAGGTTGTCAGGAAAGGAGTTGTGTCGCCGTTCCGATGGACCGGGACCAAAGACGCTGCAGGATTAATTCGGTTAGCTGCGGAGAAGAAGGGATCAAGTAGCGGGAAAACCGAAGAGATCGATAGTTTGGAAGCCGGATTGCTGCTTTTGAGACCGTGGGGTGGGGATCTTTGTCTGCAGTCGTCTGAGAGGAGCACTGGGGATGACGGAGCGTCGCTTAGCTCGCCGGTATGATTTAGCCCTACCCGTGATAGTTCAGTTGCCCGTCAACCGAGAAGCTGCTCCTCATAATGGGCAAACGCGCGATATTTCAACGCGCGGCGTCTATTTCATGCTGCATAAGGATTTGCAGCCCGGGACGGAATTGGATTTTACGCTGACGCTGCCTGCGGAAATCACCCAAGGCACGGAAGTATTTGTGCGTGCCCACGGGCGAGTAGTGCGCGTGGACAGAAAGGGAGAAGCGGAGAACCCTTCCGAGAATGTGGGAGTCGCCGCGGTAATAGAACGTTATGACATTATACGCGGCGAAACTGTTCGAGCATAATTTGGCATTTTTGGAAGTACCGCAGTTGGTTGTTTCCGCTCATGGGGCAATCGATTGCCGTCGTCATTCTGGCTAGTGAATTCCTCGAATGCTTGAACCATTCCGAACAGGCCCGCGCCGGGAAGGGAAATTGGCTTCCGGAATATGCAAACATTTTCCACTGTCATTTGACTATTGTTAACTTTGATAGAGTGCCCCGGCCGACGTTCTGCTGACACGCCTGATCTCTAAACAATCGTAAACCAGTCATAATAATACAGTTGAATCGCAGCGAGGGCTACTGTGAAAATATCCGTATCCACGGACGACGTTGGTTTTCAGTGTGCAAGTAAATGCGTCTGTACAGGGTCTAGTCCATGGCTCTGTCCCAGGACGGTGTGGCAGTGGGAACGATGACGCGTCCGAGCTCGAGTCGGTTAAGCGGCGAGGTCAACCTGAGTGTACCTCCGGATGAAGTTGTGTTCGGCCGCTCAGAGGTGATGCGAGTGGTACGACAAAAACTGGACAAGGTGGCAAGCGCCAACATTCCGGTGCTGATCGAAGGCGAGAGCGGTACCGGCAAAGAGATTATCGCGAAGCTGATCCATGTCCGTTCGCCTTGGGAAACGGGGCCGTTCGTCAAAGTCAATTGTCCGGCGATACCGGGGACGCTTGTGGAGAGTGAGCTATTCGGCTATGAAAAAGGCGCGTTCACGGGAGCGAACGGAACAAAGCCGGGTCGCGTGGAATCGGCGCAGAACGGAACGCTCTTTCTGGATGAAATTGCAGAGCTCGAAATGGGACTTCAGGCGAAGCTGCTGCAGTTGTTGCAGGATGGGCAGTTTTGCCCGATTGGCGCTCAAGAAGACAAGCGCGTTGACGTGCGCGTGGTTTGCGCAACGAACCGGAATCTGGAAGAAGAGATCGAGCAGGGAAGTTTCCGGCAAGATCTCTATTATCGAATTAACGTGGTGAATATTCATGTTCCGAGCCTGCGGGAGCGAGTGGCGGACATTCCCGTGATTTGCGATTTCCTGCGACTGGTGTACAGCGAGAAATTCAACCGGCCAACGCGCCCGCTTTCCGCAAGACGCCTCGATATGATGCAGCAATATCACTGGCCGGGAAATATCCGCGAGCTCGAGAACCTGATCAAAAGATACGTGATCTTAGGCTCGGAGGATGCGATTACGGTCGAACTTTCGGGGAGCGGCGCAAATTCGTTTATTCCGGACATCCCGATCAGCGGTTCCATATCGTTGAAGAAAGTTACGCGTCAAGCGATGCGGGAATTCGAAAGCAAAATCATTTTGAGGATTTTACAGGCGCACAACTGGAACCGGAAGCGCGCGGCGAGCGCTCTGAACATCAGCTATCGAGCGCTGCTCTACAAACTGAAAGAAGCGGGCGTGCCGGCTCGCAAGGTGGCGGCAAGTCCGCAACCACCGGAACTGGGCAACGATTAGTTCCGTTCGGAAGCAAAAGGAGCAAAGAAAATGAAATTGCGTTTTGGGAATGTAACAAGGTGGATGGTGGCGATCCCGGCATTGGCCGCCGTTGTGTTTTCCGCGGGGGCGCAGGATACCAAGACAACATCTGCAGCCAATGCAGATGCCGCCGCGAAGGTTGCGCAACCGGCGAACCGGGCGGAGCCTCCGTGGGTAGACGCTTCGAAATACGTGATCGGCGAGAATGACGTGCTGGAGATCGACGTTTGGAAAGAGAAAGAGATTTCGCGAACGGTCCCAGTGCGACCGGATGGGAAGATTTCGCTGCCCTTGGTGGGAGAAGTACAGGCGAGCGGAATGACACCAATGGCGCTCCAGGACGATCTAACGAAGCGGCTGAAAGCGTACATCGAAAATCCGGAAGTGACGGTGATCGTCAGCGACCCGCGAAGCCACCAGTTCAATGTGGTGGGCGAAGTAATGCGGCCAGGCTCGTATCCATTGAGCCAGGCGATGACAGTGCTGGATGCAATAGCGCAATCGGGCGGGTTTAAGGATTTTGCGAAAGAGACGAAGATCTACGTTTTGCGGCCGGTTGCCGGCGGCGCCCGTGTGAGGATCCCGTTCAACTACAAGCGAGTGATTCAAGGGAGAGACCTACAGGAGAACGTCGCATTGAAGCCAGGGGACACCATCGTTGTTCCGTAAGCCAGAGACGAGAATGAATCGAAGATTAATTCCGGCGATCGCTTTCCTGTTGAGCATGAGCCCAGGGTTGGCCCGTGCGCAGACGGCTTCGAACGTTCCGATTCTGCCGAGCGGCGAGCTGCCGCTTGCTGTTCCGGGAGCGGACGTGGCGCTCTCGAATGTATTCGAGGGAAGCATTACCGCGGGTACGTTCTATGACGACAACGTGGGTATAAATCCTGTCTCCGGGAAGCGGCAATGGGACATCGGGTACAACATTTCGCCGAGAATTGAGCTTATTGAGACACGGCCACGGCTGAATTGGGGACTGCGTTATGCGCCAGGATTTGTAGTGAGCCAAAACCTGACGTATCGCAATCTCTTCACGCAGGATTTTGGCGGGCATCTGAGCTGGCGCGCCACGGAACACAGCACTATTTCCGCGCAGCAGACCTATATTCGGAGCAACGACCCATTTCAACAGACGGCCAGTTTGCCAGGGCAGATCGGCGGCTCGAATCAAACGATTTTTATTCCAAACTTGCTGCGAACCACTTTATCGTCAGACGCCCTCTATTCGGATCAATTCAGTGAACATTCGAGCTTCGGCATGGGCGGATCTTTCCATACTGTGCATATTGACACAACGCCGCATTCAGGACCTACGCAGTCGCTGATTTATTCGCAGATTATCTCCGGGCACGCGTACGTGTCACACCAGCTCTCCGCGCGGAACGAACTGGGATTTCAGTATACCGGACAGGTATTGCGGTTCCCGGGAGCGAATGCGCGGACGACAACACACTCATTTCTTATTTTTGAGGACCTTAAGCCATCAGCGAACACAACCCTCACCATCTACGGGGGCCCGGAGTACTCGCTCACCGCCAATGTAGTCGTGGTGAATCTGGGATTTGTCGTCCTGACGATACCCGTGAGGTCCAATCAATGGCACTCCGCGGGCGGAGTGATTTACAGCTGGACAGGACAGCGCATGGCTGTGGTGCTGGATTACACGAGGCGAATCAGCGATGGAGGCGGATTGGTTGGCGCCGTCAAACTGAATTCCGGAACAGCGCGTATATCGTGGGATCTAACGAAACGCTGGAAGCTGGTTTCGCGACTCGCCGCGGCTGACGACCAGTTGCTGGCGGCCCGGACCGGCCGCGACGAGCTTCTGACGTACTCGGCTGAAGCGGGATTTTCGCGCCAGCTTTCCAAGAACCTTTTGCTGGACATGTCGTATGAAAGATTGAATCAGACCGGAGCATTGGGCGCGTTGCCGGTCCGGAATCACGATTTCGTTTCCGCATCCATTACGTACTCATTTTTGAAGCCGTTAGGGAGGTAGGAATGATTGACGAGCTGCAAGACGAAAAATCGCGCGGTATTGAAGAATATTGGGGCATTGTGCGGCGGCACCGCTGGCTGATACTCCTCTCGATTTTTGTGTGCTGGGTGGCCGTCTGGGGAATTGGATGGCTTCTGCCCGCGACCTACCAATCGGACGCATTGATTCTTGTTGATGAGCAGAAGGTGACGTCGGAACTGGTTCCTCCGAACGTATCGGTGAGCCTGCAGGACCGGCTGTCGAGCATGACGCAGCGAATTTTGAGCCGCAGCCGGCTGCAGGTGATCATCGACAAATATCATCTCTACCCGGGGCGCAGCAGCCTGCTGGCGATCTTTGGATCACCCGATCCCGTCGATCAAATGCGCAAGGATATTAGCATTGAGCCAGTACAAGTGCCGGGGCGTAATGAACAACTGACGGCGTTCAAGATTTACTATACGGGCTCAACACCGGAACTCGCTCAGGCGGTGGATAACGAACTGACGTCGGCGTTTATCGACGAAAATATGAAATCCCAGCAACAGCTTTCCGAAACCGCAACATCCTTTTTTAGCAGCCAATTGGCGGATGCGCGGGCAAAACTGGAGGAACAGGGAGCGAAGGTTCGAGCTTTCAAAGCGCAACACATGGGCGAGTTGCCCGATCAACTGCAAAGCAACGTCCAAATTTTAACTGGTGTCGAGAGCCAGTTAGAGGGCACGCAGCGAGCGCTTGATCGCGCCCAACAGCAAAAACTGTACCTGGAATCAATTATTCAGCAGTACCAATCAGTACAGACGGACCTCGGAAACGGCGACTCCGCTGACACACCGCCAGCGCTGGACAAGGAATTGAAGGACTTGCACATGCAGCTTGCAGCCGCTCGCGGACAATATACAGACAACTATCCGGACGTGATCGCACTGAAAGATCAGATCGCCAAGACGGAGAAACTCAAGAAACAAATTGAGAGTGAAATCGCCACGAAAGAAAAATCAGGCAAGACATCAGGCGATTCCAGCGTGGACGTGGCGGCGGCCGGCATGCAGAATGGCGCTCCCACCCCGATGATGCAAATTGAGAGCCAGTTGAAAGCCAACCAGCTTGAGATTCAAGGCCTCCAGCGGCAAGAAAAAAACTTGCAATCGAGAGTAGCTGAATACCAGGCCCGTTTGAATTCGACGCCAATTACGGAACAGGCGCTGGCGGACGTTTCACGCGGTTACGACGAGTCTCAAAAGAATTACGATTCACTTCTCGCGAAGCAGAGCCAATCGCAATTGGCCACAAACCTCCAGCAGCAGTCGCAGGGGGAGCAGTTCCGTGTTCTTGATTCAGCGCGGCTGCCGGACAAGCCTGCTTCGCCAAATCACGTTTTGTTGAGTCTGGGCGGTTTGGTTCTTGGCATCGCGGTAGGCGTTGGATTGACCGCGCTGTTTGAGCTGACCGACGCACGGGTTCGCGACGAGGAAGATCTGCAGGGACTCCTAACTGCTCGCGTGTTGGTAGGGATTCCGCGCATCAGTACGCCGAAAGAAGATCATGACCGGATAAGGATGCGCTGGATGGGACGCGCCGCGGCGGTTGTGGTGGTGTTGTTGATCGTCGCGGGCAATATTTACGCGTTCTACAAAGGTTAAAGATATGTATAGGAAATTCTACGGATTGACGCGGAACCCATTCGAGATCAGCCCTGATCCGTACTTTTTTTATCCGACTCCGCGCCATAACGAAGCGCTGGCTAATCTTAATTACGGCGTGCAGCGGCGCAAGGGTTTCGTGGTGGTTACCGGCGAGGTGGGAACCGGCAAGACGCTGCTTGTGCGGTGCCTGCTGGATTCGCTAAACCGGAACCAAATCGCGTTTGCGTATGTGTTCAACCCGCGATTGTCGGTGCCGGATTTTCTGCGGTACGTGCTGACGGATCTGCGACTGCCAACCACCGGGCGAACGAAGAGCGAGATGCTGGCGCATTTGAACAACTATCTAATTGCTCGATTCCGCAGGGGCACGACGGCGGCGTTGGTGGTCGATGAAGCACAATTGCTTAGCTGGGAATTACTGGAAGAGATCCGCCTGCTGACAAATCTGGAGACGGCACAGCAGAAACTGCTGCAGATTGTCCTGGTAGGCCAGCCGGAACTGGACCGCAAGCTCGATTCGCCGCATTTGCGGCAATTGAAACAGCGCATCGGTTTGCGCTGCCGCCTCGAGCCATTGGGCTCCGAGGAGCTACGAGGATACATCCGCAGAAGGCTGGAACTGGCCGGGGCAAACTCGCATGGATCGTCGCTTTTCTCCGAAGAAGGAATCTCAGCGATTCACAATTTCTCGCATGGAATACCGCGGCTGATCAACACTCTTTGCGAGAACTCGCTGGTTGCAGGTTACGTGAAACAGACAAAGCAAATCACCGCGGACATCGTCCGGGAAGTTGCGGCGGATTTTCGGATGGACATTCCGTGTTCCACTTCTGCTCCCGAATCCGAAGATGCGGAGTCGCGTAAAAAGGCACTGAAAGCGTTGTTTCGAATGATCGAGGAACTGGATGGCGCTTCCGAAAAACAGCTCAATGAAGCGAAATTCGAGTCAGGAGTGAAAGCAGAATGAGCCGCCTATACGAAGCCTTGCGCAAGTCCGAAGTCGAAAATCAGCAGAAGGGCATAGTGGTTACGGAAGCGCCTCAACAGCAAGCAGCCGAGCCATTCAACAC
>DATEHB010000114.1:0-9428 GCA_035279805.1 Candidatus Acidiferrales bacterium
CCGAAACGCGCAAACTCGCCGATTGGATTTTGGAACATCTCGGCCCTGAAATTCCTTTGCACTTCACTGCATTCCATCCCGATTTTAAATTGCGCGACAAGCCGCGAACACCTCCGGAAACGCTGCATCGCGCGCGCCAAATCGCTCGTGACGCTGGACTGCATTACGTCTACGAAGGAAATATCTTCAGCGACGGCGCGAACACATCGTGCCCTGAATGCGGCGAACTGCTCGTCAAGCGTTCCTGGCACGACGTCTTGCAGAACCGCACTGTTGACGGAACATGTCCCAAATGTGCCCACTGCATCCCCGGAAATTGGTCAAGGCCGCAGAGCGGCCCGTCCAGCGCTTCGCATCGAAAGACCAACGCAGCGGTCCGCGACGATTTTGAGATTTTGAATCTGTAGCCGCCATGGACACGCTCCTCAATATTGTTCAGGGAGAGCACATTTGTTGGGAGCATAATTCTTTCCTGAAGGAGGAAACGCGATGAAGAAATTCCGAGGAAGTGTAATTGCAATCGTTGCAGTGAGCGCCTTGACGTGGGCAGCATTGGTCATTGCGCAGACCGAAAGACCAATTACGGATCCGAGCCCACTGCTGAAGACACAGTCGCTGATTTATCAATCACCAAGTGATGAGCGCGCGATTGGCGTGGACGTTGTGCGTCTGATCAACACCGCGGAGGCTGAATACAAACACGCGCACGGTGGCTACGCCACGTGGCCTGAGCTTTACCGCTCGGGGGTAATCGCAAAACATCAGAAGGCCTGGCCGCAATTCAGCAATCTCGGACTCAGCGAAGGGCCCGAAGTTGTTCCCGGCTGGACGCTGGCGATGATTACTTCCGCCGACAATCAAAGTTACGAATTATCGCTACGTAATTTGCACGATCGCTGCCAGTTTTCGCTTTTCAGCGATCAGCGCGAACTGATTTATCGCGGCGTCGTGATTGATTGCGGTCCAGCAGTCGTTCCCGCGCATCAGTAAATGTGAATCGGCGGTGACAGCAGCTGCTCACTTCGCGGCCTGAATTAATTCGCCGGCAAGCGCGCGGGCCTCGGCGGCTGTAAGCGTGGAACGCTGTCGCAACGGCTCCCACGGCAAATCCGGAAATCCGCGTCGTGTCAGTTCGGCAGGAAGATGGCTCAAAATATCCTGCGTGTTCCGCGAAAATAGCCCGCGAATCGCCTCAAAAAGAATTTCGTTGTCGGCATCGAGCCACGCGTAATCCGCGAGCACGCGAATCAGAATTTCTCTCTCCGATTTATCCCGAGTCGCGTCACAAATGAATCGAAGCAGTCGAATTTCCCGTTCAGCTCGCGAATCTGCAAGGTTATTCAACGCCATCGCCCGGTAGCCGGAAATAATGCAGCTCGATTATACGAGGAAGGGGGAACGGCAGGAAAGATTACAGGAGGGCGTCTGTAAGCAGCGCCGCAGCATCGGCAGCGCTAATCACGCCGCGTTTCACCAGCAGCCGAATTAATTTCTGAGCCACGTCGGCGCGATTTTGCGGCGTAGTCGGCGCAGCCACGTTGTTTGATGCGCGGGCGTTCTGGAAGTCATTGGGCTTCACGCTTATCAGTTCCGTAAGCCATGCGTCCAACGCGCGCGCCTTCTCCGGCGGCATATTGTCGAACGCCACGCCCATGCCCAATCCCGACTGCGAGTACGTCACAGTGCCGAGCGCCTCGATCGCGATTTCGTCCTTATGCAACCGCACGCGCACGCTGGAGCCGACGGGAAGCGGCATCAGCGTGTCCACGAAGCAGCCCCCCGGACCTAAATCCGTGGTCCGCGTCGAAAAGCGCGTGCCGGAAATCAGTTCGATAACTTCGGCTGAGACGGTGATTTGGTAGCGAACACCGCCGCGGCGGTCGTTCGCGTCTTCGGTCGTCGATAGCGGGAGGATCGTTTTAGTCAGCGTTTTGGACAAATGCGCCATCAAAAATCTCCTGTGCTCGCGCGAAAAAAACGCATTGCGCGGCGTTTCGGAAGGCACCGAGACCCGGGCAATCACCCAATTGTCGGCGCTCAGACCGAGACGAGCAAGGAGTTCACCGACATATCGTACGGAAAGGGAACTGTACTTCGTTGCTGTACCAAAGGACAGGCACGCGCGGCTGATTTCTGCGGACGTTTTTACTGTTGCGGCCGCAGACTTTCTTCCCTCGCGGATATGGAGACTCGCCGCAAATGCGGACGCTATTGCTCGCAGTTTTCGGGTAATTGGCTCAGCTTTTGGATTGCCGTTGCGTTGCCTTTGTGAGATGCGGCGGTCAGCAGGATTCGCGCTTGCAAACAGCTATGCGAAACTCCTTTGCCCTGCAGGTAAAGGTCGGCCAGCGGAACCGCGGCGCCGGTGTTTCCTTTTTCGAGCGAGCGCCAGAACCATTCTGCCGCCTGTGCCGGATCAGCAGAGACGCCGCCAGTGCCGTTCAAATATTTTTGCGCTTGCTGGAATTCGAATAGGCCCGCGTTGGCAGGAACTCCGGCATCACCGGCCCCGGCACCGGCACGCGGCGCGGCGGAGCCATTCGGATTGGCGGAAGCAGGCGCCGATCCGGTGGACGTACTCGACTGCGGCTGCGGCGGGCTAGAAGTCGCAGGTGATTTCGTGACGGTCGCAGACGCGTCGCTGGGAATTACGGGCGTCACTGATGGCGCGACCGGCGAAGGCGCCGCAGTTTGCGGCGGGGCTTTTGAACTTTGTTGCGGACTCTGTTGCGAATTTTGTTGAACGGCCTGCTGCGCAGGCGCTTGTGGAGCCTGTTGCGGCTGGCCGGCGTTTTGCGCCGTCTGACCTGAAACGCTTTTGCCCACCGTTTCAATTTCCGCGCCGATTTGCTGGCGATGCGAACGAATGTACGGCACGCTGGCGATTGCCGCCGCGCCAAGCAGGCAAAGAAGAATCACGGCGATCAGGCCTTTGTGGCTGCGCTCTTCCTCCGGAAGCGATTGCCCTGAAATCCAGGGCGAGCGCGAAAAAAGTTCGCCCGTATGTCGTGGCGGAAAAGAAGTCCGCGACTCCTCTGCATGCGCACGCGCAAAGAGAGTTGGACTCGGCGCGGGCGTGCGCTCCGTGCGCGGCGCTGAAATCTTTGGAGCCTCCGGTGCAGGAATTTCGGGCCTGGTTTCCGTAGCGTGCACCGAGGGCGGGGAGAGAACAGGAACATCGGGAACAGCCAATTCTTCAGGGCTTTCTTGTATCACAGCCGGAGCCGACTCCGGCTGCGGTTGCGCTTCCGGCTCGGACACCCGCGACTCCTGGCGCTCGACGCTATCTGAGTGAATAGGTGAATCAAGAGCCGAGGCTGAATGAATATCCGAATGGACATCCGGCTCGACATCCGGTTCCGCGATTGGTGGGGCAACACTCTCTTCGACCACGGGCGCGACCGGAGGAAATGCCGGCGGAGCGAGCGGCCGGAAAACTGGCGGTGAGAGCGTCTCCGTCGTTGCAGCGACGTCAGGTTGTACGAATCGCGGAGCGACAGACTCCCTGATCAGCGGTTCAAGAGCGGAAAGGTCAGACTGGGTGACGGCCTCAAGCGCGACAGGCGCTTCGGTCATCGGCTCCCGTGCAGCAAGGCGTTCGGGAAGTGGCGCAACCGGGCCGTCGGCCCGTTCGATCACCAGAGGAACGTTGGGGTCCGCGGCATGCGTGGAGATTTCCGACTCAAGAGCAGTTGCCGCTTCATGCGCCACCGCGGATTCAGCCGTCTTTGCCACCCACTCGCGAATGATGCTGCGCGAATCGGCGGGCAATTCCGTGAAAGTAGTACCGCCGGAATTTCCGTTTGGGCCGACCCATGCGACGCGCACGCGCGCCGAAATGCGGTATCCCGTGCCCAGCGCAAACGAAACCGCGATCTGATCGTCCTTCTCGACGCGTCCCACGGCTTGAAATCCCAAGCCGTCTTCGCTGATGTCCACGATCATGGCGCCATTGTCAGCGCCCATGTCGAAATACTCTGGCGAATAGAGTTTTTGCCTTTCGTGTTGGCGCCGTTCGATTTCCATGTTCTGGTTCTCGAAAAGCTTTGAATTTTGGCGCAAAGGCCGGGGATGGAAAAGTTTTAGCCGTTCAATTATAGACAGGAGTCTCGCAGGCCGCAAATATAAATCGGCCGTAGTTCCGCGCAGGTCCCGCTGTAGGGAATTGCGTTAAACCATTGCAGCGGAGAAGGTTATCGACGACTGCTTTCCGAGAGCAGTTCCGCAAGATAGCTCTTCCACACGGCGGCGAGTGTGTGAGTACCATGACCGCGCGTCTCGTCGCTGATGGGCAGCAAGACAAAATGGCCGCGCGGCACTTTATGGATTAACTCCTCGTCTATGTGCAATTCCGGCGGATTCACAAAATCATCCGCGGAATTTATCGCGATTAGAGGCGCTTGGATTTTCCCGAGATTGGGCGCTGGATTGTACGTGCGCGAAGCGTCGAATGCATAGAGCATGTCATTGGCGTCGAGATTCTTCAGCCTATCCCGCAAGGATTTTTCGAGATACGCATCCGCGGCGTCGCGCGTTGGATATTGTTTTTGCCAGTAACGCGGCGCGCTGACCATCAACATTTCAACGTCGAGCGCGGCGCGAAGCCCGTGAACCGGTTCTGATTTGTAATTCCCACCGCCCCATGCGGGATCGTCTTTGATCGAGTCCATGATCATTTTGCGCGTGATGCGATTGCGTCCCGCGATTTCGACCGGCAGGCATGCGAGCGGCATCAGCGCGTCCATGAATTGCGGATATGCTTCGCCCCACATCCATGTGTGCATGCAGCCCATCGACGTGCCCATCACGAGACGCAAATGATTTACGTGCAGGCCTTCGGTGACCAGATCATATTCGCCCGTGACCATGTCCGCGTAATCGTAATGCGGAAACTTCATGCGCATGCCGTCGCTTGGTTTACTTGATTTTCCGTGGCCGATGTCGTCGGGAAGAATGATGAAATGCTTCGACGAGTCGAGCAATTGGCCCGGCCCGAAGAGCACACCGGCGAATTGCGGGCGAAGGAACTGATGTCCAGAGCCGCCGGTGCCGTGCATGATGAGCACCGCGTTCGCCACGCGGCCGGTGGAATCGCGTCGCGGAGCGCCCAGCGTCGTGTAATGCAAACGCAATTCCGGCAGCGTTTCGCCATCACGAAAATGAAAATCGTGAATGACGAAGTCGCCTTCGTGCGTGGCCCACGTTTGCGCAGATGCGTTCGCGGGCGCGGCCTGCGCACAAATTGCGATGGGGCAGAGCAGCGCCGCGACAAGTAGCAAACTCACCGGCCACAATTTGCGGATCTTCACAGTTGTTCTCCTGGCATCGGAGCCTCGAAAAAAAACGCTTGCGCGTATTCTTCGCAGCCGGGCGCGAGATTTACGCGCCATTGCATATCACGTGGAGTGTGTTCGTTCAATCGTCAATCTGTCTTTTTTGTGTGCTTCGCATTGACATGGCGCAGCGAGCGGAATAATCTTTCGCGACTTCCGCAGCTTGCGTGGAGCGTTCGTGAAGTGATCGCGATGCGCCGAACAAATCGATGGGGGGGATCATGAAACGGGGAATTGCAATTCTAAGTGTGCTCGTGTTGATGGGATGCGCGGCTCCAGCCGTGGTGGCGCAAGATTCAGACGTGATGCCAACGAACGCGACGGCAAAGTCCAATACGACATTCGTCCGCTGCGGCAAGTTGATTGCTGACGCAGGCCAGCCGGCGATCGATGGAGGCGAGGTCATCATCACGGCTGGGAAAATAATGGCGGTGGGCCGCAATTTGGCCGCGCCCGCAGGGGCGCAGCAGCAGGATTTCTCGAAGTACACGTGCATGCCCGGGCTGGTCGACGCGCACATCCACATTTGGACCGGGCCGCGCGGAAAATATCCGTCGTTGCCGCTGGCGACGATTCGCGCCACGAAGGCGATGGCTTATGCGCTCGATTCCGGCGTGGTGGCCGCGCGCGTGCTCGGAAGCGGCGGCTTCGTCGACGTCGCGTTGAAGGACGCTATCGAGGAGGGCACGATTCCCGGCCCGCATCTGGTGCCCGCGGCGCACGCCATTTCCATTCCCGGCGGCCACGGCGATTTCTATAGCTTTCCCCCTGACCTGACTCCGGAAAATTTCTACACGCCGGAAAATGGCTTCATCAATTCGCCGGCTGACGCGGAAGCCGCAGTGCACTGGCAGCTTAAGTACGGCGCGCGCGTGATCAAGATACTCGCGTCCGGCGGAGTGCTCTCGCCGCTCGATTCGCCGCTCGCGGAGCAGGTTTCTCCGGACGAATTGAAAGTGATCGTCGAGCAGGCGCACGCCGCGCACGTGAAAGTGGCGGCGCACGACGAAAATCTGCCGACGATTTGGGCGGCGTTGCACGCGGGCGTAGATTCCATCGAGCATGGCGCGGGCCTCGACAAAGGCGCGGCAAGTTATATGAAAGACCACGGCGTTTATTTGACGCCGACGCTTTACATCGCGAATAACATCGTGGAGAACGGCGCAAAAATGCACATGGCAGACTACGCGATTCGCAAAGCCAATCTGATTTGGCAGGGCGAGTTGCAGGGATTCAAGGCTGCGCTCGGCGTTGGCGTGAAAATCGCGGCGGGCTCGGATCAAAGTTATGAACCGGGGAAGGGAACCGTTCGCGACGAAATTATGACTGACGTGCGGTTCGGCGCCACTCCGCAGCAGGCGCTTTCGTTCGGGACGAAAGCATCGGCTGATTTGCTGGGCCTTGATGACCTCGGCGCGATTGCCGTCGGAAAAGAGGGCGATATCGTTGCGACAGAAGGGAATCCGCTCGAAGACATTCACGCACTCGAAAAAGTTCGTGCGGTCATTTTCAAAGGAGAAGCCGTGCCCGCGGCGAACCGCTATTAGTTGGATATTGGTTGAACCTGCGGCGGTAATATGCAACCTATGGCGCGCGTGACGAAGTTGTTGACACTATGAATGTCTGTGCGTAATTCTGACTGGCGCTCGCGTCCGATGAATCCTGAGGAAACAACTCGGAGGAAATCGCGGTGGGAATGGTTACTCGGCGGGTTCGGAGTGTTGCTGCTGGCGGCATATTTTGTGCTGGCGCATTTCATGGGCGGGCCGCGTGACGTTTACGGATTTCTGCGTTACGCGCTTCCGCAATGGCATGAGGGCGACGTGCGTGTTGGCGATCGAGCTCCCGACGCGCGCATATTTTCGCTCGATGGTCGTACCGCATTTCACCTGCGCGAACGCATCGGCAAACGCCCGCTGGTGCTGATTTTCGGCAGCTACACTTGACCGCCCTTCCGGCGCGAGATTGGAAATCTCGTCAAGACTTACGATCAATATAAAGGCCGCGCCGATTTCCTGACCGTGTACATCCGTGAAGCGCATCCGCAGGATGAATGGCAGATGAAGTCGAACGTGGATCAAAATATCTGCTACGCGCAGCCGCGAACTTTTCCGCAGCGCGTCGCCATCGCCAACGATTTCGTCACGCGCTTCCATTATCCGATTCCTATGGCCATCGACACGATGAACGATGACGCTGATCACACCTACGGCGGCTGGCCGGAGCGAATCTACATCATTGATGAGTCGGGGAAAATTGTGTATCGCGGGGGCCTGGGCCCATTCAATTACCGTCCTGAAGAGGCGCGCGCGTGGCTCGCGCACCGCTTCCCGCAAACAACATCCGCGGCGCTGGCGCCGTCACAAGCCAATCGTTAGCTGTTTGCGACAGAGGCCAGCCCGCTTGAAGTATTACTATTTGCACGCCACACGAAAAGTCGGGGGCCAAACGCCCGCATTATACTGGAATCACTAACTGCGTTCTTGGAGGGCCCAATGAAGCGGCGTGCCTGGACAATGCCAGCGGTGGCTATAACGGTATTTCTTATGGCGGCGGTGCTCGTCACGGCCCGCGCCCAGCAGAGCGGACAACCGAAGATTACGAACATGGACCGCCAACAGGCCGAGGAGATGCTGAGCAGAATCCATGATGCCGTTAAAAAGGATTACTACGATCCTAAATTTCACGGCGTGGACATGGACGCGCGCTACCAGAAATACGAAGCGGCGCTCAAAGTGGCGCCGACGCTCGGCGAAGCATTCCGGATTGTAGCCGCGTTCCTGGCGGGCCTCCATGACTCGCATACGTACTTTGTGCCGCCCTCCATCTCATATCGCTTCGATTATGGTTTCCGTATGCAAATGATCGGGGATCGCTGCTTTATTACCGAAGTCCGGGCGGACTCTGACGCCGCAAGTAAGATTCATCCTGGCGACGAAATATTGAAGCTGGGAACGTATGCCGTTAACAGAAACGATTACTCCGATATCGAATACTATCTAAATTCACTCGCACCGCAGGGAGAGATGGCTCTGCTGCTGCGTGATCCTCAAGGGACCACGCGCAGCGAGGCGGTGCGCACGAAATTTCTTCCCGGCAAGAAAGTCGGTAATCTCACACTCGGCGCTGGCGGCGGGGACATGTGGAACCTGATTCTCAGACAGGAAAGCTTGAGCCACATGCTGCGGCAGCGCTGGGTCGAAATCGGCGATACGTTTATTTGGAAAATTCCCGCATTCAATATGACCCCGGACGAGATTGGCGGCATTATGAGCAAAGCCAATAAACACGGAGCGCTCGTCATCGATCTTCGCGGCAACCCGGGCGGGTCGATCGATAGCCTCGTCGACCTCGCCGGCTACTTCTTTGACCATGACGTGACCATAGCCACGCCTATCGGCCGAAAGCACGAAAAGGAAATTATCGCGAAACCGCGTGGGAAGCCCTTTACGGGCAAGCTGTTCGTGCTTGTGGATGGAGGTTCCGCCTCGGCATCGGAACTCTTCGCGCGAACCATCCAACTCAGTCATAGAGCAACCGTGCTGGGTGACCTCACGGCCGGTGCTGTCATGGAGTCCAAGATTTATCCCTTTCAAATTGGAGTCGGCTTTCAGTCCTATTTCGTGGGACGCTCAGTAGTTGGCACGTCATCTTCAACGGCTACAGGCGGTAACGATCTCCTCGTATTCTATGCCGCTTCGATTACGCACGATGACCTCATCATGACGGATGGAAAGAGTTTGGAGAAAACGGGCGTCACTCCGGACACTATGATTCTTCCCACAGTTGCTGATTTGGCTGCGGGTCGTGATCCAGTGCTGTCGCAAGCTGTCGCACTGGCTGGGGCCAAGCTTGATCCCGCCGCGGCGGGCAAGCTTTTCCCGTTCGAATGGGCGCCGCTGAATGGGCAGTAGAGGTTCTCTCCGGCGGCGGCGCAGCGGCCTTGAAAAATCACGCGGGGCGTTCGAGGGCAGCGCGGTCCCAGTTACCGAGGGACGCAGTTGCGTCATAGGTGCTTTCGCAGAAATCCAGGAGCGCGTCACGAGGTGAGTCGCTCTTGCGCACGTCTTCGTAGGGCAGGAAAAATTCCGACTG
>DATEHB010000115.1:0-13231 GCA_035279805.1 Candidatus Acidiferrales bacterium
ACCAGGACGGAATCGCTGGCGGCGAGGGCGTTGATCGTCAGCAAATCCAGAGCCGGCGGACAATCGATTAGGATGTACTCATAGTCATTACGGACAGACTCAACAAAGGTTTTTAATCGATACTCGCGGCCGTCCATGGCGACAAGTTCGACCGCGGCTCCAACGAGATTTTTGTCGGCGGGAATCAAGTCCAGGCCGGCAACCTGCGTCGGGATAATGATTCTGTCGGCGCGTTCTTCGAGTATCAGGGCGTTGTAAATTGTGCGGCGACTGGGGTCTTTCGGGAAACCAAGCCCACCGGTGGTATTTCCTTGAGGATCGGAATCTATGAGGAGGGTGCGTTTCTCCTCGGCCGCCAGAGATGCCGCGAGATTGATGGCGGTAGTGGTCTTTCCGACGCCGCCTTTTTGATTTGTGATGGAGATTACTCTTCCCAACGGTCCCCCGATTTTGATTTTGCGAGCGAATCTAACAGAATCCGGAATTCATGCCAAGATGTTTCACGTGAAACATTCGCGGGGGAGCTGGCGAAAATGTTCCACGTGGAACATTCGCCGTTTAATTTCGTGAATTCGGCATCATGTCAATTTGATGCCTGTTAGGATTTTTCTCTTGAGTGCTCCGGGAATAGAGGCTTCCGTCCAACGCCAGCCGGAGATTTGCATGGTTCTTGTCGCATCCTCGGCACCCAGCCAAAGTACCACGCATCCGTCTGGAGTCAGCTTGCCCTTGGACCAAAATAACAGATCGCTCGTTTTGCCTAGAGCGCGAGATGCCACGTACGTGAGTTCACCTGGTGCTATTTTCGAGGCTTCAAACCCAATCGGAAGAGCCTCTGACTCGGTAAGATCCAATTTTCGAATGGCTTCGTTCAAAAATGTGCATTTTTTCCGGTTTGGTTCAAGCAGCGTAACTTTTAGATTCGGACAGAAGAGCTTAATCGCCAAACCGGGGAAACCGGCACCCGAGCCAACGTCGGCGAGTCGACCATTTTCGAATCGTCGCAAAGAGAGCGCGAAAATGCTCTCGCCAAAGTGGAACCTGACGACTTCTTCGTCGTCTGTAATTGTCGTCAAGGAGATCTTTTTGCGCCACTTCGAAAGTAAATCCATGTAAATCAGTATCTTGCTGCATACTGGCGCTGGCGCGGCAACGTGATACGGCTCCAAGAGAGTCCGGACACGCGATTCGGTCAGGGTCATCTTGCAACCTTTGATAATCTTGATTCCATCCGCGTTGGGCAAGCAAAGTTAGGAAAATACAGAAGAAAGAGAGCAAGGGGATCCGTGCGAGGCGGCAGGAATCTAAATGCTGCCACGCCAACAGAAAAATCAATGGCAAAGTGGATGATAATTGGCGCAAGGAGGCTCCCCGTCCAGATCCTTACTCCTGAAAAGAGAAGCCCAACGATGAAGGTCGTAAGCAAGCCCTTGCGGCCCTGGTATGTATGAGCTGAAGAGAAGAATATTGCTGAAATTAGCGCGCCTGCGAATGCCGAACCCGCAGAAAAGCCTGTAAAAAGCGCTTGCACAAAGCCGCGGTAGATAAATTCCTCGCAAATTGCGACGGTAAGAACAAGGAGGATTCCGAACAGAGCTTCCCTTCTTGTTCTCGGCAGAAGTCTGTCCGCCAACTTTGCCACGATGCCGCGGCGCTCGTAGGGAAGAGTGCCCGTCCGCCGGATCGCATAGACTTGATTGACGACCAAGATCGCCGAGAGGCCCACGCTGGCAGCAACTGTGCGAAACAAGTGCGGTAGCGCCACTCCCAATGCTACCCAGGAAAGGTGATGCGCCAGACATCGCCACACGATTATGCAAACGGCCGTACATTGAAATACGATTGTGGAAAAATAGAGCATGAGGCGCTGGGAGGAACCCAAGTCCGGGCCGGCCGCCAGTTCCTGGACCCGAGACATGCTCCGCCACGGGACAAGAACAGCAAGGAGCACAAGAAGTAGAATGTAGTCCCAGTGCATGTTGAGCAGCCTGCATTATGCAGCGATTTTTCGAAGACAAAAAGTATAAACGGGCGATTGACAGTCGGCGACGCGCGTTTTATGGTGTTGGCGGATCGCTAGATGAAAATTCTTGTTATCGGTGGCGGCGCGCGCGAGCACGCGCTTGTGTGGAAGCTGAGACAGAGTCCGCAGGTGGAGCATCTCTGGTGTGCGCCCGGGAACGACGGGATTGCACAAATCGCAGAGTGCGTGGCGGGCGACCTGGGAAGCGTAGCTTCGCTCGCTGAAATCGCCAGTAAACTCAAGCCGGATTTGACGGTCGTCGGGCCTGAACAGCCCCTGGTCTTGGGTATCGCGGACGAGTTTGCGAAACGAGGAATGGCGATCGTGGGGCCGTCGCGCAAGGCTGCGCAACTCGAGGGCAGCAAAGTCTTCGCCAAGGAATTCATGATCCGGCACGATATTCCGACCGCATCCACTTACGGGATATTCGATGCGGCGGTGGACGCGTACACGTCCCTTTGCGAGGTCGATTGGCCAGTCGTGGTGAAGGCCGACGGCTTGTGCGGTGGAAAAGGCGTGCTTGTGACATCGTCGCCGGATGAGGCTACAGCTTTTATCGAGCGCTTGATGGAAACAAAGGAGTTCGGAGAGGCAGGAGGGCGCGTAATCGTCGAAGAAGGTCTGTTGGGTCCCGAAATATCGTACATGGTGCTGACAAACGGGGAAGAATTTATCCCTTTGGCTCCGTCGCGTGATTACAAACGCGCATACGACAATGATACAGGACCGAATACAGGGGGGATGGGAGCAATTTCGAGCGATGATTTGATCTCTTCGGAGCTCGAAAAGGTAATTCAAAGTAAAGTCGTCCGGCCGACCATCGAAGCCATTAGTCGCGAAGCTTTTGACTATAGAGGCTTTCTCTATTTCGGCTTGATGCTGACTGCCTCGGGTCCAAAAGTTCTGGAATTCAATTGCCGCCTTGGCGATCCGGAGACGGAAGCGCTGGTAATGCGCATGAACTTCGATTTGGCGGCGCTGCTACAGACCGTAACGACAGGCGGTTCTTCAGAATTGACCATTGATT
Organism: Candidatus Acidiferrales bacterium; assembly: GCA_035279805.1. Lineage (GTDB taxonomy): Bacteria > Acidobacteriota > Terriglobia > Acidiferrales > UBA7541 > DAHUXN01. Next base: position 3,051 of record DATEHB010000115.1, read on the forward strand.
GGAACCCTAAGGCTAGTTTATCGTTGGTCTTAGCGGCGGAAGGATATCCCGCGAGACCGAAAACGGGCGCCGCGATTTCAGGTCTTGACTCTTCGGGAGGGTGCGCCGTATTTTATGCAGGAACGAAAAAGCATGACGAATCCAGTAACTACTATACAAGTAGTGGACGAGTGCTGAACGTAGCCGCGGCTGGCGACACACTCGCGCAGGCGCGTTCCAAGGTCTATGATGCTGTGAGGCTTATCCGTTTTGAAGGGATGCATTATCGAAGAGACATCGGGAAGGACGGGGCTGAAATCGCTCGCGTTTAACGAATCTCGCATGCAACACAATCCATAAAACTTATTTGAACGGGAGGAGTTTGAGTGGCAACGAATGCGGAATCGAAGGCGCTAGTGGGCGTCATAATGGGTTCGGATTCGGATTATCCGGTGATGGCCGAGGCCGGACGGATGCTCGCGAAGTTTGGAATCGAGTTTGAGGTTGAGGTCGTGTCGGCGCACCGCTCGCCGGCGCGCGCGGCCGAATATGCGGAAACGGCGGCCAAGCGCGGGTTGAGGGCAATTATCGTGGGAGCGGGCGGTGCGGCGCACCTTGCGGGAGTTGTAGCAGCTCTGACAACTTTACCTGTGATTGGCGTGCCGATGTCGGCGACGTCGCTTAACGGCATGGATTCGCTGCTCGCCACCGTGCAGATGCCGGGTGGAGTGCCCGTGGGTACGATGGCAATTGGGAAGGCCGGCGCGACGAACGCAGGCATTTTCGCGGCGCAAATCCTTGGGACGTCGGACGGAAAAATAGCGCGAGCACTGGCGGAATATAAGAAGGAATTGGCCGCAGCGGTCGCTGACAAGAGCGCGCGGTTGAAGCGCGAATTAGCTGGACAAAAGTAAAAGCCAACTGGATCTGCGAATTCTAGAAGCGGCCCGGTCCCGGAGGCTTACCTGGTGGACGGCGGAGACTCGGAACGCCCGAGGGGCGGACCTGCTCACTGCCGGGTTTCAGCGCTTCTTCGGGTGGGGGAATAAACCAACCGATGCCGCGCTCTTTATTGATTTCAGCCTCGATCATCCGGGCTCCCGGACGCGCCGTCGCGCGGAGGGACTCGCGGAGGAAGGCTGCCACACTGGCCGCGGGTAATTGTTCGATACCGCCATTGAGGACGGATTGAGAAGTTTCCCGCAGCGCAGGCGAAGCCGACAGGACGGCCGCGATGCGCGGGTCGCCTGAACCAATCAGAGCGGAGAGGTTTCCGTTGGGAAGGTGCGGCGGATAGCTGATTTCGACAAGGCCGCGCGGCTGGCCTTTTTCGGGAGGCCAGAGTTGCGTGTACTGCGGCTGCAGAACAGTCGTCTGCCAGAAGTCACCCTGCGCGGGTTCCTGCTGAATGGGATACTGAATCAGCCAAACTTCGGGGCCATAATTCCGCACATAATCGGCAAGGACCATTACGAGGATCGGCTCGTCAGGCGCGAAATTCAAATTGCAGTGAACATGATCAGCGATCGACGTAAGGCGATCGTGCAGCCGTCCAGCGATTTGCTCGATGTCGTTCGCTTCGGCGCCTGGCCCAGCATCCGCTCCGCCCAGGCTGGGAGCCCTGCGGAGGCCCGCAGGTGGCGGCAATTCCGGCAACTCAGTGTCGATGCGGGCAAGTTCGCGACGTTCACCCGGCAACCACCAGTCGCCGGCACCGAGAAGAATTGCGACGCGTTCGTCGGAAAGGGGAACGATCATTGGCGGGCGCGTTTCTGGCTCGATGGGATCTTCCGCAGTCACCACGATGATGCCGTCTTTTGCGACGCCGATGACAACGCGGCCGGCATAGAGGTTGGCGACGATTTCCTCCGCGCTTTCCTGACCGGGATCCTGCGCAAACGAATGGCGCGCAAAAATCAACGCGGCAGCGGCTAGAGCGATTAGAAAAAGCGCCAGCGAACACAATGGACAGATGCTCTTGCGGCGAAGCGGCATCGTGTTGTGAGATGCATGTGAAATCGAAGTCGATGCCACGGGCGCGGTGTCCTGGGAACCGGCAAACGTAACCGATAGAAACGCTGATTCAAGTTACCACAGCAGGCGGGCAGCGGATGCCTGGAATTTCTCTCGAAAGCGCTCCCAAACGATGTACGGATAACAAATTATCCTGGCGCACGAGTTTTGGTAAAATCAGATGGCCGTGTTTTGCGCGACGGCGGCGATTTGCAAGGGACGCGAGATTTGAACGGGAGGAGCAGGAGTTCTTAGAAATCATGAAACATAAAGGGAAGCGGCTCGAGGAAATTCTGGAATCGCACGTGAAATTCACGAAGGGCGACGCGGGCGGTGTGCGCGCGGATTTATCCGGGGCAAAACTCGCCGGCGCGAATCTGCACGGCGCGAATCTCTCGTACGCGCTGCTGCGCGAAGCAAGCCTCGAAGGGGCGGACCTGGGCGAGGCGAGGCTCGGAGGCGCCGATTTCGCAGGCGCGAAAATGAGGCGCGCCGATTTGCGCCGCGCCGACTTGACAGAAACGATTCTCACCGGCGCGGACCTGCGCGAAGCGCAACTGGGCGGCGTCGAGTGTTTTCGAGCGGATTTAAGCCGTGCGAATTTACGTGGCGCGAATTTACGCGCGGCCAATTTTCGCAGTACAAACTTGCGCGGAGCAGATTTGCACGGCGCGGATGTGACTACGACAATCCTTCGGGAGACGGATCTCGATGGCGTCGATCTTTCAGGGCTCGATTTGAGCACAACGCTGATGCCACGCGGCTGGAACGCTGAGGAAGCTAAGAAGTAAGTAGCTGCCTCAAGCGGCATGCGAGTATCGCGGAGCAAAGCCGGCGATAATTTACTTTGAAGCGGGATAAACGTCCGGATATTCCGCGCCGGCCGCGACGCCTCGAATTGCAGGGTTGCGGCGGCGGGTCTCGATGCCGAGGCGCTTAATTTTCTGGTTGAGCGTGGAGAGCGGAATCTGGAACCGCTCGGCGGCTTCGGTCTGGTTCCAATTCGAGTGCTCGAGCATGTCGATGATAATGCGGCGCTCGACTTCCTCCATGATTTCAAAAAGCGAGCGCGTATGCGAACGCGAACCCGCCTCCCCCGGCATGGGCGGGAGAAATTCGGCGAGATGAAGGTGCACGCCGCGAACAATTTCGCGGCTACGAACGGCCTCCGGGAGCAATTCCACGTCCATCGAATCCCCATTCGAGAGGACGATGGCGCGCTCGACAACATTTTCGAGCTCGCGCACGTTGCCCGGCCAGTCATAGTCCATGAGGACGCGCATGGCCGGGAGCGAAAAATAACGCGGCGGCTTGCCGTTGTCCTTGGAGAAGCGCTCGAGGAAACGCTCGACAAGAAGGGGGATATCTTCCCTGCGATCACGCAAAGGCGGCAGGGAAATGTTGATCACGTTGAGCCGATGATACAAATCCTCGCGAAAACGGCCCGCGTGGACAAGCGCCATCAAATCTTCGTTCGACGCGGCGATGATGCGCACATCGACTTTGATTGTATCGGTGCCGCCCAGGCGCATGAATTCGCGCTCTTGAATCACGCGTAGAAGTTTGGCCTGCGTTTCCGGGCTGATTGTGCTGATCTCGTCGAAAAAAATCGTGCCCTGGTCGGCGACTTCAAAAAGCCCTTTTTTGGACGCAACCGCGCTGGTGAAGGCGCCTCTGACGTGTCCGAAAAGTTGCGATTCGAGCAGATCAACCGGAATCGAGCCTGTGTTCACCGCGATGAATGGTTTTTCCGCGCGCGGTGACGCGGCGTGGATGGCTTTGGCGATGACTTCTTTTCCGGTGCCGCTTTCTCCCGCGACGAGCACGGTAGAACGCGAAGGACCCACCTGTGTCACAAGGTCCAGAACGGCGAGCATTTTTTCGCTCTTGCCGATGATGTTGGGGAAATTGTAGCGTTCCTTGAGGGCGCGCTTGAGCTGCACGTTTTCTTCGCGCAGGCGGCTGCCCTCGATGGCGAGAGCGACCTGCGAAAGGAGCTCATCGTTGGACCATGGCTTGGTGATGTAGTCATGCGCGCCATTTTTGAATGCGGCGCGCGCCATATCGATCGAGCCGTAAGCAGTGATCAAAATGATAGAAAGCTGCGGGTCGCGGCGATGGATTTCGCGCAGCAATTCGATGCCGTTGCGGTCCGGCAAACTAACGTCGAGCAGCAGCAGGTCGAACGGTTGATCGCCCAAACGAGCCAGACCCGTTTCGCCAGTTCCTGCTTCGGTGACAGCATAGCCCTCGGAGGAAAGCAACGCCTGGAGACCTTCGCGGATCTCGACTTCGTCGTCGATGACGAGGATGGAGCCCTTAGGCATGGACGGCTTTCCTTGCCACGGGGAATTCGAGGCGGAACGAAGTACCCTTTTCCGCAGTCGAGCGAACTTCCAACTTCCCGGCGTGTTCCTTGACGATGCCATAACTGACGGAGAGCCCGAGGCCAGTGCCTCGGCCCGAAGCCTTCGTCGTAAAGAACGGATCGAACACGCGATGGATGTGCTCCGGGCGAATGCCGATGCCGGTGTCCGTCACTTCAACTTCCACAGAGCCGTTGTAAGCGGCCGTGCGAACTTCGAGCATGCCGCCATTGGGCATCGCATCGCGCGCATTCATGAACAGATTCAGAAACACCTGCTGCAATCGGGTGGTGGAACCCAGGACGACCGGCAATGTATCCGTGAAGTTGCGTATCACGTTGACCCGCGCTGCTTTAAATGGATGCTGGACCAGACTCAAAGTTTCATCGAGAACCGAATTGAGGTTGACCTCGACGAACTCCGCGGCGCCCGTGCGTGAGAAATTCAACAAGTTGTTCACGATCTCGCTCGCACGGAACGTCTGTTTGACGATCTTGTCGATGGTTTTCTGGCGGGAGTCTTCCGCAGGTATCTGCTTGCCGAGCATCTGGATATAATTCGAAATCACGGCGAGTGGCGTGTTGACCTCATGCGCGACGCCGGCGGCGAGCAGGCCGAGGGAGGTCAGTTTCTCGTTCTGGACCATCTGCTCTTCCAGGCGGACACGCTGCGTGATGTCGTCGAGCAGGATCAGCCGTCCCAGGCGCTGCCCGTTCTTGCCCACCAGAGGTGCGAAGGAAGCGTTTACGACGAAACGCTGCGCGCCCGGGCCGTAGAGCCGGAATTTGTAGATGCTGGTGACGTGCTCTTCGCGCGAGTGCGAGGCAATTTCCGCGACCAGGTCCGACGGCAGCGCCGCCGCCAGAGCGCGGCCAACCGCCTGTTCGCGCGGAATGCCGATCAGGCGTTCCATCTGGGGATTCCACGACTCGATGCAATCCTCCAGGTCAACGGTGAGGACGCCGATATTCAGCGACTCGATGATGTTCTCGTGGAATTCCTTCAGGCGCTCGATCTGCAAAGCCTTCTGTTCAAGCGAATTGTAGAGGCGCGCGTTTTCGATGGCGATGGCCAGGTAGCCGGCGATTGTGTCGAGCAATTCAATGTCGTCGCTCGTCAGATAATCGCCGTCGACCGTCTTGCCCAGGCCAAGCACGGCTACTACATGATCGCGGAAGCGGCACGCGATGAAATAGTTGAGGCCGAGCTGTTCGAGCGTGCGGCGGACAGATTCCGTCTCACCGGAACCACGCGCCGATTCAAAGAACAAGCAGGCTTGCGCTAACGCCGGACGTTCAGCCAGATTCAAAAAACTCAGATCGACGGGCGATTCCGCCTGCACGCCAAGAGATCGCGAAAACTGGAAGGTCCCCGGTTTTTCGGGATTCTCCAGGAAAATCGCGAGGCGGTCGACGAGCAGCGTTTGCGAAATGCGGTCGAGCACCGAACCCAGCAGCGGCTCGATACGCACTTCGTTGGTGAGCGTGCGGCCGAATTCAATGAGCGTGCGGCGGTAATTCAGGCGGTCGCGGTAGAAAAAATGGTCGAGGCGCGCCTGCATCCAGTCGCGCAGCGGTTGAAAGAGAAACGCGGCGACGACAATGGCGACCACCGTGCCGGACGCGCCGGCAGAACCGGTCGAATGAAACAGCAAGCCAATGATTGCTACCGTGGCGAAATAAACCGCGACAATTGCAGCGGTCGCGAGCGTGTAGGCGATTCCGCGCTTGAAAATAATATCGACGTCCATCAACCGGTAACGAATGATGGCGTAGCCGAAACACAACGGGATAAGAACCAGGGAAAACGCGGAGGCCGTCATCCATCCCGAGGGTATGATGCCCGCGAAAATTGGAACAATATAAAACGCAAGAAACGGCACCACGCCGACGAAAGTGCCGAAAGTGACCCACTTCAATTGCTGCCGCAGCAGTCCCGTGGGCGCCCGGCGATAACTGAGCAGGAAAATTACAGCGGCGGCGAGAAAATACACGCCCCAGTAGGCATATTCGATTTGATCAAGACGAAAGCGGCTTTCGATCGATGGCATCAAATCAAGCGCTGCCGTAGCCACGCTTACGTGCAGAAAAAGCAACGCGGCGGGCACTGCGTAGACCGCCGCGAGCCAGAACTTCAAGTTGCGAACGCGGCGTTCCGGAAAAACGAGCGCGAAATGGACAAGAAGCGCGGCCTGCAGCAGCATCGCAACCACGCTCGACCAATAGATTGTCCAATCGAACGAGTTCAGCTTGCCGCTGTAACGAAACGCGTAAAAAATAAATGAAACGAGGCAGAAGACGTAGAAATGCACCGCGCGCGGAGCTGTCCAGCGGCGCGCAAAAATAAACAGGCCGATGAAAAGATACAGCAGCGACAAAATACCGAAGCAGTTCCAGATGAGTGTCGGCTTTTCTGCCGGCGCCGTGAGGACATTCGCCTGAAAGGACACGCCGTCGCGAGTCAGCTGATAGGCAACGCTCGACCAAATCCCGGCGCGGGAGAGTTGCTGGGTTACCTGCGTGGCACGTTGTACGCGAATCCCATCGACCGCCGAGACGATGTCGCCGGCTTGAATTCCAGCTTTGGCAGCGGGCGAGGCCGGTTCAATGCGCCACGCCTGCACCCCAGAAGCGGAGTCCAACCATGTAACGCCATCGTCCGGCATGACGAATTGCGAACGCTGGCGAAAGTTGAGGCCGCCAAAAACGACTGCGGCCAGCGTGAGGAACGCCAGCAGAGCGGCGGGCAAGCGCATTCGCAAACCGTCATTCATCGGCAAGACCTGAGCGCATCTACACTATTCCAGCGAAACTGGTGCACGTTCGGTTCCAGAAGATGGGATTTTACGGGATTCATAAGTCGCTTAGAATGAGATTCCTAGAGGATCAACTTGATTCCCTTGGAACTTACTTACATATTTCAGGAGATGCGATTCCAAATCCAGTAACTTCGTTCCAGCATCAGAACTGGACGCTGATGCCTCCGCGGAACGTCCGATAAGCCGCTACCATGACGACGTGGCCGTCGCGTGTCGTCATTGGGACATACCCCTGGGCCAAAAGGTTACCGAAGTCGGCCATGGCCTGCATGCGGTGCAAGCACGGAATCGGTTGGTGGACCACCAGGTTGAAATATGGGTCCAGGCGGAAAAAAGCCTCGCCATATTCATCTTGCCTGGAAACCACGGTGCCATCGATCCATTTGTAGCCGGTAGTCAACTCAGTTCGCAGAACTGGAAGCCGGGAGGTAACTGAGCCCGCGACGCTATGGCGATATTGCGTGCTCAATGCGTCCCGCAAGTTGCCGTTTGCCGGTGCATTCGCCAACGGCGCAAGCGCGCCCGCCCATGCGTACACGACGGTTGCCGAAAGATCCTTCGAAAAATTTTGTTGATAGGCGGCACGAGCGCCCCAGGAATCAGAAGTTCCCGCGTCGTAGGCGAAGCCATCGGTGAAAAAGTCCTGGAGGAAATTCGCATTGTCAATCACGTTGCCGCGGCCGAAAACAGCTGTGTCGTTGGAACGATCGTGGAATCCAGCCAGAATCACGCGGCTGTGATGCGCAAAAAGACGCTCGACAGCGATCTCTTCGTGCCAGCCGTCTTCCAGAACAGGACGTCCATCACGAAAGAGCATGGTGGGGAATGCATCCAGAGAATCCAGCGCGGATTCCAGCGGCGCGGTGGCTTCCGGGCTGGTTTCCGGCCACGGGCGTGAAGCGAGCAAGAGCGAGGCCTGCCAGTCAGGAGAAATTTGAATCGCTAATTCCGCGCGAGGCCGAAGTCCCGTAGTGGTTGCACTTCCCAAGCCGGTCAGCAAATATTCCGCACCATAGCGAAGAGTAATCGCGTCGCTCAGAGTAAGAACACCGCTTTGGTCAAGACGCATGCCCCGGAACAGTGGCCCATCGGCGCCCAAGCGAGACTGGCGCACGACGAGGCTGGTTGAAGGACCCGATTTGCCGTTACCCTCCGGCAACCAGAGAGTGGCGAACCCTCCGTTGGGGGCTTGACTCTCGTAGCTGACCTGGCCCGCGAAGAGAAGCTGACCCGTAGCCCCGATGCCCTGATCGTAGGCAAATGAAGTTGCGGGCGAGTTGGAGAAACTCGTGGCCGAGCCAGGACGGATGCCCGAAGTGAAGTCAATGCGGGTGCGGGGCTGGCGCTTGGAGGATGACGACTCACTTCTCGACTCCCGGCTTTCCGTCACAACGAGATGGCCGTCCTGCCAGCGCAAAATCGGACGCGTGCCCGCTGCAGAGCGTAGCACCCATCCCCATTCCGCATCGTCCGGCTTTTCGTTGGGACGGCGGTGCAAGTCGCTGAGCCCCGTGAAAATGGAGCCGAGCTCAATCTGCAGACTGGTGGTGCGCCTGCTGCTGACCGGGACGCCTGGCTGGAGCGACGGCATAAACCCGGCAAGCGTCACGCGTACGGAGTAAAGGCCGGGAAGAAGCGCGGAAGTAGCGAAGCGCCCGTGAGCGTTGGTGAGCAATTGAACAGAGGTTGATGCCAACGACTGCGCGGTGACGACAACGGTCGCGCCCATTTGCGGCACGCCGCTCGGGTCGAGAACCACACCCGCTATTTTCCCCGGCGCCGATTCCGCAGCAGCCGGCGACGCAAGGCCCGCGAACAGCCCGAGGATCAAAATCAGCGCGCCAAGAATTCGAGAGCTCATGTTGCTTTACCTCCCGTCATTTCGAGGGAGCCCGGACCGAGAAATTCGCCGCAGGCGAAATTGTCTGCTTGTCGGCGTTGTCAGTGATCTGGATCTGCAGTTTATAGCTTCCCGGTGCAAGTGATTTAAGGTCGAGGGCCTTTTCGATCCAAATTTCTTCGCCGTGCTGGTTATACTGCCGTGAATTTTCCGAGAACTTCACAACCGGTGCGTTATTCTCATTCAATACCTGGTACTGAATTGTGGCATCACCTTCGTGAGTCTTGGGATCGACCTTCAGGTTGTAAACCTGCAAGAAAATCCCCATTTGGCCGCCTTCGTCGAAGATGGCGTTTAGTTTAGGACGAACCTTGAGGTCACCGAGGACGAATTCTCCCAAGCCGATGTCGCGAGAGGAAACCTTTTGGATTTGGTCCGCCAAGATAAGCGAACTGGCGCCGAGCTGGTCGTCCTGGAAACGCGGGACCTGCAACCTCGTGTTGATGACGCCCAGGTTTCCGCTGTTTGTGTCCTTCAACACCACGTCGAGGCGATAAAGACCTGGACGCAACGGCAGAGCCTTCTGATAAATGTTGTATCCCTTCAAATATTGCTGCAGCAGCGAGTCCGGTGTATCGGCTGACACCGTGTCTTCAAACGTCTGAACGACGCGGCCGCTCACGCTTGTCACACGGGCGAATAAATGAAGGGTCGCGGTTTGCACGCCGTTTTTGTCCTGGAAGCTCATGTCCTTATTCGGAATTTGAATGGTAATCGGGACCAGGTCCGTGTCGTCTGTAATTCGCAAGAAATCGGAATGGCAATCGAAATGGATTTGGTTCGCCGTCAGCCGCGCGTCCACCACTTCTTCCAGGTCTTTAAACTTTACTGGAGGCGGCGTTTGGATCTTGGCGTAGAGCTCGAGGCGGCTGAATTCGTTCATGCTTTCGGGCTGCCCGCCGATGGGTTGCGCCATGTGAGTGCCATCGGTATTTTGGAAGCGCTGCGTTTTCGAAGCCATGTTCATGGATTCGAGTTGCGTCAGACCAGCGCCCGGCACGTACAGCAGGGCGTCTTTTTCGCTGGGGTCCTGGGTCAGGTGATACTCGCCGCTGCCCGAGGGATCCACAAATTCTATTTCCACGTTTTCGCCGATACCTTCGAG
>DATEHB010000116.1:0-20053 GCA_035279805.1 Candidatus Acidiferrales bacterium
AAACTTCACAACTGCTGATGAATTTGCCGGTTCGCAAACCACTCTTAGCGGTCTCCTCAATCCGGTCCCAGGCTTGGGGTTTGACTATGCCAATCTAGCTGCGCTCAATCACGATCTTCCCATTCGCGCTCTGATTGATCCCATTACGCAACAAGAGCTTGCTCTCAGCGAGCGCCTGCTACAAGAGACACCGCCCGCGGCAATAAGTTTCCCGTTCTTTGGTTCGGAATCGCAACCCGTCGTAATGCTCGAGCAACAGCCGCCGCAAGTGATTGTGGTACAGCAACCACAGCAGCCAGCACAAGAAGCGAGCGACGAAAATTCATCCGCGGCGTCCGCCCCCGCAGTGGTGGAACAGCCGCCGCTCCCGGACGTTGGTGAGTTCGTCCTTGTGCTGCGTGACGGCACGCAAATCCGCGCGATCGCATTTACCCGGGAGAATGACCGCGTTGTCTACATCACGCCGGATGGCTTGCGGCGGTCGTTTGCAATTGGCGACCTAGATAGTGCCGCAACTCGCCGTCTCAACGGCGAGCGTGGGACTCCGCTTCAACTCTCGCTGTAAGGAACCTGTAAGGCTGCTGGAAACCGCGACCTCTCGATCACCCCTTGGAAGGATGTATTGGTTCGGGCATGAAATAGCCTGCTTCGTGTGGCAGGCCGGCGCGCTCGAACTGAATCGTGGTGTGCGTGATGTGAAAGCGCTGCGCCAGGCGCTCGCGAATCGCCGTCAATATGCGCTCGCTTTCTTCCATGTGCATGTCAGGAATGCGCACATGACAGGAGATCGCTTGCAGGTCTGTGCCGATGGTCCACACGTGAATGTCGTGCACTTCTTTCACATCGTCGACACCGAGTATCGTTTGCGCCACGCTATCCAGCGTCAGATTTCTCGGCAATCCCTCCAGGAGCACATGGCTGCTCTCGCGCAGGATTCCCACGGCGCTCCACAACACCATAACGCCGATAGCCATGCCAATCGCTGGGTCCACCCATCGCGCACCCGTCCAACGAATTGTCAGCGCCCCCACAAGAATGGCGATGTTTGACAATGCATCGCCAAAATTGTGAATCAGGATGCTGCGCAGGTTCAGATCTTTTCGTCCACTTACCAATCCCAAAGTGATTGCGCCATTGACGCATAGCGCGAACACGGCGACCCAGAGCATCAGCGTGGTGTGTACCTCAATCGGCCGCCGCATACGCTCGTATGACTCCGACAGAATGTAAACCGCCACCAGTATCAGCAAAATCGCATTTACGAACGCGGCAAGAATGCCTGACCGATGATAGCCGTAGGTCTTTTCCGCGGTTGGCGGCCGTTCGGACAACCGAACGGCGATCCAGGAGATGAAGATTGTCGGAAGGTCGGTGAGATTGTGAACGCCGTCACTGACGAGCGCGATCGAGTGGCCCATCGTGCCCGCGACAAATTCGACCACCACAAGCGCCAAGGTCGCCAACATCGCGCCTCCGAGCACACCGCTGGAACGGGCCGCGTGGCCGTGCGAGTGATCTGCGCCGCTGTGATGGCTGTGCGAATGCACGATGCGATTCTACCTGTAGAACGTCGCGAGGCGTAGTCCCGTGCACATCAAAGTCGTTTGATTTAACAACAACGGAAGCTCACCACCAGGACACTAGCGGCGAACAAGCATTTGACTTCGCTCATCTTCGCTCCTACGATAAATTTGATCTCAACTTTCCGCATTGTGTCTGGGGGTGGGGTTTTTCCGGGCCGCTCAGTCCAAAGGATAACCCCGTTCGATGCACCGGAATGTCGCCAAACTGGTTTTCTGGGGAGTGCGCGGGTCTATTCCGACTCTGGATCGCGGAATGTGGCGCTATGGCGGAAACACGCCTTGCCTGGACCTGACTGCGCCCGACGGGACGCGATTCGTCCTCGATTGCGGCACCGGCTTGCGCATGCTCGGCAATCACTGGGCGAACACCGAAGGTGACCGTCCCCTGCAAGCCCACGTTTTAGTGACGCATTATCACTGGGACCATATCCAGGGCGTTCCTTTTTTTCGTCCATTCTATTTGCCGCAGAATGATTTTCAGTTTTACAGCTTCCAATCCAAATATCTGGGACGCGATAGCCTTCGACAGGTGCTCGAAGCGCAACTTGCGCGCCCTTATTTTCCGGTAGATTTAACGCTGATGCACGCGGGACGCGAGTTTTCAGAAATTACGGGTGGCAATCAGTTTGATGTTAACGAAACGAAAGTGACAGCTCGCTGGCTCAATCATCCTCAAGGATGCCTCGGCTACCGGCTGGAAACGCGGGCCGGCACAGTCGTTTATGCCACCGACAATGAGCCCGGAGTTCCGGAAATGGATAAAAATCTCCGCGAACTGGCGGCGGACGCCGATGTCCTGATCAATGACGCGCAGTGTTCCCCCGAGCAATTGGCTTCGACGCGCAAAGGATGGGGCCATTCGAGCTGGCTTGAAAGCGTGAAACTGGCACGCGACTGTGGCGTGAAAAATCTGGTCCTATTCCACCACGATCCGGATTCTTCGGACCGCGTCGTTGACGGCTATCTTTACGCCGCGCGCCAGGAATTTCCTAACACCTGGGCGGCAACCGACGGCATGGGAATTAAACTTGAAGACGGCAACGTGGAATTCAAACTCCGTGAATCGCGCGTGGGTCAGCGCCGTCCCGTGCATTTCTCGGCCACGGTAAGCGGGCACTCACACGATGGTTCGGCGTTTCAGGAATACGCGGTGCTCAAGGAATTGAATCTGCGTGGCGGCTACATGTGGCTGTCGCATTCACCTCAATTGCAATCACAGATGAACATTCGCGTCGACTGTGGCACTCCCGAACAGCCGAGCCCGATTGTTCTGCGCGCATCAGTGGTTCATTGCGACGTGAGCCGCGACAAGGATCGCGTCGGCGTCGGCGTCACGTTCATTGACGACAACGAAAATCCCTTTCCCTTCGACTGAAATTTGTTGCGGACCGCGGTGTTCGCCAATTGTGTTCTGCCGGCGTGAAAAAAAATGTGGCTTAAGCCTTATGCCTTCAGCGCGGGGATTTCCCGCATTCTCGCAAATGCCCGCCGCACATGCGGAATCGTAATCGATCCTCCGACGATAAGCGCCACGTTCAATGCGTCGATCACTTCGTCGCGTTTCCATCCCTCTTCAGCACACCGCTGGACATGATACGTGATGCAGTCGTCGCAGCGCAGCACTGCCGAAGCCACCAGCCCGAGCAGCTCTTTCGTCTTTCCGGGAAGCGCTCCGTCTTCATACGCCTGATGATCGAGCGCGAAGAATCGCTTGATCCCCAGATGCCCACAGCCAAGAATCTCTTCATTCATCTCGGCGCGAAATTTTTCGAAATCCTCGATTTTGTCCGACATTACAGCTTCGCACTCTCGGCTCGTGTCGGTCAAACAGAGCCTCCGTTGTTTGGCTCTGTTCTCTTCGGGCACATCACTGACACACGAACCGTGCTATTTTCTCTCATGGAGCTTCGCAATCTCCTCTTTTGCCTGGCTCGCATCCGCCTCAGCAAGCTCTCCTCCGCCTCGCCAAGTCCCCGCCAGAATCACCATTTGAACGTATACAGTTTCGCCAGGATTGATTTTTACGATCGTATCTGGCTCGTGTTTCATGCTGGAACGGAGCTTATGGTCCCCAGGTTCGACCGAGAGCGAAAACCACTCGCCGTTGGGCAATCGTCCTTCATCCTTTTCATCGACGTAAACAGATGGCTTCAAAGCCCATCCGTTGTAGTGATGTTCCCGAAAGAATACAATTGTCGCGGAGTTCGCCTTACTGGATGTCCCGCTAGGCTTTTCTTGGACATGCATCCCCGGCAGAAAAGCGATTACGAGCGATAGGATCGCGAATCCGGCTTTCATTCTTCCCTCCTCAACGTCGAATACCTAAACGGTCATCACTCCAATTGTAATACCTGCCTTGCTCAGCTCGCATAACAACGAGACTTATGTGAGCGAAAGATTAACCAATCACTTTTTTCGCTGGTGTGAGGAGATCGAGGCTCCAACACTGAGGATTTCTACGACAAGAAAATTGCGGTATGAATTTGCACAATATGGGATGTCCGCACGTAAGAGTGCCGTCATTCATCTCGGCGCGAAATTTTTCGAAATCCTCGATTCTGTTCGCCATGGCCCCTCCCGATCTGTCGCTGGCACCAGTTTAGTCGAGCGAGGCGTGTTTGCGAAATCGACGAACGTATACTCCCAAGTTGAACACGCACACAGCAGTTGCAACTGCGACCAGTAACGCCACGGGGACGTGGGGATAAACAGTTGCATCCAAATAATGCAGCAGGAATGGCCCGTGATACGGAATGACTCCGGCGCGCGCTTCGCACCAGTTTTCCGCCAGCGTCAACGGACAAACCAATGACGTCGTCTCGACGACGATTCCGTAAACAATCGTCGCCACATGTACTCCCGCCAACCAGGGACGTCCTCGCGTGAACAATGCGCCAAAAATAACCCAAGCTATGAACGCGAGGTGCAAAGCAAGTACGCTATCGGCCATCGCAAGGTAAAATTCGCTGTGCATCCGCGTTTACTGACGTGGATTATATCCCCGCTGCGAGTTGTGCTTTCGTGTGGTCCAGTTCACTTGACCATGGAATGGAAACCGGATAGAAAAGATGTGCGCCGGTCGAGCTACATTTTCCGCCGCATCGAGGGTTCCATAATGTCTCGCGACGCGAGCGCAAACGCCAGCCGCAGCCGCAAGAGATATGTCAGTCTGGTCCCTTACGGCCTCAACGAACAACATCCCAACGCCTACAAAGACATCCTCGACACCGTCTGGGAAAATCGCGATCAGCTCGGTTACGCCTGGCGCATTCTGAGGGACGGCTGCTGCGACGGCTGCGCCCTCGGCACCACAGGGATGCATGATTGGACCATGAAAGGCGTTCACCTGTGCGCCGTGCGCCTGAAATTGCTGCGGTTGAATACCATGCCTGCCATGGATTGGCGCCTGCTCGAAAATGTCGAAGCCTTGCTAAAGATTCGCACGCGACACCTCTCACAACTCGGCAGACTTTCAGTTCCGATGATGCGTCGGCGGGGAGAAAAGGGCTTCCGCCGCATCACCTGGGACGAAGCCAGCGATGTCACCGCGAAAGGGCTTCTCGACACCGACCCCAAGCGCATGGCTTGGTTCCTGACGTCGCGCGGGCTGACCAACGAGGCCTATTACGCCCAACAGAAAGTTGCACGCTTCTTCGGCACAAACCACGTGGACACCAGCGCGCGCGTCTGCCACGCTCCCAGCACCGCCGGGCTGAACGCGACGGTTGGGTGCGCCGCGACTACATGCTCCTATTCCGATTGGATTGGCGCCGACCTGCTGGTATTCGTGGGCGCTAACATCGCCAACAATCAGCCCGTCAGCACTAAGTATCTTTATTACGCCAAGCAAAAAGGAACGAAAGTCTTCGTCGTCAATCCCTACTTCGAACCTGGTCTCGACCGCTATTGGGTTCCGTCGGTGTTCAAGAGCGCGCTTTTTGGCACGCGCTTCGCTGACGATTTCTTTCAAGTGCACATCGGGGGTGACATTCCATTTTTCTATGGAGTGCTCAAGCATCTGGTTGAGAATAACTGGCTCGACCGCGCCTTCATCGCTGAACGAACCTCCGGATGGAGCGAACTCGAAACGAAGGTCCAAAGCCTCACTTGGGACTCGCTCGAGAAAGGCTCTGGTCTCACCCGCGGCGATATGTTCCGCTTCGCCGAGATGTTTGGACAAGCACGCCACACGATCATCGTCTGGAGCATGGGAATCACGCAGCATCGTTACGGCAGCGACAATGTACGCGCGATCGTGAATCTCCAGCTGGCCAAGGGCAACATTGGCCGGCCGCACACGGGCTTGATGCCGATTCGCGGGCATAGCGGCGTGCAAGGGGGCGCCGAAATGGGCGGTATGCCCGGCGCCTACGTGATGGGCGTTCCCGTGAATGAAGAAAACTCGCGACGCCTTGCTCAACCCGAGATGTGGAGCTTCACTCCGCCCACATGGAAAGGACTGACTGCGGCGCAGATGATTCTGGCGGCCGAGCGCGGCGAAATCGACGCTCTGTGGCAAAGCGGCGGAAATTTTGTCGACACGCTGCCCGAGCCGGATCGCGTCAGAACGGCCGTCGGCAAGATCAAGCTGCGAATTCATCAGGACATCACGGTCAGTTCGAACATGCTCGTCGATCCCGCCGGCACGGTTCTGCTGCTCCCGACGCGTACGCGCTACGAGCAACGCGGCGGCGGCACAGAGACCAGCACTGAGCGTCGCATCATCTACAGTCCGGAGATTCCCGGTCCGCGTTTGCAGGAAACAAAAGACGAATGGGAGATTCCTGTGCTCGTTGCTCGTCGCGCCGGCCCCGATCGGGCGGCAAAGAGTTTTCCGTGGCGGGATACACAGGACATTCGCAATGAAATCGATCGCGTCTGCCCCACATACAAGGGAATCGCCAATCTCCACAAGAAGGGCGACAACTTTCAATATGGCGGGCCGCGTTTGCTCGTTGACCGCTGCCTGACGCCTGACGGCAAGGGGCATTTCAGCGTCGTGGATTTGCCCGAGGAAAAAATTCCCCCGGGCCATTTCCTGCTCTCCACCCGTCGCGGCAAGCAATTCAACAGCATCATTCATGGCAGCGTGGATCCACTGACGGGCGCGACGCGCGATAATATTTTCATGTCGCAAGAAGATGCTTCGCGGTTGATGTTGAAAGAAGACGATGCGATTTTGCTCCGCAATGAGCGTGGCGAGTTTCGCGGACGCGTAAAAATCGCGCGCGTGAAGCCCGGTAGCGTTCAGGGGCACTGGCCGGAAGTAAATGTTCTCATCGCCGCGGGATGTTTGGACCCGAGCGGCGTGCCCGATTACAACGCGATCGTTGAAATAATTCCCGCGACCGCGTAAAAGGCTAAATGCATGCCGTCGTCGCCGCGGGACATTGACGTAACGCTGGTTCACGAGTGGAATGACGGCCGCATCCGCTCCATCCAAGATTATCTTGCCGGTGAAGAACCTCTGCAGATTCGCGTCGGCAAGCATCCTCTCAACGTGACCATGCGCACGCCCGGCCACGACGTCGAACTCGTCGCCGGATTTCTGTTTACCGAAGGCCTTATCCAGCGCCGCGAGCAAATTGTTTCCATCGGGCACGCCGGTGATTGCAAACCAAGGGAGCGCGGCAACATCATCCAGATCGAACTCGCTCCCGACGTTGCGCTGGATCTTGCAAACATGCAGCGCAACTTCTTCGCTTCCTCAAGTTGCGGCATCTGCGGCAAGGCATCGATTGAATCCGTTCGCGCCCGGGGCATTCGCTCGCCCAATCCAAATTTTCGCCTTGACGCCGAGGTTCTTTGTGGGATTCCGGACGCGCTGCGTTCGTCGCAGCAGATTTTCGGCCGTACGGGCGGTCTGCATGCGGCGGGCCTGTTCGACGCAAGCGGCAAACTTCTTGCTGAACGCGAAGACATTGGCCGCCACAATGCGGTCGACAAAATTATTGGCTGGGCGCTGCGCGAGAATCGACTGCCACTCTCCGAAAGCGTTCTGATGGTCAGCGGGCGCGGCGGCTTCGAGATTATTCAGAAGGCGGCAATGGCAGGGTTGCCCATCGTCGCTTCCGTTTCAGCGTGTTCGAACCTTGCGGTGCAATTCGCGCGCGAGGTGGGAATGACGCTCATCGGTTTCTTGCGCGACAAACGCTTCGTCGCGTATTCCGGCGGCGAACGCCTTGGCGTGACAGCGGAAGGCCTTTTGCCGCCAACAGAATCGTAGGAAGGCTAATTGCCAGGGAGCTGCCGTAGGCCACGCGGAACGAAACTCATCGAGCGATTGCGAAGGAGACACCGATGACGTCTGAACGCTTGCCGAACCGCTGGGGAATTGCGGTGGCCGCGGTGTGCATGCAGATCTGTCTCGGCGCTGTTTACGGATGGAGTGTTTTCAAAAAGCCTCTGATGGGTGCCGAGCACTGGACCGAAACCGCCGTCCAGCTCAATTTTACTCTGGCGATTTTCTTTCTCGGAGTAGGCACCATCGTTGGCGGGCTCTGGCAAGATAAGGTCGGTCCGCGCAAAGTAGCGACGACCGCGGGCATTATTTACGGCCTCGGCTACATGCTCTCCGCCATCGCCGCTGCTCATCATTCGCTCCAGTGGCTTTACGTCGGCTACGGCGTGCTTTCCGGAATCGGGATGGGGATGGGCTACATTTGTCCCGTCGCAACACTTGTGAAATGGTTCCCCGACCGGCGCGGCCTGATGACCGGAGTCGCAGTCTGCGGCTATGGGTTTGGCGCCGCGGTGATGGGACCTTTTGCCGCGTGGGAGATTATTCATTATGGCGTGTCGACAACTTTCTGGACGCTCGGCATCATTTACCTGATCGTGGTCGTCGCCGCCGCGCAGTTTTATGCGAATCCACCGCAAGGCTGGCGTCCGTCAGGATGGGAGCCGCGCACTGCTGTTGCGAAAGCAGCCAGTGCAGTCGATTTCACCGTAGGCGAAGCGCTGGGAACCTGGCAATTTTATCTGCTCTTCCTGCTGCTCTTCCTCAACGTTTCAGCCGGAATCATGATCATCAGCCAGGCTTCCCCGATGGCGCAGGAAATGGTGGGCATGACGGTGTTGAAAGCCGCGGCAATGGTCAGTGTGATCGCTATTTGTAATGGATTCGGCCGCGTTTTTTGGGCATTTGTTTCAGACTACGTTGGACGCGCGCGCGTCTATTCTCTTCTGTTCCTGATCCAGGTGATAATTTTCTTTCTGCTGCCGCGAATCCACAATCTGACGCTCTTCACGATCTTCTTCGCGATTATCGGACTCTGCTATGGGGGCGGTTTTGGTACCATGCCGTCTTTCACTGCTGATTTTTTTGGAGCGAAGGCGATGGGGGGAATTTACGGGATTATATTGCTGGCCTGGGGACTCGCCGCAATTCCTTCGCCGATCATGATCGCGCATATCCACCAGAACCTGGGCCGATACGCACCGGCAATTAACGTGATAACCGTGGTTATGCTGATTGCGCTGATTTTCCCGATCCTCGCACGCCGTCCAAGAAAGCCTCACGAAACAACCCCTGCGGTCGCGATGCCCCAGTAGTTCGTAGTGTTGTCAGCGTTAGCCCGTGGTCTCAACGTGTGGTCGACTGGGATATACGCTAATGCAGCCACAAGCGAGTGATGCCTATAATGGTTTTCTGTCCCCTATGGCATACCCATAGGAATGTCTCCCAATTTTGCGGCGAATTTTCCGAATTGGCCTGGTCGCCACTCCGCACCCGCCACTCAGTCCGAGCACAGGTCATGTACACTATTTTGCGCTTTTTCCTATGGAATTCGCATATTTCGAAAATCGCGTCCCCGCGAGAGCCGTGATTTTCGATATTTCAATGGCCTGGTAAAACAGTCCAATTCCCGGGCAAAAAGCCTGTGGAAAAGAGCCAATTTGGCCGCATGCTTATACTAGTACTTCGGGGATTTTCACGCGGCGGCTCAACCATTCCAACATTATCGCGGCCAACTGATCGTGTGTCTTCGCTTGCCGGGCAAGCTGAGCGCAGCAGAGAGCTATTCTGGATTTTGTCCCAGCACGACGCAGTTTCCCCCCGCTGCTTTCGCGCGGTATAGAGCCTCGTCGGCAACGCGCAGCAACGCCGCGGTGCCCGCCCCATGCGAGGGATAAGCGCTTACTCCCAATGACATCGAGCCCGGATTCAAGAACATGTCTCCATGCTGGATTACGATTCTCTTGAACTCCTTTTCCAGTAATTCCGCCCGGCGTTTCGCCGTTTCGAGCGAAGCATCCATGAGAATCAGAACAAATTCATCTCCGCCATAGCGGCACGCGATGTCACCCGCGCGAACAACCTTTCCCACGAGATCACCGAAGGCCTTGAGTAATGAATCCCCTGCCGCGTGCCCGTACGTGTCATTGAATCTCTTAAAAGAATCCAGGTCGCACATGATGATCCCCAAATTCCTCTCATCACGGCTGGCCCGATGGATTTCTCGAGGAAGAGTTTCGTCCAAGTAGCGGCGGTTGAATAATCCCGTGACCGCATCGCGAATCGATTGCGCCCGGAGGGTTTCTCGCAACTTCAGATTCGCCAGAGCCAGCGCGATATGCCCGGCGACGGTTTCGGTTAACTGCTGCCGCGCGATCAGAATCCGTTCCTGCACTTCTTTGGGTTGGCTGAGCTCGTATGGGCTTCCTTGCACGCTGAGCACGCCCAGAGTTTCGCCCGAGGCAACCAAAGGCGCACAAATCGAGCTTGCCGGAGCAACACGCGCCAAGTGGGGGCACAAAAGAGGTGTACCCGGATCGGCAACACGGTGCACGTGTCCTCGACGCAGGGCCCAGCAATCTTCAGGTTCGAACACCGCCTCGGCCAAAAGCGATTCGCCCCATTTAATGCTGGCTTCCATCAAGTTCACGGAATTGTTCCGTTCGAACAACGCTCCCGAACCAGCGGGAAACAGCTTTGCCAGAGACTGTTCCAAAACAGGATGAGCTTCTTCCGCCGTCAAACAGGTCTGCAACAACGTGCTCAACTGCTGCACCAGGTTCATTTCCCGGTTGCGTTGTTCCAGGCTCCGAACCGTGCGCGCGAGCTCGTCGTTTGCGCGGCGTAACTGCTGCGCTTCCCCCTTGGCGTCGGGCGTTTCGCGAGCGATCGCCGAAATGCCTGCGATCCTGCCCTCGGGACTTCGAATCGGTGATACCGACATTGCAATGGCGACTTGCTCTCCATCTTTTCGCCGACAAATGGCTTCACCCGGCGATGTTCGCCGGTCCGCCACGCCATGTTCGATCAAATGCAGAAGGTCACTTCCGTGAACAGATGGGAAGACGAGAGAGAGGGGGCGCCCGACCGCTTCTTCCGTCGAATATCCGCAAATACGCTCCGCACCGCGATTCCAGCTGACAATGACTCCGTCGAGTGTTGCGCCAATGATCGCATCTCCGCACGACTCGACGATCTGTGCAAGCCAAACATCCCTGTCGTTTCCGTCGGATGGGGAGGGCACGATGTCCTCGTCGAGTTCTGGCCGCGGACTGCTCTCCTGCTTTGACTTGAAGCGCATGGCGGGCGATTCTCCCGAAACTGTCTCGGTTCCTTCCCGCGGCGCAAAGCGGCGAAGTTTGCTCACGCGCGCGTTTTCACGCGCATTTTGTTTATTGTCGCTGAGCACTTTCCCGGCTTCTCTCATTGCCTAATTATTGCCACATCTCAAGAGCCAACCGAACTAAGAATCACTTCGCGTTTCAACTTGGATAGCATGCAACCCTATAATCCCCCTGAGCTTCCCGTGAACGCCTTCATCTTCTGTGCGCGGATCTGCTTGAACATTTCTGAGATCGGGGCTCCCTTGTTCAGAAAAGCATCCGCCCCATAGCGCATTGCGGCATCACGCACGGCAGTCTCATCGACGAGCGATAGCAGGATGACGCGAGTCCCTGGTAATTCTTCCTTTATTCTTCTTGCGCCTTCCAGGCCGCCCATGCCGGACAGAGCAAAATCCACCAACGCTACATCCGGCTTCAACTGCCGCGCCAATGTCAGAAGCTCGGGGCCGCTGGTTGCTTCACCGACTACTTCCAAATCCGTTTCGGACTCCGATAGCCGCCGGATGAACTTACGAAATTCGCGGCTTTCGTCGGCAATTAGTATCTTGAACATTTACCCTTCTTCAGCTCTTCAGCTGCGCCGGTTCGCGCTTGTGATTTTACTTTTCTGTCCAACCGCGCGGTGTCTCCGTGCGATAAACCCTCGGTATATGTTCAGTTTAGAAGCTACCCGAGGCTGAAATCCGCTGCAATACAGGGAGTAATGGATTATTAAACGTGTAAGCCACTGTACCAAGTAGGGTTTTGCCCCGACCACGTAGATCTCTGGCGAACGCCAATATCGGATTGAGACTCAAGGGTTTGTCATTGCGATGGGAAGCAAAGAAGGCTTGTTGCAGTGACGCGCGACCGTGGAGCCGAATCTGGGATGGTCCCCGCCGCCATCTCTACCTAACCCAGTTCCATCATCCGGCGAGGCGTTCACAACGCATCCTGCGTGGTAATCCCATGCTTTATGTTAGCGATTGAGGCTATCTTCGAGGCTTTAAGTTCCCGATGCGGCTCGTGAGCCTACCTCCTCGAGGGTATAGGCGACACGGCGCAGCCGGACTTGCAGATTTGATGACAAATTCTGTACTTCCTTGCGGTGGGTGTCCAAATAGGTTTCAGACAGATCATTTATCTGGCGGCTGAACCGGTCCAGCGCGCTCTCGGATTCGCTCCCGAGCGCGGATTTGCTCTGTTGCGCTGAGGCCATGATCACAGCGTTCAACGTGGCAGCGGCCTGCTGGCTCAACGAGTCGCAAAACTTCTTTACAATCTGGTCCGACAAGGCGTCGAGTCGCAATACCGTCTGATCGTAGAAAAAGTTCAGCCGGTTCTCGATATAACCGCAAAACTCCTTGCATCTCCTGTCCAGCAAATCGTTCAGTTGGGTGTCAAGCTTTTGCTCTGCCGTCTCGTGGTTTTCGGCACGGACCGCATTCTCAATTGCCGAAGCAAGAGCCGCTTGAAAACTCTTGCGGGCTTCATGCTGGACGCCCGAATCTTCCAGTGAATACGGCGCTGCCGTCGTCTTATCGGATTCGGCTTGTGATTCTTCGATCGGGACGGCGTCAACTTCAGGCTTGGTTCGTGAATTACCTTGAACTTCGTGAATATTTGCAACCAGCATAGGGCGCGCATGAGACACGGCTCGCGAGCTGGGCATGTTGAACGGGAGCACCCTTGGTTCGGCGGCGCGGCCTTCAGCCGCAGCACGGACCACAGTTCCTCCGGTTCGCCCACTTGGGGCGACGGGGCCTGATTGAACGCATGGCCGGTAGCCGGTGTACAGAGGAGCCGTCAGAAAGGCTCCGCTACTACGCAAGAGCCCGACTACCGCCTGCCCGGCTGTTGGCCAGCTTGAGCGGCGAAATCGCGTCCACTCCGCCGATACTATGCGGCTCAAGCGGCTTCCCGCGTTTGCCAGCAGAGTCCGGCGCTTCGACAACCAGTTCTGGTAATTCAGGCGCGGCACAATCATTGGGGACCTCACGTTGACGAGAAGAATCACGAATGCCGTATTGTCGCATTTTGTTCCATAATGTCTTGGTGCTTATGTGCAAGGCGCGGGCCGTCTCGGTTCGGTTCCAGCGCAACCTCTCCAGGCACTCCTCAATAACTCTCCGCTCCGCTTCCGCGCGAACTGAATATACGAGTTGTCTCAATCCCGGTTCGCTTGTCACCTGCTTTGTGGATTCGGCTTCGGGGTCCCAGAGTCCCGCAATCGCTGCCTCGTCATCTCCCAGAACCAGATACCTGCACACGAAGTTTTTCAACTCGCGAATGTTGCCTGGCCACGAATATTGCAAACAGGCGTCGAGAACTCGTTTCGAAAATCGCCTCTGGGGGCTTCTGAATTGCTCGGACATTTGCGTCATGAAGTAGTCCAAGAACAGCGGGATATCTTCGCGGCGCTCGCGCAATGCAGGGATATGCAGGGTAATGGTATTCAATCGATAATAGAGATCCGATCGAAATATTTTCTCGTCCAACGCTTTATGAATGTCGATATTTGTAGCGGCCAAAATGCGTATGTCGACGGTTATCGTCCGGCGTCCACCCAATCGGGAAAACTGCTGGTCCTGAAGCACGTGCAGCAATTTGGCTTGCAGGGCCGGAGACATCTCGCCGATTTCGTCGAGCAAAATTGTTCCATGGTCACAAAGCTCAAATTGACCGGGTTTTGCTTTCACCGCTCCCGTGAATGCACCAGCCTCATATCCGAAAAGCTCGCTCTCGAGGAGCTCCGACGGCAAGGCTGCGCAGTTCACTTTTAGGAAAGTCGCCTGGGATCTGGGCGACCGCGCATGCAAAGTGTGAGCTACAAATTCCTTTCCAACTCCCGATTCGCCCAGTAAAAGCACGGGAACATCAACCTGAGCAACGCGGTCGACCTGTTGGCGAAGCTCCTCCATAAGGGGACTACGCGTCAGTCGAAGTTCTTCCATGGCCGAGGGACTGGCAGCGATATCGCGGGTAGTCAGGAGCGGCTCTTTAAATGGAACCACCCGGTATGCAGCGTTCATTATTATCTGGCTCCTTACATTAAACAGAGACTACTGCCGACACGCGTTGCGATTTCCAAATCTGTTCCCTTGGCCCGCCACTATGCTAGAGGCAAATCAGGCCGACGCGCTATCGGTCGAGCGCTGCATTCGTAGCGGGAAAAGCCCCTAGGAACCATGTCGGGGCGACACTGGCATTTCCGGTGTTATGCCTGAACCAAACCTCGTCGAATGGCATAACGCACGAGTCCCGCAGTCTCGTGAATGTCCAGCTTCTCCATTAGGCGAGTGCGATGCGTTTCCGCTGTCTTCACACTGATGTTCAAGACCCCAGCCACTTCTTTGGTGGTCTTTCCTTCTGCGATCAGCTGGAGGACTTGACGTTCGCGCGGGCTCAACGGTTCGGCCGAAAGCTCGGTTTTGTTCTGATAAGCCTGCACGACTGCGCGGGACACTTCAGGGCTCAAATACACGCCACCGCGGGATGCTTCGCGAATTGCCTGCACCAGATTCTCGGCGGCATGGGTCTTGACGACATATCCTTTTGCGCCCACTCGCAACGCATCCAGGAGATACGGGTCCTCATCGTGAACCGTAAGAAAAATGGTCTTGGTCTGCGGCGATACCTTCTGAATTTCTTTGGCGGCGTCGATTCCGTTCAGTACGGACATACTCACGTCCAGTACTGCTACATCCGGGTGCAAGGACTCGGCTATCTTCACTGCTTCTTGACCGTTCGACGCCTCACCAACAATTTTCAAACCCTCCCGCTCGAGCAGCACTTTCAATGATTGCCGTACGATTTGATGGTCATCCGCGAGTATTACCTGAATGGGCATGCTAAACCTCCAAGGGAACCAATATGCGTATCTCGGTGCCCTTCTGTGGTGCAGATTGAATTTGCAATGTACCGCCGAGGACATGAATCCGTTCCCGCATCCCCTGCAGGCCGAGCCTATTTCCATTTCCAGTTCTCAACGAGGCTGGATCAAATCCAACTCCGTCGTCACGAATACAGCAATGAAACTCTCCCGCCGTTTGCCAAAGCTGGATGTTTACGCGCGAGGCTTTCGCGTGCCGGGCGATATTGTTCAGCGCTTCCTGTGCTACGCGGTACATGGCCGCTTCGAGCGTGCCCGTCAGACGCCGCCCCAGCTTGCCGTCCACGGTGGCAGGCATTCCAAACCGTTTGGTGAATTTTTCGGCCAATGATTGCAGGGCCGGCAAAAGGCCGTAATCATCAAGAATCGTCGGCCGCAGCTCATGTGAGAAGTGCCGCAATTGTTGTTCGATTTGCTCCAAGAGCGTTTCGACTTCGCGAATGCGTCCACGCTTTATCGCAGGAAGATCGCGTGCGGCGTCCTGAAGTTGAATATGCACTGCCGCCAGGAGCTGGCCTGATTCATCGTGGAGGGCGCGCGCAATCCGGCGTGTTTCGCCTTCGAGCGCTTCGTTCAGGCGGCGCAGTGTGGCATTCGCTTCGCCGAATGCGCGGTGGGTCATCTCGAATGGGGACATCGTCTCCACGAAGAACTCGCCTGCCCGACGCACGAGGTCCGGATTCGGATCCTCGCGTACCTTCGTCTCCAACACTTCCTGATGCAACGCCACCATGTCCAAAATTCCGCGTCCCTCGGCGAGTGCACGGCGCCCTAATTCGTAGGCTTGTTTCAGAGCGGTCTCTCCACCCTGGCGCAGATAACCTCCGAGCGCTCGATCGTAATCACTCTGTAACCCAGCCACGGGCCGCCTCCTTCCGGGGTCCGGAATACCGTGCAATCAGCACCAGCGCGTCATCGGTTCCTCGCGCGTGGCGCTCGATAATATTTTCGGCCATTCGCTGAAGCGGATCGCCGGTTATCATCTCGTTTAGGAAATCGCTGCGCACGCCGTCTGTGGCAAGGATGAGGATGTCTCCACGCGAAACGGGAAGGATGCTCGCAGTTAAATTCGGTAATTGATCACCAACCACGCCCCCTCGTAAGGACAAAATTTCGCGGCTTACGTTGCCGTAGGCATCTCTGTGCAACAGCGCCCCCTCAACGTTTCCGACGCCCAGCCACGTCACCGTGCTCTCCAGCGGGTCAAATGTGGCAAGGCTCATCACAACTCCCCGTGTGTCGCGCAGCTTCTGATGGCACAACCGGATAAGCGGAATTACCGATTCGCCCGCATTCTGCTGCAGTGTTTCCGCAGCGATCCTCGCGGCTGTTGCCGCGCCTTGCCCGTGTCCTAGCCCGTCTATCACTGCCACCAACGCGCCGGCGGGTGATTGGACAACCAAATATTTGTCGCCACTCTCATTTTGGCCGGGTAACGTCTGCGCCGCTATGCCACAGTCGAGCGGTAATCCTTTTATCTTTTCCATTTCCGCGCCGTCACCGTCGTGCCGAATCCAATTCTCGACTCGATCTCGAATTCATCCATCAAACGTCGAACACCGGCCAATCCGAGACCCAAACTGCGCGAGGTGGAAAAACCATCCTGCAACGCTCTTCGAATATCCGGAATTCCGGGACCCTGATCTTTTGCGCGGACCATAATTCCCTTCTGCCCGCTACGTTCCAGTAATCGCAAAATGATTTCACCCTGTTTCGCGTACTGCACGATATTTCGCGCCAACTCCGAGATCGCTGTCGCGATCAGTGTGAGCTCGCTCGATGAAAAGCCAAGCGTGGCCGCAAGCATTCGACCCTTCTGACGCGCCCCAACAATATCGGTGTCACCTTGTATCTGAACGACAGCCTCCGCCACTACCAGATCCCGGCCGTGAGCCACCGGCGGAGATGTTCCGGGATACAGAGTCACCGCCTCGCGTTCACCGTCCACGGAGACTCGCTTCCTTCCCCGGTGTCGGGCCTTTCTGGTTCAAGAAGGCTATGCCTTCTTCGAGATCCAGAGCGGTGGGAACTCCTTCGAGTTTTAGGCCCAATTGCACCATCGTAAAAGCGACGTCAGGTTGTATGCCCACAATTACCGTCTCTGCTCCGCGCAGACGGATCATGAATGTGATGTCTCTCAGGGTTCTGGTCGCAAATGAGTCCATTACATCCAGAGCGGTCACGTCCACAATCACACCGCGCGAGCGGAACATTCCAACCTGATGCACGATGGCGTCACGCAACTGAAGTAAATCCGCGTCCGACAGGGCGGACTGGATCGATGCAATAAGGTAGGGGCCTTGTTTGAGGATCGGAACTTCCACTCTTCACTTCCTCAATTGTGGTCGGCCGCTTCGCCGGAGGGAACCACTTTGTATCCGAGCAGATGTTCCGCTTCTTCGATGCCTCCCTGCAGGTCGCCAACCGTGTTCATTTTGCCGAGGTCAACCCCGATCGTGACGAGGGTTTGGGCAATCTCCGGCGACAAGCCAGTGATAATAACGGTAGCGCCGAGAAGACGTGTAGCTTCGACGGTTTGCACCAAGTTGTTGGCCACGTTCGCATCCATTACTGGAACGCCCGTGATGTCGATGACGACGACCTTGGCGCGATTTGTGCGAATTCCACGCAGCAGTTGCTCGGTGAGTTGCCGGGCGCGTTGAGGGTCAATCACGCCAATGATTGGCAGAATCAGCAGGCGTTCGCGCACCTGCAATACGGGCGTCGACAGCACGCGAATGGCTTCTTGCTGTTCGCGGATCACGCGTTCCCGCTCTTGCACGAAACCGACGGCCACGGTATTGGCAATCCGGTTTGCGGCCGGTTCGTATGCATCGAGAATGCGGTTCAGGAGAGCAAAATCGTTTTGATATTTGGCGAACAATGAACGCGCCAAGACGTCGCGCAAAAGCAGCACGATACCGATAACTTCGTGCGTCTCGACGCCTCGCGGAATGATACGTTCAGAGAGGTTTCGCGCGTAGGCTTGCAGGGCTTCGAAGGTGCCTGTTTCCAGTGCTTCGACGTAGTTGTCGTACACGGAAGTCGCTTCCGCGAAGATTTCGTCCTTGGTCATCGCCGTCAGCAAGCGCGCCTCGGTAATACGGCGCGCCCACTCTTCCCTTAATTGAGTTCGGTTCTGGCGTAGGTGGGCGACCAGTTGTCGAAGCAACTCTGCGGTAGATTGTGAGGCGGAGTGGGAACCGCTCGAGATCGTGCGTATCTGCTGCTCCATCGGGATTCTCCTTACGGGACATCTCTGTTCAGCTGACTATTTTACAGATAATACAGGCCTTGGGAATCGGGCGAACTCCCACGCAATTATCAGGTGTTATACCTACATTATCTGCTGTACGTCGTGTTGTACTTCGTGTGGTCGGTTGATCGGGCGTTGACGATTGTCGTGGGCTGATTCCGCGATTCGAAAGATGCCGAGAGCAGGTCGTTACTTCGGTGAGGAATACCTCTCGCCTATGTCCGCAAAAATTTTCAGGGTAACATGTGGGACGCGTGGGGCCCGTAGCTCAGCTGGTTAGAGCAGCGGACTCATAATCCGTTGGTCCTAGGTTCGAATCCTAGCGGGCCCACCAACCGAACCCATGGAATCGATTGCCTCGCCTGCTCTCAGCGGCAGCTCCGGAAGCCCGCGTCGGCAAAGGGTTTGTGACATCAAATAACGTCCGCATGGCGTTTCTACCAAGGATGACGAATTCGGAAGGCTCGAATGGGCGGCGAGATTTCAAATGGGCGTGTGACGCGGGAGTGACAAGATTTATATGCCTGACAATACATACTCGGGGAACTGGACGACTTTGTTTCTCGATCCCCTCGGATGTGATAAATAGGTGCTTTCGATTGCCAGAGCCCAACCAGGGCCTTCCCCCCAAAATAAACAGCCGCCGGACTGATCACAAAAGAGGTTTCACGATTTACAGTGAGGCAAAATAACTGGCGACCCTGGAACATGGCGTGAGATTTGTCAGCGTCGTGGGTACATCCAGCAGCGCGACAATCCGCGAAGCTTCTAAAGCCTACGATTCACACAGCCACCCAAACGCAACGGCCCGGGCTCTTCGAGCTTTTTGGTACCGAGGCGAAACAGACACAAGCAGTCCTGCAGTCTTCAACACTGATCGCAAGATCACCCTCGCGGTCGCTTAGATCGCTGTTCATGAATCACAGCTAAGTTAAAAACCGTGCCGACATCGCTCTTCTCATTAACCACCCTCAAATGTACAATGCCCGCGACTTCTGGTTGTGAAACCGAGATTTGACCCTAGGACGGTGGATAAACGGCCTCGACCAGGATCATACCGAGGGTCGGGCGTGTTAGGGCAGGTAGACGCATCTTCTGTCTCTTAAGCATCAACACCGATTCACACCGGGAGCATTCGGAGTGAACAACCACAACCCGAACACCCGCCGCGCCCGGAAGCAGTTTTATCTTCCGTCCTGCCGAGGTTCGTCAATTGAGTTAACGACCAATCTCCGACCGGAGCGGTGACGAGATTTCCGCTTATCCACAGCCCTGGTGTCTTTCCATGGGGCCGAATCCCGTAATTCACAACACGACCAGCAACAGGATTAAGCAAGCCACGATTGCACTAACAAATCTATGCGTTTCGGGTCTCCTGAGAGCACCAAGCTGTCTGACAGAAAGAAGATCTTGACATAGCAAAGATATAGGCTATTGTGACGGCAATTGCAGTCCACCATCGGGGGGCATACGAAGATGCAAATGCCTTTGTCCCTGTCGCTACGTCAGTTTGAAATTTTTCTGAGAGTAGCTGAGCTAAGAAGTTTTAGCCAAGCTGGAAAGGTGTTGCACGTTTCTCAGCCGGCTTTGACGCGAAGTATTCAGCAAATGGAAGAGGCTATAGGCGCACGGCTGTTCGACCGCGACACACGCAATGTCAAGTTAGCGGCTGTCGGTAGTCAACTCCTGCCAATTGCTCGACGGATCCTCGACGAGGTCCAAGTGGCATGTGGTGAAATGGCCCAGTTCGTCGAGGGCCTA
>DATEHB010000117.1:0-6556 GCA_035279805.1 Candidatus Acidiferrales bacterium
CACAAACGGTCAGGATAATTCGTCATAATTCCGTTGACGCCCGTCGAAATCAGCACGCGCATTTCCTCGGGCTCATTCACTGTCCACGTCGCCAATTGCATGTCCGCGCGATGCGCTTTCTCAACCAGGTCACGCGTAACCAGATCCGCCCGCGGCAAGATCTGACGCGCTCCAATTTTCTGCGCTTTCGCAATTGCATCCGGCATCGGCTTTTCGAAAAGCAGCCCCATCATCAATGTCGCATCCAGCCGCCGCAAATTTTCAAGCGTGCGCGCGTCAAACGAAATCACCACGCACCGCGCCGGAGCGTTTTCCGCCGCACGCAGCGCGCTCGCCATTGCATGATGCACTCCCCAGGTGCCTTCGTGTTTGATTTCCAAGTAGAAAACGACGTCGGCCTCGCGCGCAAATGCAAAAATCTCTTCAATCGTCGGAATCCGCTCTCCCGCGGATTTCTCGCCGAACCATGACCCTGCATCCAGTTCGCGCAATTGTTCGAGAGTAAAATCGCGCACCAATCCGCGCCCATTCGTCGTGCGATCCAAAGTCGCATCGTGAATCGCTACGAATCGCGCGTCGCGCGACAGCCGCAGATCCGTCTCGATGAACGTCGCCCCCAGCTCAACGGCTCGCCGAAACGCCGCCATGGTATTTTCGGGCGCGTGTCCCGAAGCCCCTCGATGCGCAATCACCCACGGTCGGCTCATCCAGCCGTATCGTAGCAGAATCCTCCGCAGCCGCCGGAACGCCAGCGCAGCACATGTGCTTACTTGTCATCAAAAAGGAAAAACTGTGTGCCCGAATGTGAAAAGTTTCGAATCATCACGTGTCGTCGCTCTGCTTATGACGATGCTAAGTGGTACGAAAAGGACGACTTACAGTTTCATCTAGTACTTCGCCTCCTGGCCGCCGAATTGCCTTTGGAATCCGCGAGCAATTGAGGCAGCCCATGGCCCTTTTCGTTGTGATGATCGTCGCGCTGGTTATCGGACAGACCTTCTGGGATTGGCGTGACGCCAAGCGCGGCCCTGCTGTGCCTCACTGGCTTGGCGGACTCGCCCTTGCCGGCTTTCTTGCGGCGATCCTGTCCGGCGCAAACTCCATGGGCTCCGTGCTTTACCAGCATACTGTCGGTGAACTGCAAACCGGCTCCGGCTTGGGAACGTTCTGGGCGGAGGCGGCCTTCCTCTTCTGTGGCCTGGGCGTCATTGTGGCGGCGGTGCGCAAGAAAAGCGTCCGCACCCTTCTCCTGGTCGCGGGCGTGCTTTCCTTCGCCCTCTGGCTTGGCGTCACCCTTTACGCATAAATCCATCGCGACTGCCTCAATCTCCCGGATTGACTGCATCTCGCCTGCGGCTGTGGCTGCGAACCTGTAGCTCACATCCCGCCCGGCGGCTTCTGCTGGGCTGACGTGAGGTTTTTCGGGCAGTCCTCAGCGACAGTGCAGATGAAATCATCGGTGGTGGACCTGAGCTACAAATGGTGAGCCATGGCACGCGACAGTCTCTCGCCGACCCCCAACCTGTAGCTCACGTCCCGCCCTACGGCTTCCGCCGAGCTGACGTTTTTCGGGCAGTCTTCAGCGAAAGTGCAGATAAAATCATCGGTGGTGGGACGAGCTACAAATGGCGAGTCATGGCACGACAGTCTGACGCCGAGCCTGACTTGTAGCTCACGTCCCGACCGGCGGTTTCTGCCGGGCTGACGTGAGGTCTTTCGCTTTTTATTCGCCGCAACCGGGAATTTCTGCTATGCTTTCCGCGTGACTCAAAACACAGCGCGGGCGGCTCCATTGTCTTCACGACTCTCCCGAGTCGCCCTCGCCACCAGCCAATTTCGACCTGACCCTCCGCCCAAGCTGACCGAAGCGACACTTCCCTGTTCCTGACGCTTGCCCTCCGCCGGTCGTGTCGCCATACTAGAAGCCATCAGCTATCTCATACATGGGTTTCGTCAGGGCACGGCTTCAGCCGTGCCGATAAAGGCTTGGTAAATTAAGGGGTTTTAACCCCTGAGGGCTGCCCGCTAGCTCGATCGAAATATTTATGAGACAGCTTCTCGGTACAATGAAACGCGCCAGCCTGATTCTCGCGGTTGCTTTGCTTTTTGCCGTGGTTGCTCGCGCCGATGAATTTCATTTGAAAGACGGCTCGACGGTCATTGGCACGATTGTCGGCTACGAAGGAAATTCATTCCGCGTGAAGACCAGCTACGGCTTCGCGTTGGTCGATCGAGACGCGATAGCATCGATCACCGTATCGAAATCCAATCCCCCGGAAAAGAAAGCGGGGAAATCGTCCGCGCCTGAGAAAGCAAAGTCAGGCCCTGCATCGTCTTCGACGAACACGCCCAAGGATGAAAACGCCGTCGCGGCGAAGCACGAAGAATCCGCGAAATCAGTTCGCGACGCCAAATCCGAAGAAACCGCTGGTGCAGAGAAAACCGCGACAAATAATATTTCCAGCGCCGTCGTAACGAAACCGCCGGCGGCGCCAACTCACGACGCCGTTGCAAAACCCGCGCCGCAGGCGACAAATCAGCAGACACCTGCGTCTTCGGCGGCCACTTCTGCGACTGCGCCGCCTGTTCCGGAAACGCCCGCGCCGATTCCTGTGCGCGAAGAAGTGCAGGGCAATCTCTATATCAACGATACATACGGTTTCCGCATTTACAAACCGCCTGACTGGGAGCTGATCGAAGGCGCGCGCGCCGCGTTGCCTGGCGCTGTGGTGGCGATGGGCACATCGGATCAGACGACGTATCTGATTATTGGGCTTGAACCATCCAGCGGCACGTTGCAAACGCATGTCGCGTCCACAAATGAGCGATTGTCAAATATGTTCGACGACTATCGGCCGCAGGCGGCGCGGCAAACAATCGTCGCGGGCCTGCACGCGATTGAATATCAATTTCAAGGAATGGCAAACGACCAGCAGTGGAGCGGAACGGTGATGTTGCTCAGCCGCGGTGACAATTTCTTCACGATTTTCGGAGTCACGTCGGCGAACACGGACCTCGTGCAAATCCAGCAGAACGTAATCTCGCGCACAATCTCCAGCCTGCAATTCACCAAGCCCTAAACGCGCTGCAATTGCTTCGCGAATTTCTTTCATTTGTCATCCCGAGCTTGCCTGCAAATCTGCTTTGTCCCGAATTCCAGCGAACAGCAGATTCCCCCATCACTTTGGTTCCTCGAAATGACATCGCAACAAGTCTCTTGGCTAGAATTTTGTGACTTCGCTGAAGTGGAAGCCGCGGACTTTCATGGCAGGCACAACCATATCGAATGATTCTTCGCCCGACGCGCGCACGGCGGCACCAAGCATCTCGACATTCGAAAGCATCTCGATGATGCTTTGATTGAAGCGGAAATTCCACACCGCGCCGGTGACGCGGCCGTTTTCAACGAGGAATGTGCCGTCGCGCGTCATGCCCGTGAGAATTTTCTGGTAGGGATCGACTTCGCGGATGTACCACAGCCGCGTGATCAGCAGACCACGCTCGGTTGAATGAATCATTTCTTCAGTGGAAACTTTCCCTCCGGCGAAAACTAGATTGAACGGTGCTTCGCCGTCTTCGCTTGGCAGCGAAAATCCGTGGCCAGTCGGTTTCGTGTTTGCCTTCTTCGCACTGGCTCGCGAATAGACCAAATTCAGCGGGACACCTTTTTCGACCAGTGCGACTTTCTTTCGCGGCACGCCTTCGCCGTCGAACGGCGGGCCGAGCTGAAGTGAATGATATACGTCGTCCCAAATGGAAATATTCTCGCCGAACAGTTTCTTGCCCATCCGCCCCGTGAAGCACGAGCGCTGATCCGCGACGCAAGTGGCGGCAAAGTCGTAAAATAAAAATCCAACAAGATCGAGAACGGCGGCGGGTTCGAGAATTGTCGTGTAACGTCCCGCGGGAATTTCGCGAGGCGCGCGCGAGGCAGCCGCCTTTTCACTCGCTCGCCGGGCGAGGGCTTCCGGGTCGATCTCATCGACGCGCGAAGACGTGGCCTTGGCCCAGCCAGAAGAATCCTTTTCGAGAATCGTCACGGAGAATTCCGCTCGCGTGTCGTCGTAATATTCGAAAAGGCCGCGCGAATTCGCCAGCGCAATTTCCGCGAGACCGGTGGAGAAAATCCCTGCTGTCGTTTGCTTGTTCGCATCTGCCATCCGGCAGACTGATGTTACCGCGCGCGCGCGATCTGCGGGCGTCGCCGCCGCAGTTTTAGCGACGAAGCGGTCGACTTTCGTGAGTTTTTGTTGCCCGATCATTGGCAACAGTTCGCGATTCCGCGGCTGCACACGCGCCAAATCCAGCGCAGCGGCCGTCACGCGGCGCAGCGATTCATCGTCGGTCTTGTTCGTGGAGGCGCGAGCTGTTCGGCCATCGACAACCGCGCGAACGGAAATCGTAATTCCCTGCTCCGCGACATTTTGGTGAATCGTGTTATTGGCGAAACGCGTGAGCGCGCTAGTCACGGCGTTGATATCGACTTCCGTTTCGTCCGCTTCACTCAGCTTGAAGATTTTCTCCGTGATGCGCTTCAATTCGGCGGGCCCAAGACGATGCTCCACCGCAACCGCGTGCCCGCGTTGCGAAGTTCTCGCCGCAGCGCGTTTCCCTGTTCGCGTTTTCGTATTCCCGGCCATTATTTTGCGAGGGCGATTCCCACTTTCACGTTGCGGAAACGCGCAGGTGATGCTCCGTGCCCCGTGCCCATCGTCTGCATGGGCTGGCCTTTACCGCAATTCGGCGTGCCCCACAGCGTCCAATAATCCCGCGAGCAAATCGCGTCGCAACTATTCCAGAATTCCGTGGTGATTCCGCTGTAACTCGGAGTCTTGATCATGCGCCCGCGCTTGCCATTTTTTATTTCCCATCCAATTTCCGTGGAAAACTGAAAATGATAGCGGCGATCGTCGATGGACCACGAGCGATTCGTTTCCATGTAAATTCCGTCGTCGGTATCGGCGATCAACTCGTCGAATTTTCGGTCGCCCGGCAAAATGCTGATATTCGTCATACGAATAATCGGCAGGCGGTTCCAGCCTTCTGTGCGCATGGTGCCGTTCGAGCGCGATTGGCCGATGGCCGCGGCTGTTTCGCGATTCGTCAGATAGCCCGTGAATTCTCCATTGGTGATAATCGGCGTGCATTGCGCGGGGACGCCTTCGTCGTCGTAGCCGAATGTACCCAAGCCCGGGCCGTGCGCCAGCCGCGCGTCGGCGACAACGTTGACGATGTCCGAGCCGTAACGCAGCGAATTCAATTTATCCAGTGTAAGAAAACTCATGCCCGCGAAATTCGCTTCCATGCCGAGGACACGGTCGAGCTCGATGGGATGGCCGATGGATTCGTGAATTTGCAATCCAAGCTGCGAGCTATCGAGAATAATCGTGCGCTGCCCTTCGGGACACGGCGCGGCGCTGTGCAACGCGACGCATTCCTCAGCGATGCGCGGCGCGTGGCCCACCAGATCGAGTTCTTCGATTAATTCGTAGCCGCGCAGCATGTGCTGGCCGCCGAAACTATTCGGATACGAGCGCTTCTGAATTTCCTCTCCCGCGAAACTCGTCGCAACGATTCCCGCTCCCGATTGCATTTTCACCTGATGAATCACGGAACCGATGCTCGAAACGAAAAGCTGCTCGATTTTCCGGAACGACATCGAGCCTTCGGCCAGCGTGACGCCTTTGACTTTGCGCATCTCGGCGTCCGCGCGCAGCAGCACCGCGATTTGCGTTTCAATCGGAATGCGAAACGGATCTTTGACGAATGGATTTTGCCACGTGTCGACGTAAGGCTGCTCGGGCGCAAGCACAACGTCGTGGCGTTTCGCCATCGCGGAGGCTTTTGCAATCGCGACGGCTTCAACGGCGCAGGCTTCGATTCCTTCGCGGCTCAGGCGATCCGTCGAGGCGAATCCCCACGCGCCGTGAGCAATCACGCGAAGGCCGATGCCGAGCGATTCGGCTTCGGCGGCACGCCCGACCTGGCCGTTCTTCGTGGCAACGTCGCGATGGCGAATGTCCATCACGCGCGCGTCAGCGTAAGTGGCGCCGCGCGCCAGCGCTTTTTCAATCGCTGAGTTGGCCAGGCTTCGCATTTTTACGTCACAAATTTACGTTGCAAGTTTCTGCGCGACTGCGAGAAGCAGATTCTTCGCCGCCCGTCCGCCACGGCGGACAACCGCAGGCAAGCTGCGCTCAGAATGACAACGAAAAACTGATCGTTTTCCTTTCACTGCTTCGAGACCGCTCCTTTTTAGCGTCGTGCATTCGGCAAACTCGCGTCCATCGCGGCACTCGATTTTCTACGAATTGCCGCGTCGCGCAAAGTGCTAATTTGTACCGATTAGAACTGCACGTTACCGTGTGTTTTCAATAACTTACGACCGTTTCTAATAATTTGCTGTGCCGATTAGAAATGACCGAGTATCGCGGCACGGCACAGCCTCAAAGTTCCCAAAAAACAAGAGACCCTTCGCCGTGCACTGACTCGAGGCGCCGAACTCTGCCGCAAAATTTCACGCAAGCATGTTAATTACGTGCACGCGAATATGCAA